>JAJDNI010000171.1 GCA_022340755.1 Gemmatimonadota bacterium
GGCCAGAGGGGCGTCCCGGGTGTAATGGAGTGCCGGCAGGATCACGCCGCCGTTTCCTTCCCCTCCGAACACGGCTCCTTCCTTCTGCATTCTCCTGGCGACGTTGACCTCACCCACCGGAGCCCGGATGACGCCGGAGCCGAAGGCCCGGGCGACGTCGTCCACCACCTGGCTGGTCGATAGATTGGTGACCACGGGCCCGGGCGTCCGCTGGAGCACGGCGGCCGACGCGAGGGCCAGAGTCAGGTCCTCACCCATGGGCCGGCCGGTCTCGTCCACGAGGGAGAGCCGGTCGACGTCCGGGTCGATGGCCAGCCCGACGGCGGCGCCGGATTCGACCACAAGACGCCCGAGGTCGGCAAGATTTGCAGCCCTGGGCTCGGGATCGCGGGGAAAGAGCCCGTCGGCCTCCATACCGATGCCGGTCCAGGTGCAGCCGAGCGCCTCGAGGAGGTCGATGATGACCGGACCGCCGGCACCGTGGACGCAATCCACCGCGACGTGGAAGCCCCGGCTCCGCACGGCCTCCACGTCGAGGAGGCGGAGAGCCAGGATGCGCTCCAGGTGGCGTTGCCACGCACTCGGGTCCTGGTCCACGGCACCCAGCTCGCCCCAGGACACCCGAGGCGGGTCGACCTCGGCGAGGAAACGCCGGAATCGGGCGGCACGGTCGGCGTCCAGGAAGATGCCCTCTCCGGAGACCAGCTTGAGGGCATTCCACTCCGCGGGATTGTGGCTGGCGGTGACGCCGAGCCCCCCGGCGCCGGCGGCGTCTTCCACCGCCAACAGGAGCGTGGGTGTGGGAACCACCCCGAGGTCCACCACGTCGCACCCAACCGACTGGAGGCCGGCGATGGCGGCTCTGGCGAACATGGGGCCCGAGGTGCGGGAGTCGCGGCCCACGAAGACCGGACCATCGTCACCCTCGGCACGGAGAAAGGCGCCGAAGGCCGCGGCGATTCCGGCCACCAGCTCGGGGGTCAGCGGAGCACCCACCCTGCCCCGGACACCCGACACGCTCACCATGAGCTCCGGCGGGAGCTGTACCGGCACGGACTCCTCTCGATCGGGGTGGGAGGCGGCGTCCCGCCTGGACGACATGATCGCAAGTGAGTAAGTGTGCCTCATGAACACGGTTTCCGTCAACGCGCGGCCGACTCCGGCGCCGGCGCGGCTCTCGGTGGGGATCGCGGACGAGGCCGACCTGCCCGCGGACCCGGAGCGCGTCCTGGGGTAGTAGTCGACAAGTCCACCGGCCCGAGAGGGCCGAAGCTCATGAAACCGGCGTCCATTGGCCCACGTAGTCCGGGACAGCGGCGCCCTGCTCCCTCCTACCGGCGAAGGGCCCGCCCCGTGGGCGGCGCGGGATCCAAAGCGGGGAACTCACGCAAGGGGATGTGACAATGGCGGACGATCAGGATCGCACCGAGGGACAGAACGGCGGGGAGGCCAAGGCACGACGCATCCTCACCGATATCGCGCCCCGGTCGTGGGAGCACCCCGCGGACAAGGCGGCCCTCCAGGCTCTCAGGAGGATCCCGGTCTTCGACGAGGTCCTCCGTAAGCTGTTCGGGTTCTTCGGCGAGAAGCCGATCCGCCTGGCCTTCCAGGCCAATGCGGTGCGCGTCAGCCCGAACCAGTTCGGGCGGGTGCACGGCCTCTATCAGGACGTCCTGAAGACGCTGGATTCTCCAGAAGCTTATCCGCTCTACGTCTCGCAGACGCCCATCGTGAACGCCGGGGCGTACGGCATGGAGTCCCCGTTCATCATCCTCAACTCGGGAACGGTGGCGCTTCTGGACGACGACCAACTGGCCTACATCATGGGCCACGAGCTGGGTCACATCCTGAGCGACCACGTCCTGTACAGGACGATGACCTACCTGCTTCTCCAGCTGGCGCAGATGGGCTTCCCTATCGTGGGTTTGGCGGCACGCGCGGTGCTCGTGGCACTTCTGGAGTGGAACAGGAAGAGCGAGCTTTCCTGTGATCGCGCGGGGCTGCTGGCCATCCAGGATTCCGAGACCGTCATGCGGACGATGCTCAAGATGGCCGGAGGCGGCGACGACGGGGAAACCAGCCTGCAGGAGTTCATCGTGCAGGCCGAGGAGTACCGGGACAGCGGTGACGTCGCGGACCAGGTGTTCAAGATCCTCAACCTCATCGGCTCCACGCACCCCTTCTGGGTCATCCGTGTGAGCGAGCTGCGCACATGGATCGAGGGTGGAGACTACGACCGCATCGTCCGGGGCGAATACCAGCGCAGGGGCGATCCGGACCGCGCCTATCAGGAGGACCTGAAGGAGGCCGCCCAGGCCTATTCGGAGGGCGCCCGTGACATTCTCGACACCATGACCGCCGCGGCGAAGAGGATGGGCGAGCAGATCATGGGAGGCTTCAAGAGCTGACGGAGTGGAGCCGTCCGTCCACCGGGCGGACGCCGGGGCGGTCGGGCGGGTAGCCCGACCGCCCCGTCTCTGGATTTTGGGCCATGCGCATCCTTCTCGTCGGAAACGGTGGGCGCGAGCACGCCCTTCTCTGGAAGCTCCACCGAGACGCGCCCCACGCGGACATCTTCGTCACCCGCCCCAATGGGGGCATGATCCCTCACTGTGTCGGGGTGGGCATCGACCCCACGGACGTGGAAGCCCTCTCGGGGTGGGCCGCCGCCCAGCGGATCGATCTCACCGTGGTGGGACCCGAGGCCCCGCTGGCCGCCGGGATCGTCGATCGGTTCCGGTCCAAGGGGTTGCCCGTCTTCGGCCCCACGCGCGAAGCCGCCCGGATCGAATCGAGCAAGGCGTTCGCGAAGGAGCTCATGCTTGATGCCGGCGTGCCCACTGCCGAGCATCGGACGTTCACCAACCTCGCGGGTGCCGAGACGTATCTGCGGGAACGAGGTGCGCCCATCGTGGTGAAGGCCTCAGGTCTCGCCGCCGGAAAGGGCGCCGTGGTCTGCGGGACCGTCGAGGAAGCGCTCGATGCGGCCCGCTCGATGCTCGACGACCTGTCCTTCGGAGAAGCCGGCCGCGAAGTGGTGGTCGAGGACTTCATGGAGGGGGAGGAGCTCTCGATCTTCGCCGTCAGCGACGGGACGCACCCGCTGCTGCTGCTCCCCTCCCAGGACCACAAGCGCGTCGGCGACGGCGACACGGGTCCCAACACGGGTGGTATGGGCGCCTATGCACCTGTGTCCATCGCCACCCCCGAGATCCTGCACGAAGCGCGCACACGGGTCTTCGAGCCGACTCTCCGGGCCCTGGCCGATCAGGGATGCGCGTTCGAGGGCCTGCTGTACGCCGGGCTGATGCACACGGACGACGGCCTGAAGGTCGTGGAGTTCAATTGCCGATTCGGCGACCCCGAGACTCAGGCGGTACTCCCCCTCATGGAATCGTCCCTGCTGGAGCTCATGCTCACCGTGGCCGAAGGCGGCTCCCTGAGCGGTCGAGCAGCGCGCTGGAGGGAAGGTGCCGCCGTCACCACGGTCGTCGCCTCCGGGGGCTACCCGGGAAGCTACGAGAAGGGCAAGGCCATCCACGTTCCGGGCGGCCTGGAGTCCGACGGACTGACGGTCTTCCACGCGGGAACGGCTGTCGACGCCGGTGGGCGGCTCGTCACTTCCGGAGGTCGCGTCCTCGCTGTCACGGCGCTGGGCGCCGACGTGCCGGAAGCCGCGGACCGGAGCCGCGAGGCCGCGGCGGCCATCACCTTCGCCGGAGCCTTTTTCAGAAGCGACATCGGCTGGCGCGAGCGGGCCCGGTCGTCGCTCCCGTAGGGAGGCCTACCCTCCCATGCCGGAGCTACCCGAAGCAGAGACCATCGTCAGGGGGTTGCGTCGCAGCGTCGTGGGCGAGCGTATCCGGCGAGTGGAGACGCCCCACCCGGACGTGCTCAGGACGTCCCCCCGCTCCTTCGGAGCCCGGGTCAGGGGGCGCCGCATCGAGGGCGTCGGCCGCCGTGGAAAGAACGTCCTGCTGCGCCTCGAAGGCGGTCGTATCATTGCCGTGAACCTGGGGATGACGGGGGCTTTGCTGCCCTTCCTCCGCCCACCCCGTGGCCCGGGATCGCCCACGCATCCCGCGGTGGTGTTCCGGTTCGACTCCGGGGCCGTCCTGGTCTTCGACGACCAGCGGAGGTTCGGCACCGTGGAGGCTCTGGACGCCGCCCAGTGGGAGGAGCGGCATACGCGCATGGGTCCCGAGCCGCTGGAAGAAGACTTCACGGCCGAAGCCCTGCACCGCGCTCTGCGCCGCTCGGTGTCCCCGATCCGGTCATGGCTCCTGGATCAGCGGCGTATAGCTGGAGTAGGTAACATCTACGCCAGTGAGGCATTGCACCTCGCGGGGATCCATCCGGCGCGGCGGGCACGCACCGTTACCGCCGGGGAAGCCCGGCTTCTGCGTGAGGCGATTCGCGATGTCCTCCAGGCCGCCATCGACTTCGGAGGCACCACCATCAGGGACTATCGCAACGCCGACGGACAGGCGGGCGAGTACGGCCGCCGCTTGCACGTCTATGGTCGCGAGGACGAGCCGTGCATGGCCTGCGGGGCCGGAATCCGACGCACGGTGATCTCGAATCGCTCGGCCTACTTCTGCCCGTCTTGCCAGCCCAGACGGGGAGGAGCTCGACGCCGTTGATCCGCTTCGTCCGGCCCCTCGCGGCCACCCTCGGATGGATCGCCGCGGCCCTTGCGGTCGCCGCCGCGTCCGTCGGGGCCCAGGATTCGCCGGCCTCCACCCGCCCCACCCCGGGCGAGCGCCTGCCGGTCCAGGAGCGCGTGCTGGACAACGGCCTGCGCCTCGTCGTGCTGCCGCGCAGGGGAGCCCCCACGGTGTCCTTCGTGGTGGAGTACGGGATCGGTGGCGTGAACGAGCACGTGGGCACCACCGGCACGTCCCATCTGCTGGAGCACCTGCTGTTCAAGGGCACCACGACGGTGGGCACCCGCAACATCTCGGCGGAGAGAGAGATCTACGCCCGCATGGACGCGGCCGCCGACACCCTCAACCGGGTCCGCGCCCGAGGGGACTCCGCGGCCGTGATGCGCCTTGGAGGGGCGATCGCCGCGCTCGGGGACACCGCTCGCATCTTCATCGTGAGCAACGAGTTCGACCGGATCCTCACCCGGGCCGGTGCCCGGAGCCTGAACGCCACCACCACGAACGAGTCCACGATCTACTACGTCGAGATCCCTGCAAATCGGGCGGAGCTGTGGTTCGTCCTCGAGAGCGATCGCATGCGGAACCCCGTCTTCCGGGAGTTCTACACAGAGCGAAACGTGGTGATGGAGGAGCGGCGCATGCGGGTAGAGACCAGTCCGGGGGGCCTCCTCTACGAGGCCCACCTGGCGGCGGCGTTCACCGAGCATCCCTATCGCCTCCCGGTGGTCGGATACATGTCCGATCTCCAGAGCCTCACGCGCCACGAGGTCGAGAGCTATTACCGACGTTTCTACGGACCGAACAACGCGGTCCTGGCCATCGTCGGAGACGTGAACGCGGATCAGGTCTTCCGCTGGGCCCGGGAATACCTGGCACCTGTGCCGCGGGGCGAGGAGCCCCCGCCGGTCCTGTCCCGGGAGCCCGAGCAGCGAGGTGAGCGCCGCGTGGTGGTGCGGTGGGACGCGCAGCCCGCCCTGCGCATCGGTTGGCATGTGCCCTCGGTGTACGACGCCGACGCGCCGGCTCTGGCCATGCTCACCAGCGTCCTCTCGGGGGGCAGGACGTCACGCCTCTACAAGCGCCTCGTGGAAGGAGATCGGCTGGCCACGTCGGTGACCTCCTCCATGGGTCCGGGAGATCGGTTCCCGCGCCTGTTCCAGGTAAGCGCCGTTCCCCGAGCCCCCCACACGACAGAGGAGGTCGAGGCGGCGATCTACGACGAGCTCGGCCGGCTCGCCACCGAGGGCCCCACGGAGACGGAGCTGGGGCGGGTCAAGAATCAGGTCGAGGCGGGAGATCTACGGCGGCTTCAATCGAACCTCGGGCTCGCGTTCCAGCTCGCCGAATCCGTTTCCCTGTTCGGCGACTGGCGAGAGACGTTCCGGCATTCGACCCGCCTCGCGGCCGTGACTCCGGACGACGTGCGCCGGGTCGTCACGCGGTATTTCACCCAGGAAAACCGGACCGTGGCCACGCTCGAACCGCCGGCGGGCCGTCCATGATCCGCCGCAGCGCAGGGGCCACCGTCCTTGTCCTGGCGGCGTCGTTGGCTGTCGCGTCTCGGCCGGCGGCCGGGCAGGCGCCCGTGGGCAGGAAGGCCGCGGAGGCACTCAGCTTCCGGCCCGTGGACTTTCACCCGCCGATCCCCAGGATCGAGCACGTCGCGGGGGTGCCGGTCCTCTTCATCGAGGACCACTCCCTCCCGCTGGTGACCCTGTTCGCCCGTTTCAAGGGAGGCTACGGCCGGTTCCCCCACAGCGAGTACGCGGCCGGCTCCGCGCTGCCCACCCTGCTCCGCTACGGTGGGACCACGACCCTCTCTCCCGACTCGGTGGACGAGCTGCTCGAGTACTACGCCGTCCAGACCTCTTTCGGGGGCGCGGGCGAGAGCGTGGTTTCCAGCATGAACACCCTCACGTCCCATCTGGACACGGCGGTCTGGGTCTGGGGCGAGATGCTCCGCGACCCCGGCTTCGACTCGACGCAGGTGGAGGTGTGGCGTGGTCAGGAGTTGGAAGGGGTCCGACGTCGCACTGACCAGCCGCAGCGACTCGCTTTCACCGAGTTCAACCGCCTCTTGTACGGCGACCACCCCATCGGCTGGCAGATGGAGGCCTCCGACCTGACCCGGGACAAGCTGGCTCCGACCGTGCTCAGGCAGCTCCACGCGGACATCGTCTGCCCGGGCAACCTCACGCTGGGCGCCACCGGGGACGCGTCCTGGGATGTCCTCCGCCCCCTGCTCGAGCGGCTTCTCGCGGGGTGGGCCGCGTGCGCAGAGCCGTTGCCGCCCTCGCCGCTGCCGGACATCCGCCGCCAGCCGGGAGTTTTCGTCATCCCGCAGAAGCTGGATCAGAGCGTCATCGTCATGGCGCACCCCACGGACGTGCACCTGAGCCTGGCTCGGGACTACTTCGCCGCACAGATCGGCAACGCCATCCTGGGGGGAGGAGGCTTCTCGAGCCGGCTCATGGAGCGGGTGCGAACCGAGGAGGGGTACGCTTACTCCGCGTCGTCGCTGTGGACGACGCCGAGGCGGTACGACGGCCTCGTGGGTGCGGTGACGCGCACCAGCCCCGCGAACACGGTGGCGGCCATCAAGCTCATCCTGAAGACGATGGCGGAGATGCGGGACGACCCTCCCACCACCGGCGAAGTCAAGACCGCGGTCGACCAGCAGGTCAACGGCTTCGTGTTCAATTTCGAGGACCCGGCCCAGATCGTGTCACGCAGGATGTTCTATATGGCGCAGGACCTGCCGGAGGATTGGCTGGAGCGCTACCTGAGAGGCATCCAGCACGTGACGCCGCGCTCCGTGAACCAGGTCTTCCGGAAGTACCTCCACCCCGAGCGCATGACGATCCTGGTGGTAGGCGACCCGGATCGCATCGGGCGGGACGGCCTGGCCTCGCTGGGACCCGTGACGATCCTGAACGTCGGCCCCGGCGGCTGAGGGGGGTGCTCGGGGAACGAATCCCCTTCAGGGGGGCTTATCCCCTTACGCGTCGACACGCTGCTGGACGTGTCGAGACGGACCCTCCCCTCCCACCAGGAGCCTGCCCATGAACGCCGGAGCCTCCTTCACGCCCGGGCGCGGGCGTGTCTACGACAGCATCCTCGACACCATCGGGGACACCCCGCTCGTTCGTGCGAGCAAGCTGTCGTCCCGCCACGGCGCCCGCGCCGACGTCCTCCTCAAGCTCGAGTTCTTCAACCCCGCGGCCAGCGTCAAGGATCGAATCGGTCTGTCGATGATCGAGGCTCTGGAGCGCGACGGGACCTTGCACGAGGGCTCCACCGTCGTTGAGCCCACGTCGGGCAACACGGGCATCGCCCTCGCCATGGTCTGTGCCGCCCGCGGCTACCGCTGCGTGCTCACGATGCCGGAGACCATGTCGGTCGAGCGTCAGAAGATGCTCAAGTACCTGGGCGCCGAGGTCCACCTCACCCCCAAGGAGGCGGGCATCCAGGGCGCGTTCGACAAGGCTGAAGAGCTCCTCGCGGAGATCCCCGGCGCGGTAGCGCCGGGCCAGTTCGTCAGCCCGGCGAATCCGGACGTCCACCGCCGCACGACCGCCGAGGAGATCTGGCGCGACACCGGCGGCCGCGTGGACGTGATGATCTCGGGCGTGGGCACCGGCGGGACTCTCACCGGCTGCGGACAGGTGCTCAAGGGGCGGAACCCGGAGCTCCGCATGGTGGCGGTGGAGCCCGAGGTGAGCCCGGTCCTCTCGGGAGGTGAGCCTGGACCCGGGAACATGATCCAGGGAATAGGGGCCGGCTTCGTTCCCGAGATTCTGGACACCTCGCTCATTGACGAGGTGGTCACCGTATCGAATCAGGACGCCATCGACATGGCGCGCGAGGCCGCTCGAGTGGAGGGAATCCCGTGCGGGATCTCGTCCGGGGCGGCGCTGGTGGCGGCCTACCGGGTCGCCGCTCGCCCGGAGATGGAGGGAAAGACCATGGTGGTGATCGTTCCCTCGTTCGCCGAGCGGTACATCAGCACGGTGCTGTTCGAGGGGGTTTGAGGCAGCGGTCTTCCCCTTACTTCACGCCCCAGTGGAGGGCGGCGATCCCAAGGCTGAGGAGGCGGTGGTCCGTTTCCCGAAAGCCGGCGTCACGGAACACCGCCTCCAGGGCGGACGGCCCCGGGAACTGCTCGACCGACTTGGGCAGGTATGAGTACGCCCAGGGATGCCGGGAGACCAGGCGGCCCACCAGGGGAAGGATGCGGTGGAAGTAGAAGAGATAGCTCCACCTCACCAGTGCGTTCGGGGGCGTGGTGAACTCCAGTACCACGAGGCGCGCACCTGGGCGCAGCACGCGCCTCAGCTCCCGGATTCCGCCCTCCAGATCCGCGAGGTTGCGCACGCCGAAGCCGACCGTGGCGCCCTCGAAGGTGTCGTCCGGAAAGGGGAGCTGCAGGGAGTCGCCGCACACCGGTATGACGGACGATGCCGTCAGTTTGGGGACCCCTTCCCGCAGCATGGGCTGGGCGAAGTCCGACGCCACCACGCTACCCCGGAACCCCGGCCGCCCGGACAGCTCCAACGCCAGGTCGAACGTGCCGGCGCATGCGTCCAGGAATCGGCCGTCCACGGCGTGCTCCCAACCCAGAAGATCCACGGCCTTTCTCCGCCAGCCCTTGTCCACGTTCAAGCTCAGCACGTGGTTCAAGAGGTCGTAGCGGGGCGCAATCTCCGAGAAGAGGCGCTGAACCTGGCGCTCGCGGTGAACGCCGGCCTCGGGTTTGGCAGGATGCTCTGACGGCATGACAGGCAGGCCGGGACGGCGTAAGATTCCAGGGGCTCCAGGTCGGTGCGGGGCCGAAAGTTACGGGAAGCGGCGGAGGGGCTCAACGGCGTCGTCGAAACCACCGGGCCATCCGGTGCGTAGGGCGGCGCGATGCTCTCCGACGCAGCTCCCCTCGATCACGCCGCCCTCGGGTGGCACACGAAACCTCGGCCGGACGCGAGAGGGCTGCCTGCTCTGGACTACCCCCAGTTGGACGATCGGGAGCTGGCTGTCCTGGCGGCCAAGGGCCGCGAGGGCGCATTCCGCGAGCTGCTGACGCGGTATGAGCGTCCCGTATTCTCGCTCATCTACCGCATGGTGCGGGACAGGACCCTGGCCGAAGACCTCGCCCAGGAGGCCTTCATCCGTGCGTTCAACGCCATCGGCAGCTACAACACCAGCTACAAGTTCAGTAACTGGATCTTCAAGATCGCCAACAACCACACCATCGATCACCTGCGGAAGCGAAAGCTCGACACGGTCTCCATCCACGGGTCCCCGCACGCGACATCCCAGGAGGAGCTGAACCAGACCCGCCTGGTGATCGAGTCGCCCGACGAGAATCCCCATGAGCACCTCGAGCACAGGGAGCTCGGTGGGCAGATCGAGGACGCCATCGGCGAGCTGCGGGAGGAGTACCGGACGGTGATCCTGCTGCGCCACGTCGAGGGCTACGCGTACGACGAGATCGCCGAGATCATGGGACTCCCCCTGGGAACGGTGAAGACCTACCTGCACCGCGCGAGGAACGAGTTGAAGGAGCGCCTCGCCCACCTGGCGACATGAGGCACGCGATGACGCGAACGAGCTTGTGGCACAGGGCCCGATGGCCGTTGGGGGGACGTTTCCGGGAGGTCACAAACGTGAAACTCCACCCGAACGCAGGCCGTAGGGACGGTCGGCAGACGAACCAAGGAGTTCTTCCGTGACGAACGGGCAAAACAACGGGCATCTGGGCGCAGAGACGCTCCAGGCGCTCCTCGAGGGAGAGCTCTCCGAGCGAGAGCGGATCCAGACCGAGGAGCACCTGGCTTCGTGCGCCCGTTGCGCGTCCGAGCTCGCCGCGTGGAGCTCCCTCTTCGACGAGCTCGGGACGCTGCCGACGCTGGCACCCCACGCGGGCTTCCGCGATCGGGTCCTCGCTGAGGTGAGCGCTCCAGAGGTTCTTCCCCTGGCTGCGCGCATCGCGAGCGTGGTCGGGCTGGGTAGTCGGGATCGGCATCCCGCGTCGGATCGCTTGCAGGACTACGTCGACGGAGCTCTTCCCGAACGTCAGGCCGCGAGGGTCCGGACCCACCTGAACGGGTGTGACGTCTGCGCCGGCGAGGTGGCGGTCTGGAAGTCCCTCGAGGCGAAGCTCGGCAGCCTGGGCAGAATCGCTCCGGCGGAGGATTTCGCGGAGCTGGTCATGGCCCGGGTGCAAATCCCGGCCCCGGTGCCCGTGCGGGCTCCGGAGTGGCGTCGTGCCCTGGCGTGGGCCTGGAGCCTGCTGCCCCGGACCCGCCGCGCCTGGGCGGCCATCTGCGGTGTCGCGGTCACCCCCCTGACCACGATAGGCCTGGTGCTTTGGACGGTGTTCACGCACCCGGCCCTGACGCCGAGCGCCTTGGCGTCCTTCGCCTGGTGGAAGGCGTCGGGGTTGCTCTCCGCCGCCTGGACCGCGTTGTCGCGGACCGCGCTGGAGAGTGAAAGCCTGTTCGGGCTCTACTCGCTTCTCGAATCCGTCGTGCGCTCACCATCTGCGCTGGCGGCGATGTTCTTGTTCTTCTCGCTGGGCACCGTGGCCGCGGCCTGGGTGCTCTATCGGAATCTCGTCCCCACCCGTCGGGTGGAGGGTCGGTACGCACATGTTTCGATCCAGTAAGGGCCTGCTGGCCCTGAGTCTCTTCGCCCTGGCGGTGCCCGCGTGCGCGCGGGCGCAAGACCGAGCCGTGGTCTCGAAGGAGGTGGCGGTGGGCAGGTCCGAGGCGACGCTCCGCCTGGAGTTCGCCCAGGGCAAGCCTCTGGAGATCGCCATGCGTGACGGATCCGTCGTCATCGACGGCGAGACCGTTGGCACCTATGACCCGGCGGGCGGACTTGACGCGGCCTGGCGGGCGCTTCTCGGAGGGGCCGTGTCCCTGGACGACGGCGCCTTGGCCACGCTGCTTCGGGACTGGTCCCCTCCCGCGGACCTGAAGGGGAACGACGGCGCCATGGGGCATCGGATCGACGAGGCGATCCAGGACGCCCTGACCACCAAGGCCGCGCCCGAGAAGCCCAAGCCGGACATCTCCCTGTCGGTGGGTAAGGGAGATCAAGGTGCCCTGCTCCAGGCGCTCCTGAGCCAAGCCGGACGGCTGGGCCTTCTGGAGCAAGCGCTCACGGGTATCGACACCAACATCCAGCTCCACATCGACGAAGACGTGGACGTCGCGGCCGACCAGACGGTGGAAGGCAACCTCGTGGTCATCCAGGGGGATGCCCGCGTCGAGGGCACCGTCGACGGTGACGTGATCGTCGTGGGAGGAACGCTGGAGCTCCGGGACGGAGGGCACATCACGGGCGACGTGCGTCTCGCCGACTCACGGATCGAGCGAGACGGGGGCACCGTCGACGGCGAGGTGCGGGACGTATCCGGTGACGAAAGCGTCGTCGATAGCGCGACCCGGGCCCGCATCCGCGATCAGGTGCGCGACGAGCTCAGAGATGAGTTGCGCAACCAGGTTCGCGACGCCACCCGCTCGAGGCGCAGCCCGGCCTCGTCGTTCTTCGCACCCCTCGGGGGGGTCTTCCGCGGGTTGGGCGGCCTCATCCAGGACATGGTCACCATCTTCGTGCTCACCCTACTCGCCATGGGTGTCTTGGCCTTCGCGGGAGACAACCTCGACAACGTCGCCGAGATGGCCCGCATGGCTCCTGGGCGCTCGGCGATGGTCGGTCTCGCGGGCACGTTCCTGCTGATCCCCATCTGGCTGGTGGGCGCGGTGGCGTTGGCCGTATCCATCGTTGGCATTCCGGTCATGATCGCCTGGCTGCCGCTCTTCCCGCTGGCAGCGGTGGCCGCCGCCCTGCTCGGATACCTCTCCGTGGCCAGGAACGTCGGCGAATGGCTGGCCGACAGCGACTATCGCTACACGGACTGGATTCGCAAGTCGAACCCGGTCTACACCATCGTGGGCGGCCTGGTCGGGCTGGGCGCCTTCTTCATCGCCGGGCACGTCCTGTCCATGGTTCCGTTCCTCGGGTTCGTGCACGGCCTGCTCACCTTCGTCGGCGTGATGATCTCCATCGTGGCCCTGCAGATCGGCTTCGGCGCGGTCATCCTCACGCGAGGCGGCCGTCGCAGGGAGGCGTACGCAGGGGCGTACGACGCGGAGTGGGAGAGCGCTGCCGACATGGATCTTGGAAACGACGGTCCGTCGGAGGAGCCGCCGGTGGCTCCCGACGAGCCTCAGGGAGACAACGATGCGTAGGGTGGGGTGGACGATGGCGGCGGTGTTTGCCGCGGTGACCTGCCTCCCTGGACCGGGAGGGGCTCAGAGTTGGCGCACCGTGACGATGTCCAGGCAGGCTTCGGGTGAGAAGAACCTGAACGTCGAGGTCACGTACGGTGCCGGTACTTTCCGGGTGGGGCCCGCGAAGAACGGCCTCCTCTATCGGATGCAGCTCCGCTACGACGAGGACTCCTTCGAGCCCAAGGCCGAGTACCACGGCAACGATCTACAGCTCGGACTCGAGAGCCTGGGACATTCGGTTCACATCGGGAAGAACCGCTCGGGGGGCGAGATGAACCTCGAGCTCGCCCGCGACGTCCCCATGGACCTCGACCTGAAGCTCGGCGCGGTGCGCGCGGACCTGGACCTGGGCGGGCTCTCGCTGACACGCCTCGAGGTCAGCACCGGTGCCTCGGAATCCACCGTGGACGTGTCCGAGCCCAACGAGCTGGCCATGGAGAAGGCACGTTTCGAGGTGGGCGCCGCGGACTTCGAGGCACGGCACCTGGGAAACCTGCACGCCGACCGCATCGAGGTCTCGGCCGGTGTGGGGGCGGTCACGCTCTGGTTCGACGGGGACTGGGAGCGGGACGCCACCGTGAAGCTGGACATGGGCCTGGGCTCCCTGGAGCTGCGCTTCCCCGAAGGCCTGGGGGTCAGGCTGCGGAAAGACAGCTTCTTGACGTCGCTGGACTCGCAGGGCTTAGTGAAGAGAGGAGATCGGTACTACTCTTTGGATTGGGACACAGCGAAGCGAAAGATCGACATTGACCTCAACGCCGCCTTCGGTAGCGTCACGGTCGCGTGGATCCGCTGAGGCCCGGAGAAGCATAGGCACCAAGGGAGGTTGGAACGATGATCGGCACGCTCTTGACGTTCTTCGCCGTGGGTCTCGTCACCCTCATCGTGGCGGGAATCGTGCTGTCCATCGTCGGCACGATCTTCTCCCTCACGTTCGGCCTGGCGGTCTTCCTCCTCACGAAGGTCGCACCCCTCCTGCTCGTGGGATGGATCGTCATGAAGATCGTTCAGAAGGTCCGGCGCAAGGACTCCCTGACCGCGGCCGACCGCAAGTGGCTCGAAGGCGAGTAAGCTAACCGACTTCGAGCGCGTTGAGCGCCTCCTTCACGACGCGGGTCACCTCGAACAACGCCTGCCCCGCCGGCGAGTCCGGCGCAGCGACCACGCTGGGCCGCCCCTCGTCTCCCGCCGTGCGCACCGCCGGGTCCAGAGGTACGCGTCCCAGGAACGGGAGGCCCATCTCGGTGGCCAGGCGCTCGCCGCCCCCGGACCCGAAGACGTCGATGAGCTCGCCACAGTGGGGGCATGCGAGGCCGCTCATGTTCTCCACGATCCCCAGGACCCTGGTGTTCACCCGCTCGAACATCTTCACGCCGCGCCGCACGTCACCTGTGGACACGTCCTGAGGCGTCGTCACCATCACCGCGCCGTCTACATCGATGGACTGAACCAGCGACAGCTGCGCGTCGCCGGTGCCCGGGGGCATGTCCACCACCATGAAGTCCAGCGGCCCCCACGCGACCTGTTCCAGGAACTGCTTCAGGATTCCGGAGATGAGCGGCCCCCTCATGATGGCGGGCTGCTCCTTGTCCAGCAGGAATCCCAGGCTCATGAGGCGCACTCCGTAGGCCTGGAGGGGCTCGATCATCTCTTTGCCCTCGGCGCCCGTCACCTGCGGCCGTCGGGTCTCACCGAACATGAGGGGAATGTTCGGCCCGTAGATGTCGGCATCCAGGAGGCCGACCTTCGCGCCTTGCGACGCCAGGGCGGCCGCCAGGTTCGAAGCCAGCATCGACTTACCTACGCCTCCCTTGCCCGAGCTCACGGCGACGACATGCCCTACCTGGGAGAGGAGGCCGGGTCTGGGGGTCGGCGCCGGCACGGAGCCGGGCTTCAGCCCTCCCGTGCGTTCCCCTCCCCCTGATCCGCCCATCTGGGGAAGCAGGACGTTGATCTTCACCGCGGCGATCCCGCGGAGGCCCTCCACCGTGCCCCGCGCGACCTTGACCAGGTCGCCCGGGTCGTCGGGCTGAAGCGCGAATGCGAAGCGCACCTCGCCGTTTTCCTGGACCTCGACGTCGCGCACGTGGCCGCTGGACACGAGGTCCTGGCCGGTGCGCGGGTGCACCACGCGGGCGAGGGCTGCCATCACCGAGCTGCGCAGCTCGTCATTGCTCATGGTTTCGACCGATCGTCAAAGGGACATAGTGGGGGTGTGGCTCGCCGCGAGTGGTTCCGGATGTCAGAGGGCCGTCACCTCGACGATGCCGGGAACGGTGCTCCTCAGGCGACGCTCGATACCCTCGCGTAGCGTCATCATGGATATGGGACAGGACTCACAGGCGCCGAGCAGCCGGACCTCCACGACCCCGTCGGCCTCGCGATAGGCCAACAGCTCGACGTCACCCCCGTCGGCCTGGATGGCCGGGCGGATGGCGTCGAGCACCTCCAGGATCTTCTCTCGGGCAGTCATGTCCAACGGCTGTCTCTTCCGCGTTGCGACCCCGGAAGACTCGTGAGCACAGGAGGATCTCCCCGGCTCCACAAGAGGCAATCGTGAGTCACGATCCCCGAGCGGCCTGCGCCGGGGATCACCACCGTTTACCTGCGACCGCCCGATTGGATCCACCCATCGAGGAGGTCCCCGGGGGCAAGACGATCCGCTGTCTCGGAGCGGCCAGCAGGGGTCCGAACGCGGTTGCGTGAGGATGGCGCGGAGGTGAGATTTTCTGGTGATTCACGCCGGACTAGCGGGGGGCGGGAGAACGCTTGGTTCCCCGCCTCCCTTTTTCATGCCCGCGCACCGTCCCGGCCCCGACTCGCCACTTCTAAGAAGGCCACCATGAGCGGCAACGTGAAAGTACCCCCACCCGTCAACGAGCCCGTCCTCTCCTATGCGCCCGGAACCCCCGAGCGAGCAGCCCTGAAAGCCCGTCTCGAGGAGATGGCCGGCACCGTCATCGAGATCCCGCTCCTCATCGGGGGCGAGGAGATCCGGACAGGCGACACGCTGGACGTCGTCATGCCCCATAGGCACGGGCATGTGCTGGCCAAGGCGCACAAGGCCGGTCCCAAGGAGGTCAAGAAGGCCATCGCCGCCGCCATGCGGGCGCACCGCGAGTGGTCCTCCATGCGGTGGGAGGACCGTGCGGCCATTTTCCTCAAGGCCGCGGAGCTGCTGGCCGGCCCCTGGAGGCAGATCCTGAACGCCTCCACCATGCTCGGCCAGAGCAAGACCGCCCATCAGGCCGAGATCGATGCGGCGTGCGAGGTGGTGGACTTCTTCCGGTTCAACGTGCACTTCGCCGAGCAGATCTACGCGCAGCAGCCCATGTCGGATCCGGGTATGTGGAACCGCTCCGAGTACCGGTCGTTGGAAGGCTTCGTCTACGCCATCACCCCCTTCAACTTCACGTCCATCGGCGGCAACCTGCCGTCGTCGCCAGCCATCATGGGCAACACGGTGGTGTGGAAGCCTGCGCGCACGTCGCTCTTCTCCAACTACTACATGGCGAAGCTCTTCGAGGCCGCCGGCCTGCCACCGGGCGTCATCAACTTCATCACCGGCAACTCGGCGCAGATCACCAAGGCGGTCCTGGCGGATCCCAACTTCGGAGGGATCCACTTCACCGGATCCACGGAAGTGTTCAACTCCTTCTGGCGGGACATCGGCGCCAACGTGGGCTCCTACCGGTCCTATCCCCGCATCGTGGGCGAAACCGGCGGAAAGGACTTCATCGTCGCGCACCCGTCGGCGGATCCGGACGCACTCCTCACCGCCATGGTGCGCGGCGCCTTCGAGTACCAGGGACAGAAGTGCAGCGCAGCGTCCCGGGCCTACGTCCCCGAGAGCCTGTGGAAGCAGATCCGGAAGCCTCTGGTGGAGACTGTGAACGACATCTCCATGGGCGACGTGGCCGACTTCTCCAACTTCATGGCGGCGGTCATCGACAGGGCTGCCTTCGACAAGATCAAGGGCTACATCGACCGGGCCCGAAAGTCCAAGGACGCGCGGATCATCGCCGGCGGCCAGTGTGACGACTCCGAGGGCTACTTCATCCGGCCCACGGTGATCCTCGCCAAGACCGCCGACTACGAGTCGATGTGCGACGAGATCTTCGGGCCGGTCTTCACCGTCCACGTCTACCCGGACGCCGACTGGAAGAAGACGCTGAAGCTCGTGGACTCTACATCGCCCTACGCCCTGACCGGCGCGGTGTTCGCGCAGGACCGGCGGGCGGTGCGCGAGGCCATGGACGCGCTCCGGGACTCGGCCGGCAACTTCTACGTCAATGACAAGCCCACCGGCGCCGTGGTGGGGCAGCAGCCCTTCGGCGGTGCCCGGGCATCCGGCACGAACGACAAAGCGGGCTCCATGCTGAACCTGCTGCGGTGGGTGAGCGCGCGCTCCATCAAGGAGACCTTCGTGCCGCCTACCGACTACCGGTATCCCTTCATGGCCGGCAAGTAGAGCCTTCATCATGACCCGGCGCGCGGGTGGCATGCGTGCCGACCTGCACGACGCGGCCGGACCGGAGTGACCGGTCCGGCCGTCGTGCGTCGAGGCGTTCCGGTCGCAGCGGTCAGAGAAGGTGCGACACCAATCGGCTGAGGGCGTGCCAGCGGCCCGTGACGGGGCTCCGGAACGCCAGCCGCCGACGCAGCAGGCGATCGAGCGCCTCTTCGCGCCGGGACTCGGCAATCCCCTGGGCCATCTCGTCCTCCGTGAGGAGCCCCCGCTCCTCGAGGGCCTGCCAGGAGCTCACCTCCTCCGCCGTCGCAGCCCCCAGAAGCTCGAAGCGGCCTGGTTCGGTCTCAGCGACGGCGGCCAGTCCCTGGCGCTCCAGGACGACCTCGATCTGATGGCGATGGGGCTCGCGAACACCGCGAAAGACGAAGAACGCCTCGGCGCGACCGGGTCGCTGGTATCCCTGCAGCAGCTTGGCCACCACCTCGTCCGCGCACGAGAAGTCCATGATCGTGACTTCGGACAGGTCGATGAGCGAGAGGGACATGTCCCCGGCGTCGTGGATCCGCGCTTCGATGGCCATGCGCACCGCTCGCCCCGTCTGGCGGGTGACCAGGTGGGAGTAGAGCGAGGCGACGGTCCTCTGGAGGAGATCGCCGACGTCGATGGCGATGGGATCGACGGGAAGCTCGCTCGTCACGCGTCCCCCGCGCTCCGCGCCGGCAGGACGATGCTGATCTGTGCACCCGGGAAGGGGGCCAGACCGTCGGTGAGCGGGGGGGCATCGTCCCACTCGGGTACCTGACCGATTCGAGCCGTGCCGCTGCGGATGGTGATGGCCCCGTTCCACCGCTGCACCTGACGGCGGATCTGCTGGATGCCCTGGCCGCGGCCGGAGTCCGGGAATCTCGTCAGGCCGTGCAGGAACGCGGCCTCCAGCGCGGTGGCATCGCTCCAGCGGTCTCCGTAGCGCGCCGCATGCTCGGCGCCGAGGGAGCCCCGGAAGCCCCGGCCCAGATCCATGACAGAGATCACCACCACCCACCGGCCCAGGCGTTTGGACCAGTTGTAGGCCTGTGCCGCCACCCATCCCGGTGACTCGGCGTGCTCCACGATGTTCTGGCAGACCTCCGACAGGATGACGCTGAACTGTACCACGGCCGTGGCGGGGTATCCGAGCTTGGACGCGAGAATCGCTCCGGAGCGGGTCTGCACTCGGTTCACCACCTCGTGGACGTCCACGTTCGCGCGTACCGGCGTGATTTCCAGGAGCACGTCCGACGGGCCGCTCCCACGCTTGGGCGTGCGGTCCTCGAACTCGAAGACTCCCTGTGCCTCCCTGAAGAACCCCATGCGTGACAGGTATCCCAGCACGTCGGCGCTTTCCGGGAGCTCGAGCCGTGGGGGCGCGCCGCCTCGCTGGACCGCCGCGGCGCCTCCCACGAGAAGCGCGAGCATGCCGTTGGGATCCACCCAGCGCACGTGTCGGCCGTCGAAGAGGGCCCGGCGGCCCTCTTCGACCGATGCGACTCCGTCCAGAAGCTCGTCCACCGTCTGGTGGTCGAGGGATCCGGGAATGGTGATGACCTGCACGCCTCTACTCCTCCGTGTGGGAGAGGTGACCGCGGAGGTGCCGATAGAGCCCTCGCGCTCCACGGTGCTCGACGTTCCGTGCGGCGAGGCGGTTGGCCTCGCTCATCGACTCTTCCAGGCCGTCCCCCGCCAGCAGCCTGGAGAAGAAGGTAGCGCCCCAGACGTCGCCGCACCCGGTGGGATCGCCCTTCAGCGGGCCACCCGCCCGCGAGACCATCCCGCTGCGCGCCGAGGCGGGCACTCCCACTCCGCGCCGGCGGCGCCACTTGGCGGGCTCCGCCTCGAAGTCACCGCTGACCACGTACGCGGCACCCCGCGGCCCCAGGGTCACGGTGAGGAGCTTCAGGTCCGGTCCCAGCGCCTCGGCCGCCAGGTGCCAGGGGTCACCGGTGGCCAGACCCAGGAGTCCGAACTCGTCCTCGTTCATCTGGACCCCGTCGAAGCACCGCAGCCAATCGCGCCACGCCTGGAGCGTCCTGGGCATTCGGAGGCCGTGGACGTTGATCCCCAGGAAGAGGGAGTGGAGATCCGCATACGTCGGTCCCGGGTACGCCATCCTCAGAGCCATCGCCGTCTCCAACTCCATCTCGTAGCCGGAGATGAAGTTGACGTACAGGGCATCACATAGCTCCGTGAGGGGGGCGAGCTCCGGCCACGTCCACGGCGGCACGCCACCGGTCAGCCGCTCGAGCCTGCGTTCCTCGGTGGTGTATCGGATCTCCACCCGATTGTTCATGTCCGGAACCACCACCAGGGTGGAGACCTCGAGGCCCGGGATCTCCCTCAAGAACCGAAAGGCGTCCTCGGCAAGATCCCGTCCGACCTTCACGATGGGCAGAACGGTCCACTCTTCCGGGAGGGACGCCCGCAAGGCCGAGAGCGCATAGGCGATGCCTCCCCATTCCTCGATGGGATGAGCCCGTCCGTCGCGGTCGAGGATGCGGTCCCAGACCAGGGTCCCCACCACGCCCAGCGTGCGCCGCCCCGGCACGGCCCTTACACCCGGCGGCTCTCGAGGAAAAGGCCCGCTGCTCCGATGACGCCCGCGGTATCGGGAAGGGCGCCCGGGACGATCCGGCAAGCCTGCTCCGCCACCCGAAACGCGCGGCGGCGTACCTCCGCGCGGAGGGGAACGAACAGGTGCTCGCCTGCCCGTGTGACGCCCCCCACGATGACCACCATCTCGGGATTGAGGACGTTCACAACGTTGGCGATGCCCGCGCCGAGGATCTTCGCCGTCTCCTGCATGACCTCGTTCGCGTAGGCGTCACCGCGGAGGAGGGCCTCCGAGACCGTCGCGGCGGTGATGCCCTCCGGATCCCCGCCCGCCAGGTCGAGGAGAATCGACTCTGCACCGGCCTCCACCCCTTCCCGGGCCCGTGCGGCGATGTTGGCTCCGGACGCGTACGCTTCCAGGCACCCGTAGTTGCCGCACTTGCATCGCCTTCCGGTGAAATCGATGGTCATGTGACCGATCTCTCCGGCCGTGGCCGACGCCCCGTGCATGAGGCGACCGTCGAGAATCACACCTCCCCCGATCCCCGTGCCGAGGGTCACGCCGACGAGGGATCGCGTACCCTGCCCGGCCCCCCGCCAGTACTCACCCCAGGTGGCCGCTCTCGCATCGTTTTCGAGATGCACCGGCAGCCCCACGGCTACCGCGACTCGATCCCGCAGCGGGAACTCCTTCCAACCGAGGTTGAATGCGTCGAGCACGATGCCACCCTCGAGGTCGAGGGGGCCCGGACTGCCGATGCCCACGCCCAGGACGTCCTCCCGCCGACACCCTACCGCCGCCAGCCCTTCTGTGATCACCTCTCGCGCCATTTCCACGATCTGATCGACGGCGTCTTCCGCGCTCTGCATGGAGGCCGTGGGACGCGAACGTAGGGCCGCAGTGGCTCCGTCCTCGGCGCCCACCAGGCCGACCACCACGTTGGTGCCGCCGATGTCGACCCCCACGGCCCACTTACCGGTCATGCCCGTGCCTCGTTCAAGAGGGCACTGGCAGTCTTCACGACGTCATCGGTGCTGATGAGGCGCATGCACTCCTCGTGAGCTTCGGGAAGCAGGGTACCCGCGCCGGAGCGCGGACACTCGTTGCGAAAGCACGGCTTGCACGGCAGCTCGGGGCCTGTCACGCGTGCGTCCTTCGCTCCCACCGGACGGACCTCCCCAGGGTCGGAGGGCCCCCACAGCGTCACGGTCGGCACTCCCACCGCCCCTGCAAGGTGCATCGGTCCGGTGTCGTTCGTCACCACCAGATGGCACACGGAGAGCAGCGCCGCCAGTCCGGGCAGGTCCGTGGCGCC
>JAJDNI010000189.1 GCA_022340755.1 Gemmatimonadota bacterium
GGGCGCCGCTGCATCCACCGGATGCTTCGTTGCACCTCCTCGAACTAGCGCTGCTAGTCCTTCGTCGGCGCGCCTCGCTCCGGCGGCGCAGCAACACCCTCGGTGCTCAACGGACTTCCGCCACACCACGCTACCGGGGAACACCGACAGGCGTCGGGGATAGAAGCCGGACAAGTCCCATGAAAAAAATCTCCGGTTGACCTTGTATCCGGAGTCCCGATAGATTCGCAGGTTTCTGGGCCGGCGGTCCCGAGGAGGACCTCCGGCCCAGGCTCGGTATTGTGTTCGAATGGCGTTCGGTATGGGTCCGGACAGCCGCCACCTGCTGGAACACGGAGGGGCAAGACCCCGAGGAGACCTTGGTCATGGGCCGACGGCTGAAACTCACGTTCATGTTCATCGCGGCGGGCTTGCTGCTCTTGCCCGCCCAAGCCCTTCGGGCTCAGGAAATGCAGCGCTTCAAGGTGCTCATCCCGAACTTCGAGCCGCTCGAAGGGGCCAACAAGAAGTTCGGTGAAAAGGCGGCCGAGGACCTCCGCGGTCTCATGAACACGCTGGCCACGCACCAGCCGGTGAACAAGAAGGACATCGAGAAGAACCTCAAGAAGTACAAGATGAAGATGGACCAGCTGGACTGCATCCGCACGCGCCAGCTCGCCGGGCAGATGGGAGCGCAGGTCGCGCTGTGTGCGTCGTACACCCAGACGCCCGAAGGCCAGTACAAGGTGAATGCGTCGATCTACACGATGGCCACCTCCGAGCCGTTCGACCTGAACCCGGTCACGGTGGGCGAGAAGGAGGACAAAGAGGCCGCGCAGGGCATCTTCGACCAATTCGACCGCTACAACCAGCAGGTCCGCTCTGCGGCCTTCTGCGTCGAGTACGCGCAGAGCCAGCAGTGGGACAACGCCCTCGCCCAGTGCGACAAAGCGCTCGAGCTGAATCCCAATGCCATCGCCACCCGCTACCAGAAGGCGCAGATCCTCTTCCAGCAGAAGAAGTACGAAGAGTCCCTCGCCGAGCTGAAGAAGGTGCTGGCCATCAACAGCGTCCACGACGACGCCCTGCGCCTCGCCGGTTACATCTCCGCGACCCTGGACCACAACGACGAGGCGCTGGACTACTATTCGCGCTACCTCGAGCTCAACCCGGGCAGCGCGGACGTCCGCATGAAGATCGCCTACGACCTGGCGACCGCCGGTGACCCCGCCGGCGCCATGCAGCTCATCCAGGCCGGCCTGGACGTCGATCCAGAGAATGTGGACCTGCTGGAGCAGTTCGGTGGCTTCGCCTTCAGCGCGGCCCTGAACGTCAACCAGAAGGCGAACATGGGCACCGAGAACGGAGGTGGCATCGCTCCGGAGGCCCAGGAATACCTGCGCAAGGCCATCGACGCCTACCAGAAGGTCTACGCCGCGAAGGGTGAGGACACCCCGGTGTCGGACCTCAAGAACATCATCGCGGCGTACGTCCAGCTCGACGACCTCGACCAGGCCATCGGCACGGCCGAGAAGGCCCTGAAGACCCATCCGCAGGAGGACGCGATCTGGTCGTACTACGCCGACGCGCTGCAACGGGCCGGGAAGCTCGACGAGGCCCTGGCGGCGCTGGACCGGGTCAAGGAGATCAACCCCTCGTACCCCAACGTCACTCTGCGGCAGGGCAACTGGCTCATCCAGGCCGGCCGCATCAGCGATGCCGTGAGTGTCTTCGCCCAAGCGGCGGAAAGCGACCCGCAGCAAGCGGAGACCGCCGCCAAGCTGATCTTCCAGGACGGGTACACGAAGGGAGTCCAGAAGAACAACTGGGCCTACGCGCTGTCCGACATGCAAGCTGCCAGCCGGCTCCCGAACCTCAGCGACGCCATGACCCACCAGTTGAACTTCTGGCAGGGTTGGAGCCTCTTCCAGCTGGCCATCAAGGAGCAGGCGCCCGGTACGCTGGCCTCCGCCAAGGCGACGCTGCCCAAGTTCCAGCAAGCGCTCAAGCTCTTCCAGAACGTGGGCACCTATCCACAGACGGCGGCGAAGCTGGATCCCAAGCAGCTCCTGAGCAACACGCAGACGTACATCGACATCCAGCAGGCGATCATCAAGCGGGGACGCTAGGGCGCGTAGGCGCTCTTCTCCGCTGCGGTGCACCGGCGCCGCGGGGCCTTCGGGCTCCGCGGCGCTTCGCCTTTCGGGGCGTGACACACCCCCCCTCTGCTCGCTCTCCCCGGGCGAGCCACTGTTCGGGATCGGTAGGCGAGGCAGCCCCGAATCCCACATCTGTCCCACTCCTCCCCACCGCCCGCTCGACTTCCGGGATGTGCGAGGGTCAATTCCGCCGAAATCCGAACGAAACCCGAAAGTTCGTGATGTGTCGTTCGTGCCTGTCCGGTGCGGGTTTCTCAGGTGTGAGGGGGCAGTGGGAGAAACAGCAGAAATCGGAAAAAAAGACCCTTGCGGGCCTGGCCACCAGGGTGTATCATGGCACCATTGCATCCCACCTAATCCCACTTTTACCCACCAAGAGAGTCGATTTGAACCTCGTCGGGCTGTACGAGCACCAGATGGACGAGAAGGGGCGGGTCAGCCTTCCGTCGGCGTTTCGGCGTGAAGCCGACGGGGACCGCTTCGTTCTGCTCCAGTGGCAGGCTCCATACCTGACGTTGTTTCCCCTCGCCAAGTGGGAAGAGGTGCAGCAGCGCCTCCTCGAGTACCGGAGGACCAACCCGGACGGGTGGAACGAGGTGCGGCTCATCCTGTCCCGCACGGTGGAGGTCTCTCCGGACAAGCAGGGACGCATCCTGATTCCCCAGGCGCTGCAGCAGGGGGCCGGCCTGTCGGGAAGCGTGATCCTGTCGGGAAACATGGACCGAGTCGAGCTGTGGGATCCCGACACATTCAAGAGTGTCGTTGAGCAGAGCCCGCCCGGCGACCTCGCTCAGCACTCCCACAGGCTGTTCTCGTGACGGGGGCCTCGAGGCGCCCAGGCGAGGGTCGGACCCCGTCCGCCTCTCGGAAGGCGTCGAGCGAGGCCGACGTACGTGGCTACCACGAGCCCGTCCTGGCCGATGTGGTTCTCGAATTCCTGGCTCCCGGAGCCGACGGGCTCTTCCTGGACGGAACCGTCGGAGGCGGAGGGCACACCCGCCGGCTTCTGGAAACCTGTCCGTCCTGCCGCGTGGTGGCGGTAGACCGCGATCCTACGGCCCTCGAGACGGCCCGCCGGGAGTTGGAGGAGTTCGCCCCACGAGTCCGCTTCGTCCACTGCCGCTTCGACGAGGCCGTCGGCGACCCCGGAGTGCGAGCCGAAGGGCTGGAGGGCGCCCTCCTGGACCTGGGCGTCAGCTCTCATCAACTGGACGAGGACGCCCGAGGCTTCGCCTTCCGGCGAGGGGTGCCACTGGACATGCGCATGGACCCCGACAGCGGTGTCAGCGCGGCCCGGTTCCTGGAGGAGGCGTCGGAGAGCCGTCTCGCGGAGGTATTCCGCCACCTGGGAGAGGAGCCCCGCTCCCGCAAGCTGGCACGCGAGATCGAGAAGCGCAGGGTGACGCGCCCGCTACGGACGAGCGATGACCTGGTGGCGGCTCTCGCGGTCACGCTGGGTCGAGCGCCCTCGGCTCGGGAGAAGGCCCGGATCTTCCAGGCCATCCGCATCGCCGTGAACGGTGAGCTCGATGCCCTGGAGCGCGCTCTTCCCGCCTTGAGGGACGTGCTCAAGGACGGAGGCGTGCTGGTGGTGATCGCGTACCACTCCCTGGAGGATCGGATGGTGAAGAACGCCTTCCGGGAGTGGAGTCGGGCGTGCGTGTGTCCACCGGAGCTTCCGGTGTGCGTGTGCAGGGGACGTCCTCTCGGCGAGACGCTGACCCGGCACCCGGTGCGTCCCGACGAGGAAGAGATCGCCAGGAACCCGCGTGCGCGCAGCGCAAGGCTACGCGCCTGGAGGAGGGCCGCGTGAGACCTCTCGGTCCGTTCATGCGTGCCGTCCTGGCTGCGGTGGTTCTCCTGGCGGCGCTGGCGCTGGTGCCGTGGCGGCAGAGCCGGGCGCTGGAGGCCCTGGCGAATCTGGATCAGCTGCGGAGACAGGCCTCCGTGGCCGCCGCGGAGCGCGTCGACCTGGAGCGCAACATCCAGGTGCTGGAGAGTCGTGGGCGCGTGGTGCCGCTGGCGCGTGATCGGCTGGGGATGCACACGCCCTCGGCCGCCGAGCTGGTCATTCTGCCGGGAGATCCGAACTCGTGACCCGACTGGACTCGTTCGCTCGTCCGGGTGCCTGGCGTCGGCGCCTCCTTCTGGGCGGCTGGCTCTTCAGCGCCGGCGTGATCTGTGCGCGTGCCGGTCAGGTTCAGGTGATCGAAGGTGCGGACTGGCGGGCCCTCGCCGAGAGCCAGCATACCAAGGACAAGGAGATCGCCGCAGCACGGGGCAGCATCCTCGACCGTGACGGCACTCCCCTCGCGGTCTCGAGGGAAAGCTACAAGGTGAGCGTCGCACCCAGGGAGCTGACGGACCGGGATGCCGCCAGCGCCGCACTCAGAAGTGCCCTGGGCCTGTCCGCGCGCAAGGGACGTCAACTCACCGCGCCGAATCGCAAGTGGAGCGTTGTGCCGGGTCGCTATCCGCCCACGGTACGCGAGGCCCTGGGGGACATCCGGGGAATCTACCTCGCCAGGGAGATGGAGCGCTTCAGTCCCCACGGGGACCTGGCGCGGGGCGTGGTGGGCACCGTCATCGACGAGGATGGCCAGGGCGGTGTCGAGCAGACATACGACGATCTGCTCCGGGGCACCCCCGGCCGCGAGGTCGTAGCCCGTGACAACGTCGGCGCACCGATTCCGGGCGAGACGTACGTGGCCCAGGCTCCTCAGACCGGGGGGCAGGTCACCCTGACGTTGGACCTGGACCTCCAGGAAATCGCGCGCCAGGCCTTGCAGGACGCGGTGGACAAGAGCAAGGCCCGGGGTGGCGACGTCCTGGTGACGGACCCCGGCACCGGTGAGGTGCTGGCAGCGGTCTCCATCGTGGACGGCCGTACCACGGGCCTCGGCGTCATCAACACCCCGTACGAGCCCGGCTCGACCCTCAAGCCGTTCACGGTGGCTGCTGAGTTGAAGTACCACGTCGCGTCCCTGACCGATGTGGTGGACGTGGGCGACGGCACCTGGACCGTGGCTCGTAGAACGCTCCACGACGCCGAGCACGAGACCGGGCTCATCACGGTAGCGGATGCGCTGCGCATCTCGTCCAACGTAGGCATCGCGAAGTCCGCGCAGGGGCTGACCCCGGGCCAGCAGTACGAGAACCTCCGGGACTTCGGGTTCGGCGCGCCCACGGGGATCGAGATTCCCGGCGAGGCCTCCGGTGTCCTCCGGCGACCCGACAAGTGGACAGCCCAGTCGCCGGCGTCCCTGGCCATCGGCTACGAGATCTCCGTGACCCCCCTGCAGATGGCCATGGCGTACGGCGCGCTGGCCAACGGTGGGCTGCTCATGGAGCCTCACCTGGTGAAGGAGGTGCGCGATCCCAAAGGCAACGTAATCCAGCACTTCGAGCCCCGCGTGGTCCGTCGGGTCGTGACCCCCACGATGGCCAAGGACATCAGCCGTGTCCTCGTGAACGTCGTCGACGACGGTACCGGGACCCGCGCTCAGCTGGGCACCTTCGACGTGGCCGGCAAGAGCGGCACCAGCCGTGCCTATGCCGACGGGGGATACACCCGCGGGCACTACGCGTCCTTCGTCGGCTTCTTCCCGGCCGAGGCTCCCCAACTCGTGGTGTACGTGCGCCTGGACCAGCCTCAGGGCCCGTCCTACTACGGCGGGACCGTGGCCGCACCCGTGACGCGGGCCACCATGGAGGCGGCGCTGGCGGCCCGGCGCACTCCGCTGGATCGCGCGCGGCTCCTGCGGTCGGTGCGCCCGACGGTGCCGACTCCTTCGTCGCCGACGCCGTCCGTCACGTTCGCCGCCAGGAGCCTGGATGCCCCGGCCGGCGAGCCCTCCGGCCCGGACCTCGGGACCGGCTCCGGCGACCCGGGCGTGGGGACGGCCGCGGAAAGAGTCGCGCTGCCCGACGTCGCGGGTCTGCCCCTGCGGGTGGCGGCGCGCAGGCTCCACGCCCTGGGACTCCGGGTCGAGGAGCGCGGATACGGAGAGATCGTGGGCACGTCGCCGCACGCTGGGACATATGTGGCTCCGGGCGATACCGTGCGTCTGCGGATCCGGGGGCGATCGGATGGCTGATCGCTCCCTGACCCTGCGAGCGGTGGGCGAGGTCCTCCGGTCGGCCGGGCTCCTTCGGGAGGCGATCGGCCCGGAGGACATCGCGGTTCTGGGCACCTGCCAGGACAGCCGCGAAGCTCGCCCCGGGGATCTGTTCCTGGCCTGGAGAGGCATCAACGTGGACGCCCACGAGTTCGTGGCGGACGCGGTGGCGGCGGGTGCGGTGGCGGCGGTTGTCGAGCACCGGGTGGACACCGCCGTTCCCCAGCTGGTGGTCGAGGACGGGCGTCGGGCGGCAGCGCTGGTGGCGGACCTTCTCGTGGCCTCCCCATGGCAGCAGCTGTTCACGGTTGCCATCACCGGAACCAACGGGAAGACCACGACATCCCTGCTGGTACGGCACCTCTGCGGCGGTCCAGCGGCTGCCGTTGCCATCGGTACCCTCGGTGTGGTGGACGCCCGCGGTGTGCGTCCCGGGAGCGAGGGGCTGACGACACCCGGACCGGTCCAGGTCTCGGGCTGGCTCCGGGAGCTCACCGACGAGGGCGTCCACACCGTGGTGATGGAGGCCTCGTCCCACGCCCTGGAGCAGCGCCGCCTTGACGGCGTGCGCTTCGACGTGGCCGTGTTCACGAACCTCACCCAGGACCACCTGGATTACCACACAGATCTGGACGAGTATCTCGCGGCTAAGGCGCGGCTGGTGGAGCTGGTGAAGCCGCAGGGCACCCTCGTGGTGAACGGCGACGACCCCGCCTGGGCGGCGCTCTCCTCCGGCGATCACCGCGTTCGCACGTTCGCCGTCGACGCCGATGCCGACGTGCGCGCCGAGGACGTGACCCTGGGATCCGGCGGGTCCACGTTTGCGCTGGTTGCCGACGGGCTCAAGGCCCACGTGCAGCTCCCGCTGCTGGGGCGCTACAACGTGGAAAACGCCCTTGCCGCCGCCGCCGTGGCCCTGGTGGCGGGCATGGCGTTCGAGGACGTAGCGGAAGGGCTGCGCAGCGTTCCTCAGCCGACGGGTCGCCTGGAAGCCGTGCTCCGGCGGCCCTTCACGGTGCTCATCGATTTCGCGCACACGCCTCACGCTCTCGAGGGAGCGTTGGGCGCGGTGAAGCCGCTCACCCGCGGCCGCCTCATCGTCGTCTTCGGCGCCGGCGGGGACCGCGATCGCATGAAGCGGCGACCCATGGCCGAGGCTGTTCGCCGCTTCGCGGACATCGTGGTCCTCACCTCGGACAATCCGCGGACGGAGGATCCGGAGCGGATCCTCGACGATCTGGCGACAGGTCTGGAGGGTCTGGATTACGCGCGCATCGCCGACCGCCGGTCCGCCATCCGACACGCCCTGGAGATCGCCCGTGAGGGAGACACCGTCGTCCTCGCCGGTAAGGGTCACGAGACGTATCAGGTGCTGGGCCGTGAGAAGCGCCCCTTCGACGAGCGCGTCGTGGTGCGAGAGTGCCTGGCGGAGTTGGGGGTCGCATGAGGCCCTTCGCGTGGACCGACGCCAGCGTGAGGAGCGCGCTCGGACTGCGT
>JAJDNI010000195.1 GCA_022340755.1 Gemmatimonadota bacterium
GACACCGGAGGCAACGAAGTCATGATGGGGGACCACCAAGTGGGCTTCGGGTACCTCAAGAACGTGGGTATCGACCAGCACGTGCTGCGGCGCAATCGCCAATTCGATCTCGTCCAGGTGGTGCAGGCCCACCCCGAGCTCCTCGGGATCGGCCTCGACGAGAACACGGCCATCGTGGTGCACGGCGACACATTCGAGGTCATCGGCGCATCGTATGCGCTGATCTACGACAACCAGTCCACGGTGGGGGATGGAGGCAAGTTCTACTTCCTTGCTCCCGGTGACCGGTACAACATGGCCACCCGCCAGGCGACGCACGCGGCGGCCACCCGAAGGGCCGTGGACAACGTCACCAAGAAGCCCTGGAATGGAGGGATGTAGCCCGGGACCGCGAGAGCGCATCACTCCGGTGAGAGCCGCATGGGTCATCCTCGTCGTCGCCCTCACCGCTTGTGACCGACCGCCCCGTCCCGTCCCGGTGGATCCGGTGGCGTACCGCGCGTCGGTGGAGGCGTGGTATGCCCGTCGCGAGGCCGAGCTTCGGGCACCGGACTCCTGGCTCTCCCTCATCGCCCTCGACTGGCTCCCTCAGGGCGAGACCACCATCGGCGCCGGGCCGGACAACGGCATCGTCCTGCCGGCCGGGAAGGCACCGGCCCACGTGGGGCGCATCATCGTCTCGGGAGACTCGGTGCGGTTCCTCGCCGATTCAGGCGTGGCCGTGACCCGGGGGATTGATTCGACCCTGGCGGCGCCGGAGGGAAGCATCGGCGCCATCCCTTTCGACACTTCCCATGATCCGGTGGTCACGAAGGCCGACCTCACGGAGGACCTCGGACCCGGCAAGTCCGTGGTCCTCCGGGTGGGGCCCATCAACTGGATCGCCATACGCCGGGGCGACCGGGTCGCCCTCCGGGTGCGGGACGACGACAGCGAGGAATACCAAGTCTTCCAGGGCATCCAGCGCTACCCGGTGTCCACGGGATGGCGCATCACCGCGCGCTGGGTGTCGCACGACAAGAAGGTGCGCGTCGCCAACGTCATCGGGACGGTGACCGAGCAGGATTCCCCGGCGCGAGTGGAATTCTGGATCGGGGGCGTGAGGCGCAGCCTGGACGTCGTCGGTCCGCCCGATCACGGTCGTTACATGCTGATCTTCGCCGACGCCACCAGCGGGCAGGAGACGTACGGAGGTGGGCGATACCTGTGGATCGACCCGCCCGACGCGCAGGGCCGCGTCGTCCTGGACTTCAACCTGGCCTTCAACCCGCCGTGCGCGTGGACGCCGTACGCCACGTGCCCGCTGCCGACGCGGGACAACCGGCTCGACATCGCCGTCGAGGCGGGAGAAAAGGCGCCGCAGCACTGATCGGCAACACGCCGTGCCGCGCCGACGATCAGACCGTCGCGCCGACGGACCGCCCCGTCGCCGTGTTTCCCCTGGCCCAATCCACTTCGGCCCTCGAAGTTGTCGTCATTCGGCGCCAGGGCGGCGCAACCGACACTGGACGAGGTAGGGCACGATGGAACGCACGGCCGTGAGGACGACGGAATCAGCTGGGTCGATGTACAGTGCAACGACGGGACGCGGCTCCCAGTCGGGTGTCGCAGGCTCGCCCGCCCGGCGGATGTGGCCCGCGATTGCGGCCATGGCAGCGCTGGGGCTGGCTGGCGGGGCGCCGTTGGGCGCGCAGGAGGCGCGGCCCAGCTTCGCGCAGCCCGCGCCCAGCCCCGACGGCTCCGAGATCGCGTTCGTCTCGGCCGGCGACATCTGGACCGTGCCCGCCACCGGAGGCGAGGCGCACCTCCTGGTGAGCAACGCCGCGGACGAGACGACGCCGCTCTATTCTCCCGACGGAAAGATGCTGGCCTTCCTGTCGAACCGGGACGGCGACTACGACATCTACGTGCTCACGCTCGGCACGGGGGACGTGCGGCGCCTCACCTATGGAGACAACTCCGAGGACCTCGACGCGTGGTCGCCGGACGGGAAGTGGATCTACTTCGCCGACGGCCGCCAGGACCCGGGCGGACAACCGGACATCTGGCGCGTTTCCGCCGCGGGCGGCACGCCCATGCCCGTGCTGGCCGACCGGTATGCGCCGGAGTTCGACGCGGCGCCGTCGCCCGACGGGAAGACCATCGCCATCGCCGCCATGGCGCGCATGGCGCAGAGTCAGTGGTGGCGGAAGGGGCACAGCCACATCGACGAGGCCGAGATCTGGCTGACCACTCCCGGCGACCCACCCACGTATAGGCTGCTCTCGGCCACGGGCTCGAAGAACATCTGGCCCATGTGGTCCGCCGACGGCCGCAGCGTGCTCTACATGTCCGACCGCTCCGGTTCGGAGAACCTCTGGACGCAGCCCGTATCGGGAGGGGAGGCCAGGGCGTTGACCTCCTTCCAGGACGGCCGCGTTCTCTTCCCCCGCATCTCGGCCGACGGTGGCACCGTGGTCTTCGAGCGAGACTTCGGTGTGTGGCGCATGAATCTCCCCGGGGGGCAGCCGGCCCGGGTGTCCATTACTCTGAGCGGCGCGCCGGAAGTGGCCGGGGTGGAGCACCTCAGCATGTCCAACGGTTTCAGCGACCTAGCTCTGTCCCCCGACGGGAAGAAGGTGGCCTTCGTCGCCCACGGCGAGGTCTTCGCCACGTCCGCCAAGGACGGCGGTCCGGCGGAGCGGGTCACCCACACGGTGGCCCCCGAGACGGATCTCGCGTGGGCGCCGGACTCCCGCCGTCTGGCGTACGTCTCCCTCCGCAGCGGCACGCCCAAGCTGTGGATGTACGACTTCGTGTCGAGGAAGGAGATCGAGCTCACCGCCGGAGACGGCCAGGACGTGACACCGCGCTTCAACCCCGACGGCACGAAGATCGCTTATGTACACGCCGGTACCGAGGTGCACGTGAAGGACGTGGCGTCCGGGAAGGACGAGCGCCTGGCCACCGGGCTCCTGTGGACCTGGCCGTTCCTGGGTCCGTCCCCCCTCACGTGGTCTCCAGACGGCAAGTGGCTGGCCTACTTCAACACGGACCGCCGGGGGTTCGGCAACGTGTGGGTAGTACCGCCGGCCGGGGGTGAGGCGAGGCCCGTCAGTGGGCTGGCGGACGCCAGCGGGAGCAGCATGGCGTGGAGTCCAGACGGCAAGACGATCTACTTCGACACCCAGCAGCGGACGGAAGACGGCCGGGTAGCCCGCGTGGACCTGGTACCCGTCACGCCCGTGTTCCGCGAGGACAAGTTCCAGGACCTCTTCGTGGAGAAGAAGAGTCCAGGCAACGACTCGTCCGCGGCGCGGGGAGGAGCGACGGCTCGCAGCGGCGCCGCGCGGGGCGCGGCCGCCGACGCGACGAAGGAGACGAAGATCGACTTCGACGGAATCCGCCGGCGGCTCTCCCTGCTCCCCACCGGCGTGAGCGTGCGGACGCTGGCGCTCTCTCCCGACGGCAAGACGCTGGTGATGAGCGCGGCGGCGGAGGGGCAGCAGAACCTGTACGCGTTCAGCGTGGATCCCGAGCGTTCGGGCCCGCAGGTCACCCGTCAGATCACCTCGACGCCGGGAGGCAAGAGCGCTCCACAGTTCAGCCCGGACGGAAAGGAGGTCTTCTTCCTCGACCGGGGCCGGATCCAGGCGGCGGACGTCGCCAATGGGCGTACCCGCACCGTGGCCAGCACGGCCGAGATGGACGTGGACTTCGGCACCGAAAAGGTGGAGGTCTTCGATGAGGGCTGGGCGCTGCTCCGGGACAACTACTACGACGACCACTTCCACGGCGCCGACTGGAACGCCGTGAAGCGCATGTTCGCGCCGCAGGTGGCGGGTGCGCGCACCCGTCCCGAGCTGTCCCGGCTGATGAACGAGATGATCGGCGAGCTGAACGGCTCCCACCTGGGTCACGGCATCCAGGGCGAGACGGGGCCCTCGTCCGGGAACCTCGGGCTGCACTTCGACCGGGGCGCCTACGAAGGGCAGGGGAAGCTCGAGGTCACGAAGGTGGTGCCCTTGGGCCCCGCCGACGTGGCGGGGGGGATCTCCGCGGGTGACTACGTCCTCGCGGTGGACGGGACCACCATCGACGCGCGGACCAACCTCGACCACATCCTCCAGGGCAAGACAGGGGACAAGGTCACACTGCGGGTGAGCGCGGACGCCACGGGCTCCGGAGCGCGCGACGTGAGCGTCAAGCCCATCTCCCTCGGGGCGCAGCGCCAGCTGGAGTACCGCGACTGGGTGGAGGGGAACCGCGCCTACGTCGAGCGCATCAGCAACGGCAAGCTCGGCTACGTGCACATGCCGGACATGGGCCAGGGCTCGCTGGATCAGCTCATGGTGGACCTCGACGCGGCGAACCACGAGAAGGACGGTGTGGTCATCGACATCCGCAACAACAACGGCGGATTCGTGAACGCCTATGCCCTCGATGTCTTCTCGCGGCGCGGATACATCACGATGCAGCTCCGTGGCCACCCGGAGACGCCGGCGCGGAGCGTCCTCGGTCAGCGCTCCCTGGAGGAGAAGACCGTGCTGGTGGTGAACCGCAACACCCTCTCCGACGGCGAGGACTTCACGGAAGGGTACCGCACGCTGGGCCTGGGGGAGGTCGTGGGGGAGCCCACCGCCGGCTGGATCGTGTACACGTGGGGAGGGCGACTGGTGGACGGGTCGAGCTTCCGGCTTCCCCGCTCGAAGATCCGGGCCCACGACGGGCAGGTCATGGAGCTGAATCCCCGGCCCGTGGACGTGGAGGTGATCCGGCCGATGGGGGAGAGCTATGCGGGCCAGGACAGCCAGCTGGCCGCGGCGGTGAAGGTGCTGATGGGCGGCTAGCATGCTGGCTCTCCGCCACCTTCTCTCGATCCTGATCCTGCCGGTCACGATGGTGATCCTCGTGCCGGCGTGGATCCTTCGCGGTCAGGATCCGCGACCGGCGTTCCCCGCGACCACGGCCGCTTGGGGCATGATGCTCCTGGGTGTGGCCACCTTGGCTGTCGGTGCTGCCTTCGCGGGGGCTTCGGTGGGCCTCTTCGCGCGCCATGGACGGGGAACGCTGGCGCCGTGGGATCCACCGCGGCGACTGGTGGTGCGGGGGGTGTACGCGCACGTCCGGAATCCGATGATCTCCGGGGTGACCTTCGTGCTCCTGGGCGAGGCCGCCATCCTGCGCTCGGTCCCGCATCTGGAATGGGCCGTGGGCTTCGCCCTCGTCAACGCGGCGTACATTCTCCTGGTTGAGGAGCGCGGGCTGCAAAGCCGCTTCGGATCGGCGTACGAGGTGTATGCGCGGAACGTCCCGCGGCTCGTCCCTCGCTTGCGTGCGTGGAATCCGGAGGCCGAGCGGGGCCGTGGACGAGGTCGGTAACCTGCAGGGCACGAGTCAGAAGGATCAGCGTCCAACGACGTCGACAGGGAGAGGTGCCATGAAGCGTTCGGGCCTGCACTCCAAGCGGCCAGCCCTTCGCGCGTTCGTCACGTGCATCGTGGCCCTCGCCCTCTCGGTGCCGGGGACGCCCGGATCCGGGCAGATCGCGCCGGGCGCCCACCTGGGCGACCTCACCTGGCCGGAAGCCGAGGCGCGGCTCATGAACGCGCCTCTCGTCGTCGTCCCCATCGGCGCGGGAGCGAAGGAGCACGGACCGCATCTGCCCATGGCCACCGATCGCCTCATGCTGGAACACCTGATGCAGGCCGCCGTGGACTCCCTGCCGGTCTTGGTGGCGCCCCCGATCCTGCACGGGTGGTTCGTGGCCTTCGAGGACTTCCCGGGCACCGGGATCGCCGACCCCGACGTCTTCCGTCGCTACGTCCAGGAGGTGGCGCACTCGCTGGTCCAAGCCGGGGCCCGGCGGGTGGTCTTCCTGAACACGGGCATCACGCATTCGACGGGGCTTCCCATCGCCATCGCGGCCAGAGAGATCCACGCACACGATCATGTGCCGACGCTGGTGGTCTCCTGGGACGATCTGGAGACGCCGGAGCTCGATTCGATGGCCACCCAGAACGCCGGAGGACATGCCGACGAGCTGGAGACGTCGGTGGTGCTGGCTCTGCGGCCGGACCTGGTACACATGGAGCGCGCCCCCACCGACTACGGGAAGCCGACCGGGGATCCCGGACCGGGGTACAGACCTGGTGGCTTCTCGCGCAGCCCCGGGGACCCAGAGTACACCACCACCGGGATCTTCGGGGACGCGACGCTCGCCACGGCGGCGAAGGGCCGACGGGTGGTGGCCGTGATGACACACCAGTGGCTCGAGGCGCTCCGGGCGTTCGCGACGACGCCACTCGGTGAGGGATGAGCGCGCGTCGATGGGGTTCAGAGACGGGACAATGAGCCGGGCCTGGCACAGGGTCACGATCATCATCGGCGCCCTCACGCTCCTCTCGGGGTGTGGACGTGGGGCCGACGGGCGTTCCCGGGAGTCGGTGTCCGGGGACTCCGCGGCGGTGGCCGCTCGTCCACCCGCTCCGTCGGTCTCCGGAACGCTCATGGGCCTCTACGTCGATGTCGAGGCAGGCCCGCTATTTACGGAGTGCGGGACGAGCCGTCAGTGGCGGGTGCAGCCCGTAGGGGCCGCGGGCGAGCTGGAGCGGGCCTACGTGGCTGCCCGCTCTCACGAGGGTGACGCTGCCAGGGTCACCGTGGCAGCGCATTCGGTGTCCCGGGGGGACGGGGGGATCGGTGTGCTCGCCGTGGACCGGGTGATGTCCGTTTCGAGCGAGACGGTCTGCCCGGGTCAATGGGCGGACGCGCCTCTCACCGGAACCACCTGGCGAATGGTGGGCCTAGCAGACCGGGATCTCGCCGGGCCCTACGGTGAGGTGACGCTCCGCCTGGACCGGGAGACCGGGGGTCTCCAACTGGCCACGGCCTGTCGGACGCTGACGGGGACCTTCCGGTGGGTCGGCACCGAGCTGACGTTCGGAGGTATCGATGTCGGGGACGACAGGTGCGCCGGGTCGGGGGAGGATGAGGCGACGTCGCTCGATGCCGAGCTCCTGAACGTGCTCCGCGCCACGGGGAGCTACACTATCCGGGTCGACACGCTGGCGTTGATGGGTGAGAGCGGTGCCCTGGCCCGCTTCGTCACCAAGGGGGGATCATGACACGTATCGAGAGGGGCGACATGTCGATGTCACGGCGGTTGCGATGGAGAAACGTGTTTGGTGCCGGATTGGCGGCGCTCCTCGTGGTGGGAGTCGTGACGCCGTCGGCCGCGCAGGTCCGGCTGGACCGGCCGGAGGCGAAGCTCCCGGACGACTTCGGGAGCATTCAGACGGTGCGTGAGCTCCGGGACGGGCGCGTTCTCGTCGCGGATCCGCTGGGCAAGGACCTCTACCTCGTGGACCTGACAGCTGGCAAGCGCTCGGTCGTCGGCTCCGAAGGCCAGGGGCCCCAGGAGTGGAGGCAGCCCGACGCGGTGTGGCCGCTGCCCGGCGACTCCACGCTGCTCGTGGACCTGGGCAACAGCCGTATGGTGGCTCTCGGGCCGGATCTTCGTTTCGGACCGACCATGCCGCTGGCGATGTCGGCTCTGGAGCCGGGTACCATCCCCCTGATCGCCATTCCCCAGGGCGTGGATGGGCAGGGGCGCATCTACACACGCTCGATGGGCGGCCTCGCGGGGAATCTCCCGGATTCTGCGGCCATTCTGCGCATCGACCGTGGGACGCGGAAGGCGGACACCGTCGCGCTGTTCAAGCTCCCCGACCGCACGCAAGCCACTTCGGGGGGAGCGAACAACAGGAACGTGCGCATCGCGAACGTGCCCCTGTCTCCCGAGGACGCCTGGGGCGTCGCTCGGGACGGGGCGGTGGCCATAGCGCGGGCGGGGGACTACCACGTTGATTGGTTCCTGCCCGACGGAAAGGTGGTTCATGGACCGCCGGTGCCCTACGACCCCGTGCACATCGGGACGCCCGAGAAGGAGGAGTACCTGGCCGAGCAGGCTCGCGCGGGCGGCGGCATCGGGATCAGCATGCAGGTGGTGAACGGCTCCGCCACCATGGCGTTCGCCAGAGGGGGGGGGCCGGGCACGGCGAGGCGGGAGATCGACCAGTACACGTGGCCGGATTCGAAACCGCCCATGTACCAGGGCCGCATCCCCATCGATCCGCAGGGCCGCGCCTGGGTGCATCGGTCCATGAAGGCGGGCGACCCGTCCACCTACGACGTCTTCGACCGGGCGGGCAAGCGAGTGGCCGCGGTGACGCTGGAAACGGGGAAACGCGTCGTGGGCTTCGGCAAGGGCTGGGTCTACGTCGTCTCCTTCGACGACTTCGACCTCAGCTACCTGGAGCGGTACAGGATGCCCGCGCTCTGACGACAGGACCGGGCGTCAACGCACCTGATTGCCGGCGACGTACACGGCGTCGAGGCTCCGGGTGTTCGCGACGTCGGCGAGCGGATCGGACCGGAGAACCAGGAAGTCCGCCCACCGGTCGGCTGTCAACGTCCCCACGTCGTCGAGGCGCAGGCAGGAGGCGGCCACGGACGTCGCGCTCATGAGCGCCTGCCCGGGCGAAAGCCCCGCGTCCACCATGAGCTGCAGCTCCCGGTGCTCGAAATACCCGGGGAACCGGCCAGCCGGGCCCGAGTCGGTGCCCATGGCGATCCGCACGCCGGCGTCCTCGAGAGCCTTCAGGTTCTTCTGGGCCTGGGCCAACGCGGCCCTGTAGCGGGTCCCGTCCGGGCTCGTCGCCGTCCGCCGCATGAACGTGGGGTTGCTCAGCCGCGCCGCCTCGGTGGCCTTCGCGTACTTGACGAAGAAGGAATCGTCGAAGAACGGGGGGCGCCGCCCGTACACGAAGGTCGACTCCTCACGGACCAGCGTCGGAACGTAGCAGACGTCGCGCTCCTTCAGCAGGCTGACGAGCTCGCCGTCCACGTCCGCGTCGCGAACCGAGTGGGCCACCAGATCGGAGCCCATGCGCAGCAGCCGCGTGGCATCGTCGAGATAGAAGAGGTGTGTGGCCACACGAAGCCCTCGCGCGTGGGCTTCCTTGATAACCGCGATCACCACGGGCCAGGGGAGCTTCTGAACGGTGCCGAGGTTGTCGTCGACGCGGATCTTGATCCAGTCGACTCCGAAGTCGGCGTTCGCGTCGACCGCGGCGACAGCATCCTCCGGAGTCGTGGCCGTGATGACCGGTCCCGCGAAGTGTAGTCGGGCGCGCGTCAGGGTGGGTGTGTCCTGGACGTCCCGCGCCCACTTGGCCTGGGATGGCTCGTCCCCGAGGCTGTTCACGGTGGTGACACCGTAGCGGGCGTAGAGGAGCAGATCCCCCTCGATTCGGGCCAGCGTGTCGGTGATCTCGTCCCTGGCCCAGTACCCGGTGACGTGGGCGTGGGCGTTGACGAGCCCGGGGATGAGCCAGCGTCCCGAGACATCCACCACCGTGGAGCCCTCCGGCGCCGGAGCGGTCCCCACGGAGACGACCCGTCCGTCCTGGACCACCAGCGTGGCGTGCTGCACCGCGGGTGCGCCGGTGCCGTCCCAGAGGGTGGCTCCCACGAACGCGGTGGTCTGGGCACCGAGAGGCAGGGCGGCGGAGAGCCCCGCCGTCAGCACCGCTGCTGCAACACGAATCGCACGCATGACGTGACGGTAGGCGTCCGGGAACTCCGGCGCCAGAAGCAGCCCGCGTTCCCGGGGGTCTGCACAACCCCCCCGGGGCGCCTCGATACTCATCGCCTCGATGCGTTGCGTCGTCGCGCAGCCGCTCCTAAGGTTGCCGCGCCCTCCAAGCCCTCCAGGGAGATGGCCGATGTCCTCGCTCCAGCCCCCCGTCGTCGTCGTGCCCGGGATCACCGCTTCCGACCTCCACGACGTCTATCCCACCAAGCCGGAGCATGTCTGGGGGATGCTCACCAAGGCCTGGGATCGCATCCAGCTGCACCCGGACGACGTGCGCTACGAGAAGGTGGAACCGGCGCGGGTGGTCGCGACCTCGGTGTTCGGGTACCCGTACGGCAACTTCATCTCGGATCTGGGCCACGACCTGGCCGTGGCCGCCGACGAGCCTGTTCCCGTGTATCCGTTTCCCCACGACTGGCGGTTACCTCTGGCGGCGCTCGAGTTGCAGCTGGACGCCTTCGTGCAGGAGGTGATCGCGCGCACGGCGCTCATGCGGCACTACCATGCCGCAGGGTATACCGCGGAGAACGGGCGCGTGGATCTGGTGGGCCACTCCATGGGTGGCCTCGTCATCGCGGGGTACATGGCGCGCACGAGCGGAAAGCGGGTGCGCAAGGTGGCCACCCTGGGGACCCCCTTCAAGGGCTCCTTCGAAGCCCCCCTCAAGATGCTGACGGGGATGAGCACGCTGGGGCAGTCCTCGTCCAGCCGGGAGCGCGAAGTCGCCCGGTTGACGCCTGCGCTCTATCACCTCCTCCCACGGTACAGAGGTGCCGTGACGGCCGACCACGGCCTGGGTGTGGACCTCTTCCGGGTCGCCACGTGGCAAACCTCGGTCGTGCGCTCCATCGCGGAGCAGATCCGGCTCCACGGGCTGGACGGTGTCGGCAGGACCACCGCGGACCTCATTCCGGCCGCCAGCGCCCTCTTCCAGCGTCTGCTGGATGAAGCGTCGGCTCAGCGGGTTCGCGCAACCTCCCGACTTCAGCTAGGCAGGACCAAGCTGACGAAGGACGATTGGCTGGCGGTGGTAGGGGTGGGTGAGGAGACCCGTGTGCACCTCCACATCCAGAAGAGGGACGACGGTACGCCCTTCTTCGACCTGTCCTCCGTCGGGCGGAAGAACGGCTACCCGAACGGCACGCAAGACGAGAACGGCAACGTCACGGCCCGGCCGGTGGACACCGGCGACGGAACGGTGCCGTACGAGGGGGCCGTGCCGCCGTTCCTCGGTGTCGAGAACCTGGTGTGCGTCACCGATGGGGACTTCGGATACTGGGAGATCCTGGACAGGGCGCTCGAGCGTGGCGTCGGCGGCAAGCACGTGACGCTGCACTCGGTCCTTCCCGCCATGAACGTCGTGGAGAAGCTCGTGGTGTGCCATCTGAAGGGTGAGGCCGGCCGGCCCGGTGAAGGTCACCCCGGTGTCTGGGGCCGACGCGCCCCGGATCTTCCGGCGGATTCCGAATGGAGGCCGCCTGTGGCGGGGCTTCGGGAGAAGCGTTGAGGCTGGTGGCTCGCGGATTTCTGAGACACCGCACCAGATGCCGCGTCAGCCCCGAGCCCTGTGTCGGCGATAGTGGGCCGCGACCTTGGCGCGGTTGCCACAGGTCGCCATCGAGCACCACCGTCTCCGGCCGTTGCGTGAGGTGTCCAGGAACCACAGGCCGCATCCCTCGGCCGCGCACTGCCGGAGGCGCGCCGGATCGGCCTCGAGGAGAAGGCGCGCGGCGGCCTCGGCTACCGGCGCAATGAGTCCGAGAGGCCCGGACGTCGTGGTGACGCCCGAGAGGCGGTAGTGCCCAGGCCCGCCCGTGAGCCTCACTCCCACATTCCGGTAGGAGAGGACCCGGTTCACCTCCACCAGCGCGAGCGCCGGGACTGGAACGCCCGTCACGTGGGCCTCCACGATTGCCGCAACCGCCTCCCGGAGACGCCGGGCGTCCGCGAGCAGAAGCCGGGCATCCGGCGGGGAGGCTCGGAGCGCAGCCGTGTCCGCCTCTGTCCCGAGGCTCGCGCCCTCCATCCACTGGATGAAGGTGCCCGGTGCTCCCAGTGCGTCCACACGGCTCGCATCGGCCGGGGCGACCGTGTTGAGCAAATCCAGGGCCAGGTGGCCCCCGTCGAGGACCAACTCAGAGTTGTGCATAACCGACAAAATATAACAACAACGGTTTTTCGCTAGATATTCCAGTTTGCTGTCATTTAGACGGTTAGGTAATGGCTGCTGAACCGGTTGGAGCTCGGTGGTCAAGCGCGCGCCGAGATCCGCCGGAGGCGCATCAGCGGCCAGGATGACCGCCTTCCCGATTTGTGGACCGCCTTCCCTGGCCGGGTCGCGTGCGCGTGGGTTCCCGGCCCCGTAGCTTGGCGGCGGCGCCCGCAGAGGATGGCGCCATTCGATTGACAGTTGAGAGGGAGGCGCGACCGTGAGCATTTTGACGAAGGCGCGTGTGTTTCCGAGGCCCCGGCCGGTGGTGGTCGTGGCCGCCGTGGCCATGCTCGGCGCCGCGGCAGGAGCCACGGCTCAGTCCGTTCACCATCTGGCGGCCACCCCTTCCACCGTCGCCTGGGGATACTACTGGGCCGAAGCGAAGCCCGTCCTCCGCGTACGCTCCGGCGACATCGTCGAGGTCGAGACGGTCATCACCTCCAGCCCGAGCCGGCTCGAAGGCGCGGGGGTGGCACCGGCGGACATCCAGCCGTCGTTGCGCGCGATCTACGACAGCGTCACCGACCGGGGCCCGGGAGGCCACATCCTCACCGGGCCCATCTACGTCGAAGGGGCCGAGCCCGGAGACGTGCTGGAGGTCAAGATCCTGTCCACCAGCCTCCCCATCGCGTACGGCTACAACGGGTGCAGCGGCTTCGTTCGGGAGCACTGCGCTCGTGAGGGTGGCATGCGCATCCTGCCGCTGGACCGCACTCACATGGTCTCTCGGTTCTCCCCGGGGATCACGATTCCGCTGAGTCCGTTCTTCGGCAGCATGGGTGTCGCCCCACCGCCGTCCGAGGGTCGGGTCTCCAGCACTCCGCCCGGGAGGCACGCCGGCAATCTGGACAATCGGGAGCTGGTGGCCGGCACCTCACTGTTCATACCGGTGCACGTGCCCGGGGCGCTCTTCGAGATCGGAGACGGGCACGCGGCGCAGGGTGACGGCGAAGTCGACCAGACCGCCATCGAGACCTCCCTCGACGGGCGCGTACAGCTCACGGTGCACAAGGGACACACCCTGGAGTGGCCCCGGGCGGAGACGCCGACGGACTACATCGCCATGGGCACCGACGAGGACCTCACCACGGCTACGAAGACCGCCATCGGCCAGGCCATCGAGTTCCTGGAGGACGAGAAGGGCCTGTCGGAGATGGAGGCGTACCGGCTGGTGAGCGTGGCGTGCAGCGTGCGCATCACCGAGCTCGTGGACGGCAAGATGGGGGTCCACGTCATGATCCCCAAGTCCATCTTCACGGGCGGACCGGAGTCCACCGGGGGCAGCGCCGGGCCCGACACGCCGTCAGGCGAGGGTTCGGAATACCTCGCGGAGGTCAGGCCGGCGGGCGCGGCCCCTGTCAGGCTCACCGTGGATTCGGACCACCACGCCATGGCGCTGTGGATGAAGCGGCCGCAGAAGCCTCGTGCGGCGATCCTGCTGCTCCACGGGCGCACGTGGAGCGCGCTTCCGGACTTCGACCTGCAGGTGCCCGGAGAGAGCCTCTCCCTCATGGACGATCTGGTTGGGCAAGGTTTCGCGGTGTACGCGCTGGACCAGAGGGGCTACGGCGAGACGCCCCGGGACGACACGGGGTGGCTGACGCCTGACCGCGCGGCCGCCGACGCCGGGAACGTCCTGCGCTGGATCCAGGAGCGGGAAGGCGGGCTCCCCGTGGACCTGTTGGGCTGGTCCCAGGGATCGATGACCGCTCAGCTCACCGCCCAGCGGTACCCCGAGCTCGTCCACCGCCTGGTCCTCTACGGGTATCCGTTCAGGCCCGGAGCCGTGGTGCCGGCCCAGGACGACCCGGGAGACCCTCCCCGCCGGGCCACGACCGCCGAGGCCGCGGCCAGTGACTTCATCACGCCGGGCTCGATCAGCCGTGCGGCGTTGGACGCCTACGTGAAGGCGGCGTTGTCGGCGGACCCGGTGCGCGCCGACTGGGCCCATGCCGAGCAATGGAACGCGCTCGACCCCGCGGCCGTCACCGTGCCGACGCTCGTCATCCGCGGGGAGCACGACCCGCTGGCGCCGCAGGAGGCGAACGAAGCCCTGTTCAGCGGTCTCGGGACCATGGATCGCGCGCTGGTCGTGATCCCCGGCGGTGACCACGCCGTCTTGCTCGAGAAGCCGAGGGTCTACTTCCTGGCGGCCCTGGAATCCTTCCTGGTGCGCGATGGAGCCTGATCCGGATCGTCGGGATCCCAGCGGAATCGCCGCAGATCGATGCGGCCCCGATCGTCGAAGGCGACCCCTTCGGCCTCCAGCAGCACCCGTTGGATCCGCTCGAAGGCACGGCCTCCGGAACGCCGACTCACCTCGCCACGGGCGTTGACGATTCGGTGCCAGGGGATGTCGGCGTCGTCAGGGCAGGCGGCCAGGGCGTAGCCGACCTGTCGGGCATGGCCGAAGCTGCCGGCCTCGGAAGCGACCTGACCGTAGGTGGCGACGCGGCCCGGAGGCACGCGCCGGACGACGTCGTAGAAGCGGGCGTAGGTTCCCATCAGCCGGAAGCCTGCCGGCTTTGGCCCGCCGGCGCAAACGGTGAGCAGGACGGGCCCGGAGCGCTGCGGCGGCTGAAGAGGTCACGGGGGCGGAGCGCGGCAAGGCGCTCCGCCCCCCCCGGCCAACACCCCCCCCCCCCC
>JAJDNI010000206.1 GCA_022340755.1 Gemmatimonadota bacterium
GCGACGTCGCCCACCTATCGACCGCGCCGGCCCACCGCCACACCGCTCTACCCGGTCGTCCAGCACCACCTCGAGACATTCCTCGCCCGGGCCGCCGAGGCCGACCCTCTGGGCAACGGCATCCCCTGGTGGATCGAGAAGGACTTCCTCGCCTACCTCCGTTGCGGCATCCTCGCCCACGGCTTCGCCCGCGCGCGTTGTGAGGACTGTGGCCACGAGCGCCTGATCCCCTTCTCGTGCAAGGGCCGGGGGATCTGCGCCTCCTGCAACACCCGGCGCATGGCCAATCTCGCCGCCCACCCGACCGATGCCGTCCTGCCCCACCTCCCCACGCGGCAGTGGGTGCTGTCCGTCCCCAAGCGCCTGCGCCCTTTTCTGCATCACACCCCCGATGTTGCCGGCTCCGTCCTCCGCATCTTCCTCCGCACCATCCGCACCACCCTCCGTCGCGCCAGTCCCGATGCGCCCCCCGACGCCCAGCTCGGCGCCGTCAGCTTCCTGCACCGCTTCGGATCCTCCCTGAACCCGCATCCCCACTTCCACCTCATCGTCCTCGATGGCGTCTTCTCCCGAGCCGAGGATGGGGACCATGCTGAGGCCGTCTTCCACCAGGCAACCCTCCTCCACCCCGAGCACCGGATCCGGCTCCAGGGCGTCGTTCAGCGGCGCGTCCTCAGATACTTCCGCACCCACGAACTGCTCGATGAGGCCGATGCCGACGGCATGCTCGGCTGGCAGGGCTCCGGTGGATTCAGCATCGACGCTTCGGTGCGCATCGAGGGTGACGACCGCTCCGGCCTCGAGCGCCTCCTCCGCGGGCACCGACGCGAAGCGTTGGTCGCGCCCGGCCGCCCTTCGCGCTCGAGCGCCTCCACGCGCTGACCGGCGTCGGCTCACCCCCCCATGAACCGCAGGGCGCTGATCAGCCCGACGCGGGCACACCAACCCATGTTGAAGGGCTCGGTGTCGGTGGTGTTCGCCGGGGTGTCCCCGGCCGAGTGGTAGAAGGCGTCCCCGTCCACGGTCACCTTCCCCGGTTCCTCACCCGGATACCAGTTCAGCGGCGGGAAGCCCTCGGTCACATCCACGACCTCTTCGTGGTCCCAGGCCGAGTTATAGATCGTCACGGACGGGTAGTCGGGGGACCCTTCGCGCCGGCGCGTGGGTTGGAAGACATAGGAGTCGGTGCCCCCCTGCGACTTGATGCTGGCGGCATGCTCGGGGAAGCCGGGCTCACCCAGGTGGTCGGCCATCGCCTGGCGGATCAGCGTGATGAGCGGCCGGTTGGTCTCCTGGTCGTCCGGTTCCACATAGAGGGCGTCCCTCCAGGAGCCGAACCCCGACTGGTCGTAGTTGAACACCGCCTGCAGTACGGCGGGGTCCTCCGGCATCGTAGCCAGGTACTGCCGCGTCGAGTTGATCTCCCCGGCCCACACCGCGAACCGCATGTCCCAGGCGGGCTGGGGAATCAGTCCGGCCTTCACCGCCTCCGCGGCGGCCCGTGCGATCTGGAGCACGATCGCCGCGCCCGAGGCGTTGTCGTCCGCTCCGGGTCCTCCCGAGTCCGCGTCACCGTGGGCGCAAAACAGGACGTACTTCGATCGGTCGCGGCCGGGCAGGGTGGCCACCGGCGTGTGGGCGACATCGTTCCCGGTGCGGGAGGCCAGACGGACCGTGATGGTTGGCGGCGCCCCCTGACCCAGTCGGGCACGCAGCGCCTCGCTGTCCTGGGTGCCGATGTTGAAGACGGGGATTGGCCAGCTCCCTCCGCGCATGCGGGAGATGCCGGGCCAGCCGGAAGCGGTGATGCGGCCGTCCAGGAGGACGGCAGCGCATCCTTCCATCTGTTCGGGGCGCGGATTGCTGTCCGTGATCCACACCACGCCGGGTCCCGGTTCGGTGGAGAGCGGCCCGGAGACCTCCCCGGAAGGAGCCCCGATGGCCGGCCAGGCGGTCTTCAGTCCGCCCATCCCGGATGCCGTCACCGACCAGGAGTCGGGCTGGTACCAGTCGCGTGCAGTGTCCTCGCGTATGGTGACCTCGAGTCCTGCGGCCCTGAACTGCTCGGCCAGCCAGGCCGCGGAGGCATGGTTGGAAGGAGTCCCGTACATCCGGGTCCCGAGCCCCACCAGCTTCCTCACCGTCTCCACCATCGCCTGCTCGGAGACCCGCGCAGCCAGCGTGCGTTCGGTCTGCAGGTTCGAAGACCCACTCTGTCCGGAGCGGGCCGGCTGGGAAGAGACGAGCTGGGATGCGGTGACGGCCAGGAGCCCGGCCCCGGTCATCGGCATGATCAGGATCCAGAGCAGGTGGACACGGTGTCGGTTCCGGGGCTTCGACATCAGGCACCTCGTTCGCATCGAGTCGGCCGTCCTGTGAGACCGCGCCCAATTTATGGCAGTCGCACAGGCCGCGCCTCCGAAGGGCGTTCAACCGCCCTGGTGACTCTCAGCGCCCCGGCACGGGTCTCCTCCAAGAGACGGCGGACCCCGGTGGTCCCGGGGCCCGCCCTCTCCCTACCTCTCCTCGTGGGCTCGGCCAGTTCAGGCCGGGCGATGACTCTCCGCTACCGGCCTCCGCCCTGGTATTGCCAGCGCCCCTGGGAGAGCATGCGCAGCGCCTCGTCCACCGCCGCCTTCAGCTCCCGGTCGAACCCCTTGAGCTCGTCTTCGGGGGTGTTCCAGACCATGACGTCCGGGGCCACGCCGTAGTTCTCCAGGTTCACCCCGTGGTTGTCGGGCTTGGTGGGGTCGTAGGTCACCACCAGCGATCCCGGAGTGCGTATGGACCCGCCGTTGATGAGGCCATAGCTCCCGGTGGCGATGACGGCAGCCATGGTGGGGTTCCCCACGATGCGCCCCAGCTCCAGGTCCCGGAACCCCATGGGGGTGACCTCGCTGTCCGAGGCGGAGCGGGAGTTGATCATCATGACCTTTGGCCCGGCAATGGCCTGCCGGGGACGCCGCCCAGCGCTGGGGGCGGCCCAGCGGTTGTTCCAGTACTCGTAGGGGCGCCGCTCCAGCACGTCCAGGATCTGCTGGTCGGTGTTTCCGCCCCCGTTGTAGCGGATGTCGACGATGATCCCCTGGGCGTTCCAGAAGCGGTCGATGTCGTTGAGGAACACGTCGAGGGACGGCTGGTTCATGGACTGGATGTGCACGTAGGCGATCTTGCCGCCCGACTCCCGCTCCACGTAGTCCCGGTTGTTCTCCACCCATTCCTGGTACTCGATGTTGCGCATGGAGGTCACCGTCTGGATGCGCAGATCCCGGGCGCCGGCTCCGCCAGGCGAATCGGCCACCCGCACCGTCACGTAGTCGTTCAGCGCCTCGTTCAGGATCTTCCAGTAGTTCTCCGGGGCCCGGATCTCGTGGCCGTCGATGGCCAGGACCCAATCCCCCACTTGGATGTCGAGCCACTCCTTGTCGGCGGGGCCGTCCCGATAGACGTGGCTTACCCGGTAACGCCCCTGGGCCGGCTCCAGCTCGAATCCGGGGAGCCGGGTGGCGTACTCGCGGGGCTGGGTCACGCTGGAGGGGCCGCTCACCCCCACGTGGGAGGCGTTGAGCTCACCGATCATCTGGTTGGCCAGTGAGTAGGCGTCCTCGTAGGTCCCCACGTGGGCCAGGAGGGGCTCGTAGTGGGCCCTGATGGCGTCCCAGTCGTGGCCGTGCATGTTCGGGTCGTAGAAGCGGAACTTCATCACCCGCCAGCACTCCTCGAAGATCTGCTTCCACTCGGCGCGCTGGTCCACCTTCACGGAGAAGGAGAAGGCCACCCGCTCCGCCCGAGGAGAGCCGCCCGTCAGGGGCATGTGGAAGACCTCGCCGCCACCGCCACCACCTCTTCCACCACGACCGGCGCCGCCACCCCGACCGGCCCGCCGGGTGAAGAAGAGGGTGCGGCGGTCCCTGGTGGGCTGGAGGTTGGAGAAGGCCCCCGCCGCCACGCGCCGGGCTTCGCCGCCCGCGATGGGAATGGAGAAAAGCGCCTGCCCCTCGTCGTTTGAGGAGGTGTAGTAGACGGTCTTCCCGTCGGCGGAGAGGAAATAGCTCCCGGCGCTGTTCGCCCCCGTGGTGAGCTGAAGGGCCCGCTCACGAATTCCGTCCACGTCGATGCGCAGGTCCAGCGGCTGCGCCGGCGCCGCACCCTCTCCTCGCCTGCGGCCCCGGTTCCCCGAAGCCGAGTCGGGCGTCTCCTCCACGCGTCCCTTCACCAGAGGATCGTTCGGGTCTTCCGTGAGGCGGCCGAGGGCAACGGCGAAGAGATGGGTGGTGCCCCCGTCGCGGTTGGAGCGGAACACCAGGTGCTTGCCGTCGGGGGTAAGGGCCCCGTCCATGTCCCGGTAGGGGTCCCGGGTGACGTTGGTCTCGCTCCGGTTGGCCAGGTCGAAGAGATAGACATCCGAGTTCTCGTCCAGGTCCACACGGGAGTAGACCAGCCAGCGGCCGTCAGCGGAGTACTCCGAGAGGCTGAACCCCCGGTTCTCGTTGTAGGCCAGCTGGGTGGTGTGGGCACTGGCCACATCCACCTCGAAGAGCGTGTTGGCGGCTACGAAGGCGATGCGCTTGGAGTCGGGAGACCAGACGAAGTTGGCGTCCTTGTACGAGTCGTGGTCGGTCAGGCGGCGCCGCTCTCCCGTGGCCAGGTCCGCCACCCAGATCTGCTCCTGGGCCCCGTCGTCGGAGACGTAGGCCAGGAGCTTCCCATCCGGTGAGACCTTCTCGTAGCGGTCTCGCCACGCCGAGGAGGTCACCTCGCTCTTCTCCCCCTTCTCGGGGTCCACCGGTACCCGGAAGATCTCCCCCCGGGAGTCCACCGCCAGCCATTTCCCCTCCGGATCCACAGCGAACCCATCGGCGGTGTTGGCCACGTCCACCCACTCCACCCTGTTGATGGAGGGGTCGAACGCCAACTCCACGTCGAGCTTCCTGGGCGTGCCGTCGGGGACGTCCAGGATGTAGAGGTCGTAATCGTTGGTGTAGACGATGGTACGGCCGTCGGGGCTCATGGCCGGAAGCTTGACCCCTCCCTGGGTGTGGTGGGTCACCTGGGACACCCGACTTCCGTCCGGCGCCATCTTCCAGAGGTTGAAGGTCCCGTCACGCTCGCTCACGAAGTAGATCATCCCGTCGGCGCCCCACATGGGGACCCCGTCGGGGACGTGTTGCCGGAAGGCCTCCCCGGCCATGTCGGTGTC
>JAJDNI010000214.1 GCA_022340755.1 Gemmatimonadota bacterium
CAACCGACCACTGTCCGCCGTGACCGTGGCGCGGTCCCGGCCGTTGTCATCGAAGAAGATCACGTGCATGCCGATGATGGACACTTCGGACGAGTCGTTGTACAGGTAGGCGGTATCGGCGTCGACCCGCCCCTGGCGAACACCGTCGACCGTCAGGTACGAGGTCATGCCGTAGGTCACCATGTCCGCCTTGATCTCCTGCACCTCCTCCGCCGCTACGGGGGTATCCACCGGCTTGTTGCAGCCCGCGGTCAAGGCGACCGCCATGACGACCGCCGCGGCACCGGCCGGCGCGAGCCGCCGCCGCCACATCGCGTGCATTCCCTCCACGGCTGCACCTCCTCCCAACTCTTTCCCCTTCATGCTTATACCACTCCCGATCTCATGAGGTCGTGGAGGTGGACGATGCCCCTGAGCCGGCCGTCGTCCTCCCGAACCGGAAGCGCCATGATGCCGTGCTCCTCCATCCGGCGAACCGCGGCCGAGGCTAGCTCGTCCGGATGCGCCACCTTGGGATCACGCGTCATCACTTCCGAAACAGGACGGTCGAGGAAATCCGGCGCCCGCTCCATCAGCCGCGTCAGGTCCCCGGCGGTGACGACACCCACGACACGTTCTTCGCCATCCACGATGGGAACCGTGCCGCGCATCTCGGCGAGCGGGACGATGCAGTCCCGCATGAGCGCGTCCTCTCCGAGCCGGGGATAGTCCTCGGCCACCATCACATCTCCTACACGAACCGAGAGCTTTCGTCCCAGGGCACCACCGGGATGGAGCACCGCGAAGTCCTCCTCCTTGAACCCCTTCATCTGGAGCACCACCACGGCGAGAGCGTCGCCCACGGCCAGCGCCGCGGTGGTGGAGGACGTCGGCGCCAGATCCATGGGACAGGCCTCCTCGGGCACCGAGCAGTCCAGCGTCACCGTTGCATGGCGACCGAGGGGCGAAGGCATGGCGCCGGTCAGGGCGATGATGGGCACGCCCAGGCGCATCAAGTAGTCGATGAGCCCCGTGAGCTCCGACGTATCCCCTGACTTCGAAACCAGCACCGCCACGTCCCGACGGCCCACGATCCCCATGTCCCCGTGCAGGCCTTCCACCGGATGGAGGAAGGTAGCCGGCGTGCCGGTCGAGGTGAGGGTCGCCGCGATCTTGCGAGCGACATGGCCGCTCTTGCCGATCCCGGACACGACGACCCGGCCCTCGGCCGAGTAGATGAGGCGACATGCCTGCACGAAGTCGGCTCCGAGGCGGTGCGACACCGCGCTCACGGCCTCCGCCTCCAGCGCGAGCACGCGCCGTCCCTCGGCGACGAGGGATTCGTCGGGTGCCGACGCGCCGATGCGCTCCTCCGGACTGTTCACGGTAGGCTCCGTTCGCGCACGTAGGCCTCGACGACCTCCTGGAGCTGTCCTCTCCCGGCCAGCAGCGCGTCGCAGAACTCCCGGGCCGCACCGTGGCCGCCGGGGCGCGTGCTCTTCCAGTCGGCCATGTCGGCCACCACCGGTACTGCGTTCGCCACCGCGGCTTTGAGGCCCACATGCGCGAAGACCGAGAGGTCCGGCACGTCGTCGGCCAGCATGGCCACCTCTTCCCAGCCGACGCCCATCTCCTCCATGAGCCTGCGGACGACGGGAAGCTTCTGCGCCGCGTCATCCTCCTGGAGCTCGATGTCGAGCTCCCCGGCGCGGACACGGTTGGCCGCCGAGGTGCGGCCCGAGACGATGACGACGCGGATCCCGACTCTGCCCAACAGCTTCATCCCGAGCCCGTCCTGGATGTTGAAGCGCTTGAGCTCCACCGTGTCCCCGTCGGACGACTGACCGAGGTAGACGCCGGCATCGGTGAGCACTCCATCCACGTCGAAGACCACCAGCGCGACGCGCTTGGCGAGCTCCGCAGGGATCGGCCCTCCTGCAGGGCGCACCTGGCCGCTCACGGGCGTCCCTCGCGCCCGGAACGTGACGGATCCGCCAAGGCCTCTCGGATCGCGAGAACCTCCTCCAGCAGGCCGGCCATGCGCTCGATTGGAAGCATGTTGGCGCCGTCCGACGGCGCGTGGGCGGGGTCCGGGTGGGTCTCGAGAAAGAGGCCGTCACACCCTGCCGCCACCGCGGCGCGGACCAGCGACGGAATGTGCTCGGGATCGCCTCCGCTGGATCCGTCGGCCTTTCCGGGGCGCTGGACGGAGTGCGTCCCGTCGAACACCGCGGGTACGCCGCACGCCGCTCGGATGCGGGCGAAGGAGCGCATGTCGACGACCAGGTTCCCGTACCCGAAGAAGCTGCCCCGCTCCGTGACCGTGATTTCCCTGGAACCCGAAGCCCGGACTTTGTTCACCGCGTGGGCCATCTCTTCCGGTGCCATCCACTGGCCCTTCTTGATGTTCACCGCTCTTCCGGTGGAGCCCGCCGCGACCAGCAGATCCGTCTGGCGACACAGGAACGCGGGGATCTGGATGACGTCCACCACCTCGCCCGCCTTCTCCGCGTGCCAGGGCTCGTGAATGTCCGTCAGCACGGGCAGCCCGGTCTCGCCGCGCACCCGCCGCAGGAGCTCCAGCCCGGCATCCACGCCGGGCCCCCTCGGAGAGTCCAGCTTGGACCGGTTCGCCTTGTCGTAGGACGCCTTGAACACGATGGGGAGCCGGAGCGCCTCCGACAGCCGGGCCAGCTCCCGCCCGACGCGGAGGTTCAGCTCGTCGTCCTCCAGGACGCAGGGTCCGGCGATGAGTGTGAAGCGCTCGAACATGGCACCGCCGCTCAGACGCCCGCCGTCTCGGGCAGGGTAGAGGTGGAACGGCCCTCGGCGTACCGGACCGCCGCACCTACGAACGAGGCGAACAGGGGGTGAGGCCGGGTCGGCCGGCTCTTGAGCTCGGGATGGAACTGCCCGGCCACGAACCAGGGGTGGTCGGTGATCTCGATCATCTCCACCAGCCCACCGTCCGGCGACGTGCCGCTGATGGTGAGCCCGTTCTCTTCCAGCATCTCCCGGTAGGCGTTGTTCACCTCCCAGCGGTGCCGGTGGCGCTCGCTGATCTCGCTGACGCCGTAGATCTCCCTCGCGCGAGTTCGTTCCTTGAGCGCGCACGGGTAGGCCCCGAGGCGCATCGTGCCGCCCTTCGTGGTCACCTGTAGCTGGGTGTCCAACAGGCAGATGACCGGGTCCGGCGTGTCCTCGGCGAACTCCGAGGAGTGGGAATCCTCCAGGCCGCACACGTTGCGGGCGAACTCCACCACCGCGCACTGGAGGCCCAGGCAGATCCCGAAGAAGGGGAGGTTGTGCTCGCGGGCCCAGCGGATAGCCACGAGCATCCCCTCCACTCCCCTGGGACCGAAGCCCCCGGGGATGAGGAGCCCGTCGAAGTCCTCGAGGAGCCCGACCCCCCTTCCCTGCTCGAACTGTTCGGAGGAGAGCCACTCGGTGAGGACCCGCACGTCATGCGCGATACCGCCGTGGGTAAACGCCTCCTGGATGGACTTGTACGAGTCCACCAGCGCCGTGTATTTGCCCACAACGGCGATGCGCACCTCGCCGGACCCCGGGCGCTTGACCCGCTCCACCAGGCCGGTCCACTCGCTGAGGTCGGGGGCGGGCAGGTCGATGCCCAGCCGCTTGAGGATCACCTCGTCGAGCTTCTGATCGCGAAGGAGGAGGGGCACCTCGTAGATGGTCTCGGCATCCCGTGCCTCGATGACCCCGTCCGCGTCGACGTTGGTGAAGAGCGCGATCTTGCGACGCACTTCCTCGGACAGCGGATGCTCGGTACGGCAGATGACGATGTCGGGCTGGATCCCGATCTGCATCAGCTCCCGCACGGAGTGCTGCGTGGGCTTGGTCTTGAGCTCTCCCGCCGCGGCGATGAAGGGAACCAGGGTGAGGTGCACGAAGAGGGCGTTGTCCTTTCCCACGTCCACCCGGAACTGCCGGATCGCCTCCAGGAAGGGGAGCGACTCGATGTCACCCACGGTCCCACCGATCTCCGTGATGACGACGTCGTGCTCGGGAGCCAGGCGGCGGATGTTGGCCTTGATCTCGTCGGTGATGTGGGGGATCACCTGCACCGTGGAGCCCAGGTAGTCACCGCGACGCTCCTTGGAGATGACGTTCTGGTAGACGCGCCCGGTGGTGATGTTGTTCGCCTGGGAGAGGGAATCGTCGATGTACCGCTCGTAATGGCCCAGGTCCAGGTCGGTCTCGGCGCCGTCGTCCGTGACGAAGACCTCTCCGTGCTGGAAGGGAGACATCGTCCCTGGATCGACGTTGATGTAGGGGTCGAACTTCTGGAGCGTGACCCTCAGGCCACGGTCCTTGAGAAGCCGTCCGATGGAGGCGGCGGCGATCCCCTTCCCCAGGGAGGAAACCACCCCGCCGGTGACGAAGATGTACTTCGTGGGTCTCTTCTGCGTGTCGCTCATGGTCTCCACGTAGTGGGGGGCGGCCCTTCAGCCGCCCGTCAGGGTCGTCACTCCCAATTGGCTCAGCTTCTCTTCCATGCGTACGGCGTCCGCCGGCGTGTCCACGCCGGGATCCGCCGCCCCCACCACCGCTACACCAATACGCAGCCCCGCCTCCAGCGGCCTGAGCTGCTCGAGGAGCTCCAGGCGCTCCAGCGTGGATGGCGCGCGCGCCACCCAGTCCTCCAACGCGTCGCGAGTGTACGCGTAGATGCCGATGTGTCGAAGGAACGGCTCCCGCTCCAGCTCCTCGGGACTCGGCTTCTCACCTCGCTTGTATGGAATGGGCGACCGCGAGAAGTAGAGGGCCCTCCCACCCGACGCGCGCACCACCTTCACCACCGACGGGTCCTTCCGGGCCTCTTGCAGCATGAGGGGTGTCGCGCACGTTCCGACGTCCCACCCGGCCTGACGCACCAGGTCGATGGCGGCGCGCAAGTGGGCCTCCTTCAACAGCGGCTCGTCACCCTGGATGTTCGCCACGTATTCGTAGCTCGCGTATTCGCGTCGGCGTGCCACCTCCGCCACCCGGTCGGTGCCCGAGGGATGGTCCAGCGACGTCATCTCCACGGGAGCCCCCAGAGCGCGACACACCTCCGCGACCTCTTCGGAGTCCGTCGCCACCAGGGCGTGATCCAACACCGACATGGTCTCGACACGACGCCAGACCCATTCGATCAAGGGTCTGCCGAGGAGGGGGAAGAGCGGTTTGCGAGGGAGGCGGGTGGATGCGAGCCGGGCCGGGACGATGCCGAGAACCTGGCCGCTCAAAGGGCCCTCACGGAGCCGAAAGCGCGTGTTTTCCTTGCAATTTTCACGCCACGGAAGGTATCCAGGACCTGGGGGCGGGGTCAAGCGGACCGTGCCACGGGAGCGAGACGGAAGGGCGGAAGACCGCCAGGCATGCCCTCGCCTTGTCGGCCCGGGTCCTCAAGAGCTCAGGAAATTCTGCAGGATCCTGAGTCCGTGTTCGCTGAACAGCGATTCCGGATGGAACTGGACCCCCCAGATGGGCAGATCCCGGTGCCGCATGGCCTGGATCTCCCCCTGGTCCACGGGGTCGGTACTCCAGGCCACTGCCACCAACGCCGGGGGCAGCGCCGCGGCATCGGTCACGAGCGAATGGTAGCGCGCGACCTCGAAGGGGGACGGAACGTCGCGAAACAACTCGTTGCCGTCGTGACGAACCGGTCCCGTCTTGCCGTGCATGAGGCGCCGGGCCCGCACTGTCCGCCCTCCGAACGCTTCGCCGAGCGCCTGGTGTCCGAGGCAGACCCCCAGCATGGGAATGCCCGCCCCCCCCAGGACCCGGAACGCCTCGATGCTCACGCCGGCCTCGGCGGGGGTACAAGGACCAGGAGACACCACGACCCGCTCGGGGGCCATGGCAGCCATCTCGTCGACGGTGCGCTCGTCGTTGCGCAGCACCGAGACGTCCGCGCCGAGCTGGCCGAGGAACTGGACGAGGTTGAACGTGAAGGAGTCGTAGTTGTCGATGACGAGGATCATGGAACGAAGCTCGCCACCGACGGAGCGGCGCGCCAGCGCATGGAGGAACGATCTGCAACGTACGCTGTCGCGCGATGCCGGACCTCGTTTCTTCGCGCCGGGTAGCGCTATCTTGCGAGGGTCCCGCTCACCCACCCGAGACCCCCGCGAACTGTTGGACGTACGCGATCCTTCGAGCTGACGCACGTGTTCAGACGCTGCCTGGTGTGCTCCACCCCTTTCCAGCCGAACGAGGAGCTGGAGCACTTCCCCCTGGGACAGCGGGTGGCCTTCGACCCCGCCAAGGGACGCCTCTGGGCCGTATGCAAAGCGTGCAAGCGTTGGTCGTTGGCGCCCATAGAGGAGCGATGGGAAGCGTTGGACGAGCTCGAGAAGCTCACCCGGGACCGTGCTCGACTCCTCTCGCAGACCGACAACATCGCGCTTCTGCGTGTGGGTCACCTGGAACTGGTGCGGGTGGGCCGCGCCGACCTCTCCGAGGAGGCCTGGTGGCGGTACGGCCGTGAGCTCACGTCCCGGCGGAGGCGCTACGAGAAGCTCTCCCTGGCGGGCACCGTGGTAGCGGGGGCGGTGGTGGTCGGGGGCTGGGCCTCCGGAGGCATCACCCTTCTCGGTTCCTGGTTCCTCATGGGGCGCGGGGGCGAGGCGCTCACCGGCACCGCTCGCTGGCTCCGGTTCGGAGGCGCCGCCTGGCGGGGCACACGGTCCTGCGCCCGATGTGGGCACACCTTCCACGCGGTCCGATACGGCGCCCGGAGCGGCTTGGGCCTCTTCCCGACACAGGAGCCGGGCGCGGTGGATCTGGTTCAGCGTTGCCCCGTGTGCGGTGCCTATCGGGACGGAGGGTTACATCTGGAGGGGGCCGACGCCGAACGTACGCTGAGGCGGGTCCTCGCCTACCATCACTTCTCCGGTGCCGACGAGCGCCAGGTGTTCTCCGCCACCAGGCTGATCCAGGAGGCGGGCAGCCCTCAGGAGCTGACGCGGATCGTCGTGCGGGACGGCCGGAGGCTGGGGGATCTGCAGCGCACCGGTGCGGTCGCCCTGGAGATCGCGGCCAACGAGGCGGCGGAACAGCGACTCTTGGAGCTCGAGCTCGCCGACCTCGAGGCTCACTGGCGCACAGAGGAGGAGCTGGCGGCCATCGTCGACGGAGAGCTCACCCCCCTGCCCCTCCTGGAAACCATTCGGCGCAGGGTGGTGGGCGGTGGCTGACCTGCCCGCCCCGCCCGTCGGGACCGCGCGGATCGCGACACGCACCCGGTGGCCGCGGTCCAGGTTTCTGCTGACCCTCCTCGTGGTCGGCACGAGCTGCACGAGCGGGCCTTCCGAACCGTCGGGAAGACCTCTCGTGGTCGTATCCATCTTCCCCGTGGCGGATCTCGTGTCCCGGGTCGGGGGAGACGCCATCCAAGTCGAAACGCTGCTGCCGCCGCGGGCGTCCCCATCGACGTGGGAGGTCACCCCCGCTCAGATCCGCTCCCTTAGCAGGGCAGCGGGCTTCGTGACCGTCGGTGGTGGTCTGGATAGCTGGCTGGAGGGCCTTGCCGCCGACATGCCTCGGCTCCGACGCTTGCGCCTCACGGACGGCTTGAAGCTGCACCGCGAAGCGGGGAACTCGGGAGAGGGAAAGACCGGAGACCCGCACGTCTGGCTCGACCCGATACTCGTGCGGGATTCGCTACTTCCCCGCATCTCTACATTCCTACAGCTTCTTGCGCCCAATGAAGCACCGGGCATTCGCGAACGGACGGCGGCACTGGCGGACACGCTCACCCGGCTGGACGGCGAGCTTCGGGCCGAATTGTCGTCGTTGCCCCGGCGAGGTTTCGTGTCTACGCACGACGCCTGGGGCTATTTCGCCGAGCGGTATGACTTGGAGCCGTTGGGGAGCATCTACGAGAGTCCGGGCCATGAGCCTTCGGCCAAGGGTCTCGCCCACCTGGTGGACGTGGCCCGCGCCTCGGGCGCAACCGCGGTTCTCGCCGAGCCCCAACTGGTAGAGACGGCGGCCACCGCCTTGGCGGGAGAGCTGGACGCGCAGGTGATCGTGGTGGATCCATTGGGGGGGCCGGGCCTGCCCGGCCGGGAGAGCTACACGGAGCTGATGCGCACCGACGGCCGGGCCTTCGCCCGAGCCCTTGGAGCGCCCGGAGCGAGGGGCCATTGAGGGTGTCGACGCCATCGACGGAGCCCGGGAGCGACGCCACCCGGGAGACCCCCGCGGTCCTCATGGAGGACGTGAGCGCTTCCTACGACGGGCACCCCGCCCTGGAGGCCGTCAGCTTCCGGGTTCCCGAGGGGAGCTTCGCCGCCCTCATCGGGCCCAACGGCGCCGGCAAGAGCACTTGCCTCCGCCTCCTGCTGGGTCTCACCCGGCCCACGAAGGGGCGCGTCGAGGTGTTCGGCCGCCCACCTCTGGCCGACAAGGCCGACGGAGTCGGATACGTGCCACAGAAGGTGACGATCCCCAGGGGCCTCCCCATCTCGGTGCTGGACATCGTGCTCATGGGACGCACGGCGCTCCTGGGCGCGGGTCACCGACCGAAGCGCGTCGATCGCGAGATGGCTCGGAACGCGCTCGACCAGGTGGGACTGGCGGACATGGCGGCGCGACGCTTCCAGGACCTTTCCGGCGGGCAGCAGCAGCGCGTGCTCATCGCCCGGGCGCTGTGCTCGCATCCCCGTCTACTCCTGATGGACGAGCCCACGGCGGGGCTGGACTCGGCGGCCCGCGCGCGCTTCTACGCTCTGGTGTGCGACCTGCAGCACGCCCGGGGACTCACCCTCCTGTGCGCGACCCACGACCTGGACGTGGTGGGAGATCACGCCGACGTCCTCATCCTCCTGGACCGCTCGGTCAGGGCGCAGGGCGCCCCCTCGGACATCCTACAGGAGGGGGCCCTTTCCGGGGCTTACCGATTCCCAAGACCTCACGTCCATCCCGGTCACGAGCCCGGAGACGGGGGTGCCTCGTGACCGACTTCCTGGCTTATTCCTTCGTGCAGCGCGCATTGGTCACGGGGCTCCTCCTCGGCGTGATGTGCGCCGTGCTCTCCTTCTTCGTGGTGATCCGTCGCATGGCGTTCGTGGGGGTCGGCCTCTCCCACGCGGCCCTCGGAGGGGTGGCCGTGGGGCTCGTCCTGGGGCTACCGCCGCTGGTGTCGGCGGCACTGTTCACGGTGGGCGTGGCCTGGGTGGTCGGGTGGCTCCGGGGACGAGCGGAGGTCTCCGAGGACACCGCCATCGGCGTCTTCTTTCCCACGTCCATGGCGCTGGGGGTCATCCTCATCAGCGTGACCCCAGCGTACCGGCAGGACCTCATGGCCTACCTGTTCGGGAACATCCTCTCGGTGCGGCCCGACGAGGTCCTTCCCCTCGCGGTGCTCTGCGTCGTGGGTCTCGGCCTCATCGGGATGTACTTCAAGGAGCTCCTCTTCCTGGGGGTCGATGAAGAGGCCGCGCGGGCGGCGGGCCTCCCCGCCGGGCGGCTCCGCTTCCTTCTCCTCACGCTCCTCGCGGTGACCATCGTGGCGGCCGTTCGCCTCGTAGGCATCGTCCTGGTGTCGGCATTCCTGGTGATTCCCGCGGCCACGGGCCAGGCGGTGGCGCGCTCCCTTGGCACGATGCTCGTGACCGCGGTCGTTTCCGCCCTCGTGTCCGTCGTGGTGGGACTGTGGCTGTCCTGGAGTTGGAACCTGCCCTCCGGGGCCGCCATCGTCCTGGTGTCCGCCGTGCTCTTCTTCCTGGCCCTGGCGCGCGGACGGCGGCGGGCTGCCTGATCCCACTGGATTCGTCGGGTCGCGCCCCCCGGCGGCGGGCGCGACCCGATCCGGACGGATCAGTAGTCCACCGGCCTCAAGTAGAACTCCCCGATTGCGCTGGACGAGAGCACCGCGACGGTGGGCAGCTCACGCTTCCAATGGGTGGTGCGGAGGCGGCGCCACACGAGCTCCACTGCACGCCGCTCGAAGCCCATGGCAACCAACTCCTCCACGCCGTAGCCTCGCACCAGACCCAGCAGGATGGGATCAGCTTCGGCATAGGCGACGCCGATCTCGTCCTCGTCGTTCACGCCCCGCACCAGGTCGGCGGTGGCAGGCTTGTCGACGATGGCGTCGGGCACGCCGAGCTGCCGCGCGAGCGCCCACACCTGGGTCTTGAAGAGGTCGCCCAGGGGGTTGATGGGAGGGGAGTCGTCGGCGTGCCATGTGAAGTATCCCAGGAGCCGCTCGCTCTTGTTCCCGGTGCCGAGAGGAAGCCCGTTGTGCCTCGCCGACTGGTCGAAGAGGATCACAGCCCGAAGTCTGGCCATGAGGTTTCCTCTGCGGAGGGGGGAGATGTCGGGCTCGTACGTCTCGACGTACCGATCGATGGGCTCGCTGATGTCGATGGTGTGCGCATGGCAGCCTGTGGCGTCCAGAACCAGCTGCGCGTGCTCCATGCTCTCCGGACTGGAGGTTCGATATGGGAGCCGGAACCCGTGCACGTTCTCGGGCCCCAGGGCCTTGCACGCCAGGTAGAGGGATACGGCGGAGTCCACCCCTCCCGAGACCCCCACCACCACGCTCTCGAAGCCTCGACGACCACCCACCTCGTCCCTAATGAAGGCCACCAGGGTCTTCTCGACCAGGGGCAGGTCGAGCTCCAGCGCCGTACCTTCGCGCAAGCCGACATCCACCACGTCGGCGCCCCCCCGCCCGCCGAGGCGGGCCGGCGCCGCCCGGGCGGACACGTCCTCGTCTTCCTCAGCCTCTCCCTCCCCGGCCTCGGTCGACACCTCCAATGACCGGCGCAGGTGGGGCAGCATCTGTTCCAGGTCCGCCAGAAGCGGTGACGCCACCCGGGCCCGATCGAGTGCGCTGGGGTCCAGGGCAGCGATGGTAGCGCCTTCCTCCATGAGCGGTCCCCTGGCCAGGATGCGCCCATCCGGCCCCACCGCCAGCGAACCCCCCGGAAACAGCTTGCCACCCTCGGAGCCTACGAGCTGGGCCACCACCACGAAGACGCCATGCTCCGCCGCCGCTGCCGGAGCCAGTCGCTCCCATCGCTCCAGGTTCGCGGGTCGGCCGTTCCCCCCGGGTCCGAAGTCCCGCGCCGGGGACGCGCTCACGACGACGATCAGCTCCGCACCTCCCAAAGCGAGGACGGTGGAAGGGAGCGTGTGCCACATGTCCTCGCAGATGAGGAGCCCGACCCGCCCGAAGCGCGTGTCGAATGAACGTATCTCCGTACCCGCCTCGACGAAGCGCGCTTCGTCGAACACGCCGTAGGTAGGCAGGAACATCTTCCGGTGCACGTGGCGCACCTTCCACGTGCCATCCTCCGGCGTCAGGTAGACGGCGCTGTTGTACAGTCGACGCCGCCACCGCTCGTAAAACCCCAGGACGATATCGGGTGCGTCGGCGGGGGGAGCGCCGAGGAGCTCGGCCAGCCGTTCGGCCGACAAGGCCGCTTCCGACACGCCGCCTTCGAGGAAATACCCGGAGAGCGCCGCCTCGGGAAAGACCACCAGGTCGGCCTCGGAAGCGGCGGCGGTCACCCTGGCCGTCACGGCTTCGAGGTTCCCCTCTACATCCGCCTTGCGCGGTTTGAACTGCACCAGCGCCACCCGCAGCGGTGGGCGGGTGTCCCCTGCGTCCATGGACGACTCTCGGGTTCGAGGTCCCCCGGGGGCAGGTGGAGGACCGGCCCCCGACGGTTGAAAGGTATCTCCTGCGGCCGCTGTATGAAGTGGAAACGCCGCATTCCGCCCACCGAGTCCCTGGAACGACCCCGGCGGGCGAGTGTTAGAACCTCGATTCGTGGTCTGCCTGGAGACGGAACACCCAGCCATCGGAGCCCGTGCCGCGCATGAAGCGACGCATCCAGACCTTCGTCCTCGCCCTCACCCTGGCGTCTCCCCTCTCGGGGCAGAATGCCCCCCCGACCGCGGACAGCACCGCCAAAGGAGGCGACGTCCAGGATCACGAAGCCCAGGTTCTCGCCGACGCCATCAACGTCATCTCTTCTCGGCATCTGTCGGCCTTCCACGACTCGACGCTGTGGGAGGCGGCGATCCAGGGCATGGTGGCTTACCTGAACGACCCCTATGCGGAGCTGTACACGCCGGCGGCGGCGGACCAGTACGACGAGGCCACTACCGGCAACTACTCCGGGGTCGGCATGCAGATCACCCTGCTGAACGACCGGGTCACCGTGACCGCGGTCTTCAAGCGGACTCCGGCGGCGGAAGCCGGGATGCAGGTGGGCGACATCATCGTCGGCGTCAACGAACACGACGCGACCCAATGGAGCACCGCCATGGCCGCCGACTCCATTCGGGGCCCGGTGGGCAGCCAGGTGAACGTGAAGATCCAGCGGGCGGGCTACGACACGCCTATTCCCTTCGACCTCACGCGGCGGGAGGTGCACGTCCCCGCGGTCTACGCCGGCACCATGGCCGATAGCATCGCGTACGTCCGGCTGGACCAGGTGCGGCGGAATGCCGCCCAGGAGATGGACGATGCGCTCAAGCACATCGGAGACGCCCGGGGGCTGATCATCGACCTGCGCCAGAATCCCGGCGGATTCCTGGACGAGTCCCTGATGCTCGCGGACATCTTCCTCAAGCCGGGCTCCATCCTGGCCAGCACCGCCCAGCGCGTACCCGGCGCACCTGCGGCGCAGCGGGACACCGAGACCGCGAGGGACCGCTATCCGGCCGAGGTGCCGAACCTGCCCATCGTGATGCTGGTGGACGGCTACACGGCCTCTGGCGCCGAGATCTTCGCCGGGGCGCTCCAGGACTACGACCGGGCCCTCGTCGTTGGGGAGCGGACGTTCGGCAAGGGGCTGGTCCAGACGGTCATGTCCCTTCCGTACGGTCGCAAGCTGAAGTTTACGAGCGGCGTTTGGATGACCCCGCTCGGTCGCTCCCTCCAACGGCCGCGGGACAAGGAGCTCCGCCCGCTCCCGGAGGATCCCGATACCTTCCCCAAGGTGACGACGCCGGGAGGGCGTGAGCTCACCACGGCCGGCGGGATCTTCCCGGACCTGCCCGTCGCGGCGGATACTCTCACGTTGAACGAGCGCGCGCTCATCAAGGCGGCGGGAGACGCCCAGTTCCCTCTCGGCGTCCGCATGGCGGAGTTCTCGTTCAAGGTGGCGCAGGACCTCATGGCGGCCCATCAGCCCCCGGCCCTCACCCAGGCTCAGCTCGACGAGTTCGTGAAGTCGCTGGAGACCGCGGGGCTATCGCCCTCCGTCGTGGAGGCACCGGGCGTGCCCGCGTATATCGGCTGGCAGATACGCTTGAACATCGCCGACCGGATGGAGGATTACGGGGCGGAGGCGGACGTCCGCATGGCGCGCGACCCCGCGCTGGCGGAGGCCGTCAAGCTGCTGAAGTCGGTCACCACACAGGCCGAGCTCTTCCCGGCGGCCCAGGCCGAAGTCGCCCGTCTGAACGAGAGCGCCTCGGCGTCGGCCGGGGGGCACTGACGCGGGAGCCCATCTGCGCCGCGTAGCCGTCTTCGGGGCCACGGGTCTCATCGGGGGTCACCTCGTTCGTCTTCTCGCCAGGGAGGACGGGGTGGCCCGTCTCGTGGCCCCGGTGCGCCGGTCCGTCGCTCCCACGGACCTCGTGGCGACTGCGGCTGGAGCGGGTCGGGTCGAGACCCCCATCGTGGACTTCGCCGACCTGCAGTCGCACACCCACGCGCTCGCCGCCGATCAGGTCTTCATCTGCCTCGGCACCACCATGAAGAAGGCGGGAAGCCAAGAGGCCTTTCGACGGGTCGATGTCGACGCCGTGGTCGCGGCGGCCGAAGCCGCCCTCGCAGCCGGCGCTCGGGACGCCTTCCTGGTCAGCTCCGTGGGCGCGGACCCGGCGGCCCGTGGCTTCTACCTGCGGACCAAGGGGGCAGCCGAGGCGGCCGTCGCGGCGCTCCCTTTTCGGTCTGTTCAGATCGCCCGACCGTCGGTTCTCACCGGGCACCGCCACGAAACGCGGCCCGCGGAGCGACTGGGGATCCTGCTGGCGCGTCTGCTCACCCCCATCATGGTGGGCTCGGCCCGTCGCTACCGGCCCATCGCGGCGGAGAGGGTGGCCCGTGCCCTCGTCGCCATCGCCCGTGACCCCAGAGCCGGGGTCCACGTCTACGAGTCCGAGAGGCTCGCGCGCCTGGGAGCATGATTCGGGACTCCGTCTGACCCCGTCGAACGGTTCCGTTCCGCTCGGCCCTGTCCCAAACCCTGGTCTCAGGCCCTGGGATGGTACCGGCGGTGAACGTCCCTCAGATACTCACGATCCACGTGCGTGTAGATCTGCGTCGTCGAGATGTCGGCGTGGCCCAGCAGCTCCTGGACCGCCACCAGGTCGGCTCCCCCCTCGAGCAGGTGGGTGGCGAACGTGTGGCGCAGGGTATGCGGGGAGATGCTCTGTCGGATTCCCGCGCGGCGCGCCGACGCCTTCACCAGCGTCCACACCGCCATGCGCGTGAGTGGGGTGCCACGGGCATTGAGGAAGACCCTCCCCTTCCCCTCCCCCTTGTCCAGAGTCGGACGGACCTCCCGCAGGTAGCGCCCGAGGGCACGCAGCGCCGGCTCGCCCACCGGGACCAGGCGCTCCTTGGAGCCCTTGCCGAAGACCGCGATGAAGCCCTCGTCCACATCCACCGCCCTCAGGGGCAGCTCCACAAGCTCCGAGACCCGCATACCCGTGGCGTACAGTAGCTCGAGAACCGCTCTGTCGCGCCAGAAGAGCCGATGATCCGGATCAGGCGCTTCCAGAAGCCGCTCGACCTCGTCGTGGGTCAGGCACTCCGGCAGGCGTCTTCCCAGGCTCGGGGACTCGAGCCGCTCCGTGGGATCGACCTCGACCACTCCTTCGGCCAGCAGGAACCCATAGTACGTCCGGAGCGCCGATTGGGCCCGCCGAATGGACGACGCGGCGAGCCCCGCTTCCTTCAACGCGAAGACCCAATCCCTCAGGTCCGCAGGAGTGACGGCGACGGGAGACGTGACTCCGCGGTCCTCCAAGCCCGCCAACCAGCGTGTCAGGTCACGGCTGTAGGCCGCCACCGTGCGCTCGGACAGGCCCCTCTCGAACGTCAGGTAGTCCTGGAACTGCTCGAAGCGGAAGGCGCGAGCGTCACTCATGGTGGCGTGTCCTCCACCACTCCCAGAGCAGAGCCGCCACCACGAGAAGCGCCACTCCTACGAGCCAGGCGTTCACCTCCCGCATCACCTCGAGAACCACGTCGAGGTTGTGTCCGGCGAAGGCGCCCGCCCAGACCAGCACTCCATACCAGATGGCCGACGCCGCGGCCAGCGGCACCGCGACGCTTCGGAGACGCTGCCGGGTGACGCCGGCGAACACCGGCACCGCGGCTCGCAGACCCGGGACGAACCGGGTGAGGAAGATGGCTTGTGTACCCCACCGATCATAGAAGCCCTGCAACCGTTGGAGCTGGTGCCCGTTCAAGAAGCGGCGCCCCCACGGCCCCTCGAGAAGCGGTCGGCCGTATCGATGCCCCAGGTGGTACATGGCGAGAGCCGACGCCACGTTGCCGACCCAGGTCGCGGCGAACACCCAGCGGGCACGCAGATCTCCGACGGCGGCAAGGAACCCTCCCAGGACCACGAAGGTGTCCGCCGGGATGGGAGGGAACACGTTCTCGACGGTCGCCCCGCCCCCCAACACCGCGTAGACGGCAATGTTGGGAAGGCTCTCGAACCAGATCAGGAGTTGTTGCCACACGGGGTCCCGGACCCGTTGGGGAAACGCTGCACAGGGATGGCGTCCCGCAACCTGCTAGAGTGGAAGCCCCTCGTCGGTCGCACCCCAGGTCGCGTCGGATCCGCCGATGGCGTCCACGAGGGCCACTGCGTGTACGGCGATACCCTGTCCGCCGCCGATCCATCCCATCCCTTCGTTGGTCTTACCCTTCACGGACACGGCCCCGGCTCCGATGCGAAGGACCTCTCCCAGGCGCCGGCGCATGGACTCGACATGTGGCGCGATCTTCGGAGTCTCACACACCACCGTGACGTCTACGTTGACGACCTCGTAGTTCCGCGATTCCAGGATATGCACCGCCCGCGCCAGAAGCTCCATGGAATCGGCGTCCTTCCAGGCCTCGTCGGACGGAGGAAAATGGCTTCCCACGTTCCCGGCCGCCGCGGCGCCGAGGAGGGCGTCGATGAGGGCGTGGGCCACCGCGTCCCCGTCCGAGTGCCCGGCGAGCCCCGGGTGGTCCGGAATGGGCACTCCACCCAACACGAGCTGACGCGTCTCCTCGAACCGGTGGGAGTCGTAGCCGGTGCCTACGCGCATGGTCGCCCTGCTCCCCGCCTTGTCGCCTCTCCGACGAGGCAGGCGACGCCGCTCGGTGTCATTTCCACTTCCCGATGGCCAGGCACACGTTGTGGCCGCCGAACCCGAACGAGTTCGAAAGGGCGAGCTTCACCGGCTGCTCGACGGCACCGTGGTGCGCGTAATCGAGGTCGCACTCCGGGTCCGGGGTCTGGAAGTTGATCGTCGGCGGGATGCGGCCCTCCCGCACCACCATGGTCGTGATGATGGTCTCCAGAGCTCCCGCCGCACCGAGCAGGTGGCCGGTCATCGACTTGGTCGACCCCACGACGATCTGATACGCACGCTCACCCAGGACCTCCTTGATGGCGTGCGTCTCGATGGCGTCGGCCATGGTGGAGGTACCGTGGGCGTTTACGTAGTCCACATCCGCCGGACTGGCGCCGGCGTACTCCAGCGCCATACGCATGGCGGCTTGCGCGCCATAGCCGTCCGGGGGCGGGGCCGTGATGTGGTAGGCGTCTCCGGAGAGGCCGTATCCGACGACTTCCGCCAGGATCTCGGCTCCCCGTGCCTCGGCGTGCTCCAGGGACTCCAGAACCACCGCTCCGGAGCCCTCGCCGATGACGAATCCGTCGCGGTCCAGGTCGAACGGGCGACTCGCATGCTCAGGGTCGTCATTCCGGGTGGACATCGCCTTCATGGCCGCAAACCCGGCGATGGCCATGGGTGTGATGGTCGCCTCGGCTCCACCCGCGAGCATCATGTCCGCGTCCCCGTGGCGGATGTGGCGTGCGGCGTCACCGATGGCGTGTGCCGAAGAGGCACACGCCGAGACCGTCGCGTAGTTCGGCCCCCGCAGGCCCCAGCGCATCGAGATGAGCCCGGCGGAAATGTCGGGGATGAACATCGGAATGAAGAACGGGCTGACCCGGTTCGGGCCCTGCTCGACGAGTCTCCGATGCTGTTCCTCGAAGGTGGCGATACCGCCGATGCCACTGCCGAAGATGACGCCGAAGCGGCTGGCGGACACCCCCTCGGGAACGCCGTCCAGGCCCGCGGCGCGCATGGCCTGGGTCGACGACGCCAGGGCGAACTGCGACACGCGGTCGTATCGGCGGGCGTCCCGCTTGTCCATGTACAGGAGCGGGTCGAAGTCCCCGACCTCACAGGCGATCTGGGTGGCGAAATCTGTGGCATCGAAGGCCGTGATGCGTCCGCCCCCGGATTTCCCCGCCAGAAGGCTCCCCCAGGTGGTCGCCACGTCGTTGCCCACGGGGGAAACCACGCCCATCCCCGTGATGACTACCCGGCGGGCGCGTGCACCCGTCTCCCTCGCACCGCTCATCCCTGATCCGCCGCGCAGGCCGCCCTCAGCCTTCGCCGCCGGAGTTCTTCTTCAGGTAGGCGATCGCGTCTCCCACGGTACGCATCTGCTCGGCGTCCTCGTCGGGGATGTCGATTCCGAACTCCTCCTCGAACGCCATGACGAGCTCGACCGTGTCGAGGGAGTCGGCACCGAGGTCCTCAACGAACGAAGCGTCGTCGGTCACCTTCTCAGGCTCGACGCCCAACTCGTTGATGATGATCTCCCTGACCCTGGCCTCGGTGGGCTCGCTCATGTGACCTCCTTGAGGTAACTGATCTCGAATCGTCGTCTTCTCGTAGGGCGGGTACGACAGCGGCTACATCACCATGCCGCCATCGACCGCCAAAACCTGGCCGGTAATGTAGCGGGCTGCGGGGCCGACGAGAAAGCGAGCGGCGCCCGCGATGTCGTCGGGCTCTCCCAAAGCTCCCATGGGGATCAATCGGGCCAGCGCCTCCACCTGTGCCTCCGTGAGGTCGGAGGTCATGTCCGTGTTCACGAACCCGGGCGCGATGGCGTTGCACCGCACGCCGCGAGACGCGAGCTCCTTGGCCACGCTCTTCGTGAGGCCCAGCAGTCCGGCCTTCGACGCCGCGTAGTTGGCCTGGCCCGCGTTGCCGGTGAGCCCAACCACCGATGCGACGTTCAGGATCGCGCCCTGCCGCCGCTTCATCATCCCCCTTGACACGGAGCGCGTGAAGTTGAAGGCCCCCTTGAGGTTAGTGTTGATGACCTCATCGAATTCCTCGTCCTTCATCCGCAACAGGATGTTGTCCCGCGTGATGCCCGCATTGTTCACGAGGATGTCGATGGGCCCCAGGTCCGCTTCCACCGCGGCGACGGTTGACTGGACGGCCGTGGAGTCGCCCACGTCGCAGGCGTACCCTCGATGCCTCTCACCGGGGAGCGCTGCCGCTGCTTCCTCCGCGCGCTGGCCATCACGTCCCACCACGGCCACACGTGCTCCGCCTCCGGCAAGAGAGCGGCAGATCGCGAGGCCAATGCCCCGGGAGCCTCCGGTCACCAGCGCGACCATTCCCTCCAACTCGTTCGTGCTCATCGCCATCATCCTCCGAATACCTCGAGGTCGGCCAGCTCACCCAGGGACGTGCACCGCACGCCGCGAGCGTTGCGCTTGTTGAGCCCACAGAGGACCGTGCCCGGCCCCAACTCCAGAAACCGGTCCACCCCCGCCTCCACCATGGCCGAAACCGACGCCGCCCATCGCACAGGGGCGGTAAGCTGCTCCACCAGCAGGTCCCGGGCCCGGGCGCCCGACGTCACCGGGCGGGCGGTCACGTTCGAGACCACGGGATACGCGGGGTTCTCGAATTCGATGGCCTCGAGGTGGTCTCTGAGGCCACGGGCCGCAGGCTCCATGAGGGGCGAGTGGAATGCGCCCGAGACATTGAGCGGCAACACCCGCTTCGCACCGGCGTCCGATGCCAGCGCCATGCCCTGCTCCACGCCCGCTGCATCGCCGCTGATGACGACCTGGCCCCCGGAGTTGAAGTTCGCGGGAACGCAGATCCCCCGATCCACCTTCGCGCAGACCTCCTCCAGAGTGGAGTCGTCGAGGCCCAGTACGGCCGCCATGGTGCCCGGCCGGTCGAGCCCCGCCTGGTACATCAGCTCCCCTCGAAGCCGCACCGCTTCGAGAGCGCTGCGGAACGACAACGTGCCAGCCGCCACATGGGCGCTGAACTCGCCCAGGGAGTGCCCCGCGGCCAGTGCGACGGGACCAAGGCGTTCCCCCACGATGCGCAGTACCGCCACGGAATAGGCCAGGATCGCGGGCTGTGCATTCTTCGTTGCCGTGAGGGAGTCGCCTGGACCGTCCGCCATGAGCGCCGACAGACGAAAGTCCAGAACCCCGTCGGCTTCGGCGAAGGTGTCCCGTGCCGCCCCATACGCCGCCGCGAGGGACTTTCCCATGCCGACGTACTGCGATCCTTGTCCGGGGAAGATCAGTGCAAGCGTCACGATTCCGTTCTGTTGAGAGACGTAGTGGGGCGCGTCAAGTCATGTCCAGGGGCGACCACCGTCGCGGCGGTGCCCCGGCGGGCGAGGGAGCGGACCCAGACGTTCCTCAATGGCACGTCGCGGAGAGGCTCCCGGAGCCCAACGCCCGAGTACCCGGGCCCCAAGGGCATGGGTGGCGCCGAGTTCACGGCCCGGCTAGAACCGCCAGGCCATGGCTCCCCAGGTGAGCCCTGCCCCGAAGGCCGCGGTCAACACATTGGCCCCCTGGCCGATCAATCCCTGCTCGCGTGCCTCGTCCAGGGCCACCGGAATGGACGCTGAGCTCATGTTCCCGTACCGGTCGAGGTTGATGAACACTTTCTCGGGCGGAATACCCGCGTACTTCGCGGTGGCATCGATGATGCGGAGATTGGCCTGATGCGGGACCAGGAGATCGACGTCCGCCGCCGTAAGCCCCGCGTCGTGGAGCGCCGCGTGGCTGGCTTCCGCCATGGAGCGCACAGCGTTCTTGAAGACTTCCCTCCCCGCCATGCGAACGAAATGATCGCCCTTGGCGAGAACGTCCGCAGTCAATGGCGTCAGCGCTCCCCCGGCCGGGCGCCAGAGCAGTTGCGCGAGGTTCCCATCGGAGCGGAGATGACTCGACAGGATTCCGCGGCCGGAGCCGTTCGACGGCTTGACCACCGCGGCTCCCGCACCGTCGCCGAAGAGCACACACGTGCTGCGGTCGTTCCAGTCGACGATGCTCGACATCTTCTCCGTCGAGACCACCAGAGCCACCTCCCCCCGGCCCGCGGCGAGGTAGCCCTCCGCCATGGAAAGGCCGTAGATGAAGCCGGAGCAGGCCGCCATGATGTCGAAAGCGACGGCGTTGGTGCAGCCGAGAAGGGCCTGCACGTCGCAGGCGGTGGACGGCAGCCAGCGGTCGGGTGTCGCCGTGGACAGCACCAGGATGTCCACCTCGCCGGGGTCCACCCGAGCCCGCTCAAGGGCGATGCGAGCGGCGGCCGCGCCCATGTGCGCGGCACCCTCCTGGTCGGGCGCGATACGACGGGCCCGGATGCCCGTGCGCGTGCGGATCCACTCGTCGGACGTGTCCATACGCGCAGCCAGATCGTCGTTGGTGACGACGTTACTCGGCACGTACCTGCCCGTGGACACGATCTCGGCCAGGGGCTTGGGATGTCTCATGGAGCTTCCTCGGGAGGGTCCGCGACGGAGATCTCGCGGGCGATGTGACGCACCATGTTGGAGCGGACGGCTCGGGCAGCTACCCCCAGCGCGTTCTGGATGGCGAAGGGCGAAGATTCACCATGACAGATGATCGTGACGCCACCGACGCCCAACAGTGGAGCGCCGCCGTACTCCTCGTAGTCCAGAACGCGGAAAACCCGCTCGAGGTCGAGACTTTCCTCGACCTGCCGGAGCTCTTTGCGCATGAACCCGATGATGAAGTGGGCAACGGACTCGTAGAACTTCAGCAGGACATTCCCGACGAAGCCGTCACACACCAAGACGTCACACATGCCACGGATGATGTCCCGCCCCTCCACGTTGCCCACGAAGTTGAGTCCGTGGGCCTGGGAAAGGAGCCGATGAGTCTCCACGGTGAGCTCGTCACCTTTTTCGGGCTCCTCTCCGATGCTGAGGAGGCCCACCCGTGGTCGCTCTACACCCATGAGGTCCTGCGCGTAGATGTGACCGAGGTGGGCAAACTGCACCAACTGCTGCGGCTTGCAGTCGACGTTGGCCCCGGCGTCCAGCATGAGACA
>JAJDNI010000229.1 GCA_022340755.1 Gemmatimonadota bacterium
GCATGAGCTCCGAGCCGTTGCCGATGCCCAGGGCCAGGGGGAGCATCCCGAACACCGTGGTGAGCGTGGTCATGAGGATGGGCCTCAGGCGCACCGCTCCCGCCTGGATGACCGCCTCCTCCCGGGTCATGCCGTGGTAGCGCCGCCCCTGCTCCACGTACTCCACCAGCAGGATGGCGTTGTTCACCACGATGCCCGCCAGGAGGATCACGCCCAGGAGCACCGGCGCGCTCAGCGGCGTCTGCGTGAGGTGCAGCGCCAGCCCCACCCCGATGAGGGACAGAGGGATGGCCAGGATGATGACCAGGGGGTTCACGACGCTCTCGTACTGCACGGCCATCACCACGAAGACCAGGAAGATGGCCAGCGCCACGACGATGGTGAGCTGTCGGTTGCTCTCCTTGATGGACTCCTCGTCGCCGCCGATGACCACGCTGTATCCGTCGGGCATGGCTACCTCCGCCAGGCGCGCGCGAATGGAGTCGTTCACCTCGCCCACCGACGCGACCTCGGGGATGTTGTCGCCGGTGAGGCGGAAGACGCGGTTCTGGTTCTCGCGGAGGATCATCGTGGGACCCAGGACGTTCTCCACCTTCGCCACGTCCCTCAGATAGATGGGCTGGCCCCCGGCGGCGCCGGGAAAGAGCGCGATGGAGCCCAGGTCCTCGGGGCTCTTGAAGCGCTCCCGGGGGAACATGACCCGGAGGTCGTACTCCTGGTTGCCCGATGTGAAGCGGGTGGCGACGGTCCCGTCCAGGGCGGTGCGCAGCGACTGCCCCACGGCAGCCACGCTCAGCCCCAGGTACGAGGCACGCTCGCGGTCGAGCTCGATGGAGAGCTGCGGGGTGGCGTCCTCCGCGGACGCCTGCAGGTTCTCCAACCCCGGTACGCCCTTCAGCGCAGCCTGTACATCACCCGCAACGCGCTCGAGCTCGTCGAGCTCGTCGCCTTGCACGGACAGCGCGATGGCGGACCCGTAGTGCGACGTTCTCAGCCCCCGGATGCGGGGGGGGCTGACGAAGATGCGCGCGCCGGGGAAGCCCTTTGCGTTGATCTTGGCCTGGAGGCGCTGCACCCACTCGTCGGCGGTCATGGAGCGCTCATCCACCGGCTTCAGGACGATGCTGATGGATCCCCGCCCGGACTGCTGGCTGGTGGAGGCGCCGAAGAGCATGCCGCCTGCGGTGGCGAAGCGAGCCACCACGTCTGGCATCTCGGCGACGAGGTCTTCCACCTCCAGGGTGATGCGATTGGTCTCCAACGCCGACACGCCCGGCGCCAGGCGCACCATCACGCTGACGTTGCCGTCGTCGACCTGGGGCAGGAACTCGCTCCCCAGCCCCCTCGCCAGGAGGAAGACGCTGCCGAAGGCCGCCACGGCGATCCCCAGCACCGCCCACCGGAAGCGCACCACCGTCGGCATGATGTGCCGGTAGACGTCCCGGAGGGCGCGCATGCCCCCGTCCACCGCCTTCAGGAGCTTCCACTCCTTGATGCCGCTGTTGAAGCGGATCTTGGCCAGCTGGGCCGACATCATGGGCACCAGGGTGAGCGCTACGAGCAGGGACGCCAGAATGGCGAAGGAGATGGTGAGGATCAGCTCGCGGAAGATGAGGGCCGCGAGACCGATGATGAGGAGGAACGGCACCACGGCCGCCAGGTTCGTCAGGGTGGATGCCACCACAGCGCTCTGCACCTCCGCCGAGCCGTCGTGGGCCGCTTCCATCACGTCTTCCTGACCCTCCTCGCGGTGCCGGAAGATGTTCTCGAGCATCACGATGGAGTTGTCCACCAGCATGCCCACGCCGAGGGCGAGTCCTCCCAGGCTCATGATGTTCAGGGTGAGCCGCCCCAGGCCCATCATGATGAACGTGGCCAGGATGGCGATGGGAATCCCCAGCCCGACGATGAGGGTCTTGCGCAGGGATCCCAGGAAGAGGAACACGACGATCATGGCCAGGAACGCGCCCATGAGGGCGGCGCTTTCCACCGACCTCACCGACTTGCGGATGAAGTCCGCCTGGTTGTTCAGCACTTCGTACCGGATGTCTCCCGGGGTGAAGTTGCTCTCCCTCAGGGCGATCAGCTTCTGGTCCACGCCTTCGGCCACGAGGACGGTATTGGCGTTGGGCTGCTTGCGCACCGAGACCTTCACGGCCGGGACCCCGTCCAGGCGCGCCCACAGGCGCTGCTCCTGGTGCGTGTCCCGCACGCTGGCGATCTCGGAGAGCGGAACCCGCGCGCCGCCCGGAACGGTGAGGAGCACGGAAGCCACGTCCTCGACGCTGCGGAACTTGCCCGCGGTCTTGCCCACGACCTCGCGGGTGGCCGACGCGACGCGGCCCGCGGCCACGTCCTGGTTGGCGGAGCGCACGGCCTCGATGACCTGGGACACCGTAAGCCCGTACGAGCGCAGGCGCTCCTGGTCGAGGACCACCTCGATCTCGCGGACCAGGCCCCCGGAGATGTCGATGCTGGCCACGCCCTCGATGGTGAGGAGCTGGGGCTTGAGGCGGTATTCCACCCACTCGCGCAGCGACACCAGGTCCCGGACGTCGGACGAGAAGGCCACCTCGTACACGGGGCTCTGGTTCGGGTCGAACTTGTTGATGCTCGGCGGATCGGCCTCTTGGGGAAGGCCGCCCCGCGCCCGCTCGAGGTTCTTGGACGCGTCCTGAAGGGCGAAGTCCACGTCGGTGCCGTAGGAGAACGTGAGGTTCACACCCACGCGGCCCTCGCGGATCTCCGTCTGCATGTTCGTGACGTTCTCGGTGGAAGCCAGCGCCGCCTCGACACGCTTGGCGATGGTCTCCTCCAGCACCTTGGGCTCGACGCCGGCGTTGCTCACGCTGGCGCGGAGCGACGGGTAGACGATGGAGGGGAGCAGGTCCAGGGGGAGGCCCCGCAGGAAATACACACCCAGCACGACGATCACGGATGTGAGCATCGCCGTGCCCACCGGCCGGACGATGGCGAGGCTGGAGAGGCCCCGCCGCGGGCCCTTCGCGCTGCCGCGCCTCGTGCCCGACTGACCGTCGAGCCCCTTCTTGTCCGCGGCGCTCATTTCGCGGCTCCCCCGGCGCTGCCGGCTGCCGGCGTGCCGGCGTCGGAAGCCGCCGCGTCACTTCCTCCTGCGGATGCCGCCGTGTCGCCGCCGCCCTCGACCTCCGCGGTGTCGCCGTTCACCACCCGCACCTCCGCGCCGTCCCTGAGCAGGTTGTTGCCCAGGGTCACCACGGGCTCTCCTTTCTCGAGCCCCGAGACCACCTCGACGGCGCCCTCGGACATCAGCCCGGTCTCCACCGTGCGGCGAACCGCCCTGCCCTGCTCCACCACGAACACTGCCTGCGACGAGGAGCCGCCCACGAGCGCGCCCTGCGGGATGAGGAGCACCCCCGTCCGCTGGTTCAGGGCGAAAGTCGTGCGTGCCAGGAAGCCCGGCCGCACGAACGAGCGCGCGCTGGACTCCAGGGCCACCTCCACGGGCACCAACCGAGTCGTCGGATCCCCGGTGGGGAAGATGCGCCGGATGTGCGCGCTCACCGCCCGCCCCGGGAAGGCGTCGAGGTCCACTTGCACGGGGTCGCCTTCCTTGAGCTCGACGACGTCCAGCTCCGAGACGCCCACCCGCACCACCAGCGTCGCCACCTCCGCGACGCTGAACAGCCGGGTCTGGGTGCCCACGGCGTCGCCGGCCTCCACGCGCTTCTCGGTGACGACGCCGTTCACCGGTGAGAGGACGTGGGTGTACCCGATGCGGGTGCGGATCTGGTCCAGGGTTGCCTTGGCCGCGGCGTGGGCCGTGCGCTGCTGCTCGTACTCGGGAAGCGTGATGATCTGCCGGTCACGCAGCTGCTGGGCGCGCTCGAAGGCCGCCTCCGCCACCTGATAGGCCGCCTCCGCCGCGGCGAGCTGGGCCTGCAGCTCGCGACCGTCGAGCTCCGCCAGCGTGTCGCCGGTGTGGACGACGGTACCTTCCTCGACGTTCACCGCCAGGACCTGCCCCGACAGCTGGCTGTTCACCGCCACGGTGCGCAACGGCTCCACGACGCCCGAGACCGTCACCGAACGGGCGATGGAGCCCACGGTGACGGGCACGGTCTGGACGGCCGAGACGCGGGGCTGGCCCCTCCGGCCCATTCCGCCACTCGGTCCACCGGAAGCATCGGAGGCTTGCGGCGTCGCCTCCCCCTTGGAGCACCCGGACACCCCCACCGCCACCGCGAGCACGAGGACGCCGAAGCTCCTCACCATGGCCTTCATCGTTCGGACTCCTGGAGAATCGACTCCCCGAGGATCGCCTCGAGACCGGCTACTGCGCTTCCAAGGGCCTGCCGGGCGGTGACCGCCGCCACCTGGGCGTCCGCCAGGGCCAGCTGCGAGGCCTGCAGATCGAGGATCGTCGTCACCCCGAGCTGGTATCGCTCTTCCTGCACTCTGAGATCTTCTTCGGCCAGCTGGACCGTCCGATCGGAAATCTCCACCCGGCGCGAGGCCGCCTCGATGGCCTGCACGGCGGACTCCACGCTGACCCGCGCCCCCAGCTCGGCATCCCGGGCCTGGGCCTCCGCGGTCCGCTGCGCCGCCTGGGCCCGCTGAAGGGCCGCCTCGCGCTGGAAGCCGTTGAAGATGGGCAGCGACGCCGTCAGCCTCAGGCTCCAGCTCTGCTTGTGCGGGGGAAAGTCGTAGGCGAACCAGTCGTACCCCCCGCTGAGACGTACCGTGGGCAGATACGGCGTATACGCCGCGAGTGTCGCCATGTGGCGGCTCTGCAGGGTCGCGTCCGCCGCCACCACCGCCGGCGAGCCTCCCAGGGCGCGTCGTACGAGCTCTTCGGTGGGGGGCAGCTCCGGCGCCTGATCGGGAAGCGACTGGGGAGCGGGATGGACGGCACCCTCCCTGCCCACCTGTCGCCCCAGCGCGAGCTCCGCGGTTCTCAGGCTCGCCCGGGCGTCCACCGCTGCCAGCTCCGCGTTCCCCACCTCGATCTCCGCCCGAAGCACGTCGGACTGGGTGGCGGTGCCGAGATCGAGGCGCACCTGCGCGAACGTCAGCTGCTCCTGGGCCCGCTCCTGCCGCTGCTGGGCGACCTGCACCAGATCCGTCGCGGCCGCCGCAGCATAGAACAGGCTCGTGGTCTGCAGGATGGTCTGGAAGCGCTGCGCCGTGTACCGCGCCTCCGCCGCGTCCACGTCGGCTCCCGACGCGCGCAGGTTGGCGATCTTACGCCCCGCCCCGAACACCTCGTACGAGCCCTGGACCTGGGACGTGTAGTTCTGGGAGACCAGCTGCCCGGTCGCCTGATCGAATCGCTGGTTGCTCGAGTTCGAGAAGATGCCGTTCACCGTGACGTTCGGCAGCAGCGCCCCCCGGGACTGGAGCTGGTCGGCCCGAGCGCTGGAGAGCGCCCCCTGGGCCGCCACGGACGCCGGCTGTCGATCCAACGACAATCGGATGGCTTCCGAGAGCGAGATGACGGCACCGGGTTCTTGAACGGCCTGGGCGAAGGCCGACACCGGCACGGCGAGGAACGACAGGAACAGGACCAGATTGGCCGAACGGCCAGAGCGCCACGGCGACATGCGCATCACTCGCTTTTCGGAGAAATGCACGAGCCCGTCTTCGGTGACACCCGTCGAGGATCCGCCGAAGACGCGCGTATCCGATGCCTGATGACCCCCGACGGGGGCGTTTGGTTGAACGGGACTGGGACGTCTCCACCCGTCGCCGAGCGACGGAGCGCGTGCCCCGCTTGTAACGCCTTCCGGTAGAAGGACATCCATACCAACGCGGAGGGGTCCGCGCCGGCTCCGGGCCAGCCTCGTGGAGTGCTCGTCCGGCGGCGGGATGGACGTACGGGGAGGACGACGAAACATGAAGAAGAAGGTCAAGCTGGGGATCGCGGCGGGCGTGCTGGCCGCGGCGGCCATCGTAACGGTGGCACGAAGCGGGAAAGCGGCACCGGAGACATACCGGTTCGTCACGGTCCAGCGTGGAGACGTCGACGCCACGGTCAGTGCCACCGGCACCCTCGAGCCGGTGCGGACGGTCCAGGTGGGGACGCAGGTCTCCGGCCAGATCTCCGCGCTGTACGCCGACTACAACTCCCACGTGAAGAAGGGCGAGCTCATCGCGCGGCTCGACCCCACCCTCCTCAAGCAGGCCGTCATTCAAGCAGGAGCGGACGCGGAACGCGCGAAGGCGGACCTTGACCAGGCCAAGTACCAGCTCGACCAGTCGAAGCGGCTTTTCGCCACCAAGGTCATCACCGAGACCGACTACCGCACCGCCGAGCACGCCTGGGCGGTGGCCGACGCGGCGAACACGTCCGCGCAGGCATCCCTCGACCGCGCGCGGCAGAACCTCCGCTACGCCAATATCTATTCGCCCATCGACGGGGTCGTCATCGAGCGGAATGTCGACGTGGGGCAGACCGTGGCCGCGAGCTTCTCGGCACCCCAGCTCTTCCTCCTCGCGCGGGACCTGACGCAGATGCAGATCCTGGCGCAGGTCGACGAGAGCGACATCGGCCAGATCAAGGTGGGGCAGCCGGTGACCTTCACCGTGCAGGCGTATCCCGATCAGACGTTCGACGGCACGGTCTCCCAGGTTCGTCTCGAGTCCAAGACCGAGGAGAACGTGGTCGACTACACGGTGGTCATCAGCGTCGCCAACAAGGACGGCAAGCTCCTCCCGGGCATGACCGCCACCGCCACGTTCCTGGTGGCAAGCGCCACCAACGTGCTCAAGGTCCCGGACGCCGCGGTGCGCTTCCACCCGTCGCAGGAGATGATGGCGGAGCTTCGTAGCGAGCGCTCGGGACAGGATTCGACGAGGGGCGCGATGGCGGCGCGCGGTCAGGGCGCCGGAGGCGGCGGGCCTGGAGCAGCCAGACCGGGAGCCGGGAGCCGCGGCCCCTCCGGCGGAGGCGCCTCCGCTGCCGGTCAGGGAGCCCCATCGTTCGCGGCGGCTCCGGGCTCGGCCTGGGGCGGTGGCCGTCCAACCGACCGCGCGACGCTCTGGTACCTCGACGGTACGGGTAAGCTGCAGACCATCCGTGTGAAGCTCGGCCTCAGCGACGGCCAGATGACGGAGATCTCGGGGAACGGCCTGAAGGAAGGCATGAACGTCGTGGCGGGCGTGACGTCGTCCTCGGCGGAGGAAGCCACGCAGGGGAGCACGAACCCCTTCCAGGGCGGCAACCGGGGCGGCGGCCGCTTCCGCATGGGGTTCTGACATGGACACGCGCGATCTGGTCATCCAGGCCAGCGGCCTGAAGAAGATCTACGGCACCGGCGGAAGCGAGGTCCACGCCCTGCGTGGTGTCGACCTCCGCGTCGCCCGAGGCGAGATGGTGGCCATCATGGGAGCCTCGGGGTCGGGGAAGTCGACGCTCATGAACATCCTCGGGTGCCTGGACCAGCCCACGGAAGGCGTCTACATGCTGGACGGCGTTCGCGTCGACGGACTCGACCGGGACGAGCTCGCGGACATCCGGAACCGGGAGATCGGTTTCGTCTTCCAGGGCTTCAACCTCCTGGCGCGCACCACCGCCCTGGACAACGTCGAGCTGCCCCTGCTGTACGATCGCAGTGGACGGAAGCTGGACACCAAGGCCATGGCCCGCGCCACCCTCGAACGCGTGGGGCTGGGTGACCGCATGGACCACCAGCCCAGCGAGCTGTCCGGCGGACAGCAGCAGCGCGTCGCCATCGCCCGCGCGCTCATCACCAACCCGGCCATCATCCTCGCCGACGAGCCTACGGGGAACCTCGATACGCACACGTCGGTGGAGGTGCTGGCGCTGTTCCAGGAGCTGAACCGGCAGGGAGCGACCATCCTGCTGGTCACGCACGAGCCGTCCATCGCCGCGTATGCGCCACGCGTCGTGGAGATGCGCGACGGGCTCGTCGTGCGTGACCACGCCACGCAGGAGTTGCACGACGCCACGAGCGATCTGCAGGATCTGGAACCCTTGGAGGTGGCGAGCTGACATGAGGACGAAGCGCTTCGTCGACATCGCGGTGGAAAGCATCCTCAAGAACAAGATGCGCTCGCTGCTCACCATGCTCGGCATCATCATCGGCGTGGGCGCCGTGATGATGATGGTCGCCGTGGGTCAGGGGGCCAAGTCGCAGATCCGCGCGAGCATCGACAACCTGGGCACCAACCTCATCGTGGTCACGCCCGGCAGCAGCAGTCAGGGGGGCGTGAGCCGGGGGGCCGGCAGCTTCAACCGCCTGACGGTCCAGGACGCCGAGGCCATCAAGCGCGAGTCCCTGCTGCTGTCCGGCGTGTCGCCGGTGATCATGGCGCCCACCCAGGCCATCGGGGGGCAGGGGAACTGGCGCACCGTCGTGCTGGGGGTCTCCACCGACTACCCGATGATCCGCGACTGGACCGTGTCGTCGGGACGGCTCTTCGACAGCGAAGACCAGAGCAGCATGCGCAAGGTGGCGGTCATCGGGGCGACGGTGGCGAAGAACCTGTTCCCCGATCAGGACCCGGTGGGCCAGGACCTCCGCCTGCGAGACGTCCCCTTCCAGATCATCGGCGTGCTCCAGGCCAAGGGACAAACGGCCAACGGAAACGACCAGGACGACGTCGTCCTGGCCCCCTTCACCACGGTGCAGACCCGCCTGGCGGGCCATCAGTTCATCGGCCAGATCCTGGCGAGCACGGCGCTGTCCTCGGACATCCCCGCGGCGGAAGACGAGGTCCGGAGCATCATGCGGGAGCAGCACAAGCTCGCGCCCTACGACGGCGACGACTTCACCGTGCGCAACCAGACGGACATCATGGACGCGGAGGCGAGCACCACGGACGTCATGACGCTTCTGCTCGCGGCCATCGCCGGCATCTCGCTGCTGGTGGGCGGCATCGGCATCATGAACATCATGCTGGTGTCCGTGACGGAGCGCACTCGCGAGATCGGCATCCGCATGGCCATCGGGGCCCGAGGCTCCGACGTGCTCAGCCAGTTCCTCGTCGAGAGCATCGTGCTGAGCGTCATCGGCGGCGCTCTGGGGGTGGGTCTCGGCTTCGCCGGTGCCAAGACCATCGCCGGCCTCACCGGGTGGAGCACCGCCATCGCCCCGGCCATGGTGGCGCTGGCTATCGGATTCTCGGCGGCGGTGGGAATCTTCTTCGGCTTCTACCCGGCCAGGAAGGCGGCGCAGCTCAACCCCATCGAAGCCCTGCGCTACGAGTGACCCGGGGGTCCCGGTCTCGCGTCGAGGCGAGGGTGCCGGCAGCCTACACGCGCCGAGGGTGTGAGCGGAGCGCGGAGCGCCTCCCCTCCGATCACGCCCCCAGCGCGTTCTTCAGCGCTTCGAGGTGGACGTCGTTCAGCCCGTCCATCTCGAAGAGCGACACCCCCTGCGCCCCGGCATCCCGCGCGATGCCCACGGCCTCCGCCAGGGAATCCGGATCGAGGCTCGGGATGTAGAGTCCAGCTCGTAATGCCGTGCCGTCGCCGGCCGCCGCCACGGCCCCGACCCCCTCCCGCGCCGAGGCGCCGATCCACGGAAGGTCCTCCAGGTAGAACGAGTGGTAGAGCATGGGGAAGACGCCGTCCAGGCCCCACTCGTCCCAGGCCTGTCGCACCAGCCGGCGTGCCAGGCTCGGCGTGGGAAAGACCGCCGCCGTGATGCTCTTCCCCCGGTCGCGCACGGCCTCGCGGCACTCTTTCACCAGGCCGGTCACGCTGTCCCACCGGAAGCGCCGCCACGCCTCGTCGGCGGTGGGGTCCGGAAGCTCCAGCGGATCGACGCCGGCCTGGGCGCGGAAGGTCTTCCGGCAAACGTCGCAGTAGCAGAAGTCGAACTGGGGGTACTCCCGGTCCTGGACCAGCCGATAGCTGACCCACAGGCCCCGCGGCAGGATGACGTCGCAGTGTCGAATGTAGTCCAGGTGGACGCCGTCCACGCGAGGATCCGCGGCCGTGGCGTCGACGAGCTCCCGCAGATACGCGCGAACCGCCGGTCGCGTCGGACACACCCACTTGTAGTAGCCCACGTACGGGGGATGGGTGAGCGACGACTTCCCCTCGCGGCTCACCGTGAACCACTCCGGGTGGGCGGCTTGCACCGCGGCGTCGCCGTTGCGGTTGCACATCCACGTCCAGCGGTGGAACTCGAGCCCCTCGGCGTGGGCCGCGTCTCCGAGGACGGCCGTGTCCCCGCCGGACACCAGGACCGCCTGGATCCCGGCCGAGCGGACCCGGGCGAAGCGACGGCGCCACTCGTCCTCGTCCCGTTCGGCTCCGCCGTGCACCCACGTCCACGCGGTGAACGGCCCCTCCCGGCGGATCGGGGATGCGGTGAGTCCTCGGCGGAACGCTGACAGGAAGTCGCGGCGCTTCACCCGCCCGCTCCCGCCGGCTCGCCGACGAAGCGCACCCACCCCCACTTCGACGGCACATGCATGTTCACTTCCCCCTGCGGCGACCACACCCAGTTGTCCTCCGGGTGGCGCTGGCCTGGGGCGCGCGGTGTCTTGCGGTAGGCGCCGTCGACGACCTCCATGGGCCACTCCACCCTGGAGAAGTTCACCCGCCAGCGGTCCCCGGGACGGGGCGCCCTCCCCGCTCCGGAAGCGCCCGGCAGGCGCGTCGACGCCGGACCGGCTTCCGTGACGTCCGGGGGCACCAGGCCGCGCCAGGGGATCGCGAACTCCACCGACCACCCCGCGTCGCGGTCGGAGGGGTCGTTGAGCGTGCCTCGGACCGCGACCGCCGAGCGCACGCCCCGGACACCCCACGACAGGTCGGCTTTCCCGCCGGCACGGTAGGGGCGGGGCACGAACAGGTCGAGGATCGTTCCCAGTGCGTTGATCTCCATCTCGTAGTATGCCAGCCCGTCGCCGTCGGGATCGAGGAACACCTCGAAGTCGTCGTCGTGCCAGACGGTGTCATCCGGCTGGGTCAGCGTCGCCCACACGTCGGGCTCCTGGAGGTCCGCACCGACGTACAGGTAGTCGTCGTCCCACAGGATCTTGGCGCGGGTGAGGAGGCGGGGCGCCGGCCGGGCGTCACCCACGATGTCGACGAAGGGCTCTGTCCAGGGGGCCCCACGCCACGCGGCGTCGTCGAGCTTTCCGTCCACCACCGGGGCCGGAGCGGCACGCTGAGCGACGTACTCCCGGACGCTCTCGGACGGTGCCCGCACCGGCTGGCCCGTCAGGACGACGGCCACGACGGTCATCGCCTTCGTGAGTGCGACGGGCATCAGGGGCAGCGCTCGGTACGGGACATGGCGCCACAACATGGCCGGTGCCGGCTCCTCGGGCGAGTCCCGTCTCTTCGGGGGCGTGGCCGAAGCCGCCCTTTCGCGCGACCCCCTCCCTCCACGGGGGTCGAAGGTTATTGTGTGGCCGTCACGTAGGAGTCTCGACACTACGGAACGGCCACGCCCCCTCCAGGAGCCCCACCATTTCGGAGTCGACCACCCCACCCCCGGACGGCGCAGCGGACACGCCTGCAGACGAGAGCGTCGCCGACATCTCTTCGTCACCCGACGAGGATGGCGCCCACGACGAGCCCCAGGGACGCTATCTGTGGCTGCTCTGCCTGACGGCGCTCGGCGTCGTCTTCGGGGACATCGGCACGAGCCCCATCTACGCCTTCCGCGAGGCGTTCCACGAGTCCCACGGGCTCGCCACTACTGAAGAGAACGTGATGGGGGTGCTGTCCCTCATCTTCTGGTCCCTGGTCATCGTCATCTCCATCAAGTACCTGCTCTTCGTCATGCGGGCGGACAACCACGGGGAGGGGGGCATCATGGCCCTCACCGCCCTGGTGACGCCGCCGGACGACAAGAAGGTGCGCGGGCGACGCACGCTCCTGGTGCTGGCCGGGCTCTTCGGGGCGGCCCTTCTGTACGGCGACAGCATGATCACGCCGGCGATCTCCGTGCTCTCCGCCGTGGAGGGCCTGGAGGTCGCGACCCCGCTCTTCCGCCCGTACGTGATCCCCATCACGCTGGGGATACTCCTCGCCCTCTTCGCCTTCCAGAAGCGGGGCACGTCCAAGGTCGGGCTGCTCTTCGGTCCGGTGACCTTGATTTGGTTCGTCACCCTCACCGCCATGGGCGTCGCGTCCCTCTGGCACGACCCCCACGTGCTGGAGGCCGTGAGCCCGACGTTCGCCGTGCACTTCTTCCGCGAGAACGAGATCCGGGGCTTCCTGGTGCTCGGCTCCGTCTTCCTGGTGGTCACCGGAGGTGAGGCGCTCTACGCGGACATGGGCCACTTCGGCAGGAAGCCCATCCGACTGACGTGGTTCGGGCTGGTGCTCCCCTCGCTACTCATCAACTACTTCGGGCAGGGTGCGTTCATCCTGGCCAACCCGCAGGACATCAAGCAGCCCTTCTTCCACATGGCGCCGGAGTGGGCGCTCTATCCGCTGGTGGTGTTGGCGACCATGGCCACGGTCATCGCATCCCAGGCCGTGATCTCCGGAGCGTTCTCCCTGACCCGCCAGGCCATCCAGCTCGGGTACCTGCCGCGCATGCTGGTGGATCACACCTCCAGCAAGGAGGAGGGTCAGATCTACATTCCGGCCATCAACTGGGCCCTCATGATCGCGTGCGTCGGCCTCGTGGTGGGCTTCGGGTCCTCCAGCGCTCTGGCGGCAGCCTACGGTGTGGCGGTGACCACGGACATGGCGTTCACCACCATTCTCTTCTCCGTGGTGGCCCGACGCCGCTGGCGATGGCACGTGCTGGGCGTCTTCACCTTCGCCCTGCTCCTCCTGTTCGTCGACCTGGGTTTCTGGGGGGCGAACCTCCCCAAGGTGCCCCACGGCGGCTGGTTCCCGCTGGTCGTGGCCGGGGGCGTGTTCGTCGCCATGACCACGTGGAAGGCGGGCCGCCGGCTGCTCGCCGAGCGGCTGCAGACCACCGCCATCCCCTTGAGCCAGGTGGTGAGGGACATCGTGAAGAGCCAGCCGCATCGCACCCCGGGCACGGCGGTCTTCATGCACAAGGACGTGGACGCGACGCCCCCGGCGCTGCTCCACAACCTCAAGCACAACCGTGTGCTCCACGCGCGGGTGGTCTTCATGTCGGTCATCACCACCGAAACGCCCTACGTCGACGCGCGGGAGCGCGTGAGCGTTACGCCCATCGAGAAGGACTTCTACCAGGTCACGGTGCGCTACGGCTTTGCCGAGAGTCCCGACATTCCGGACGTCATGAGGCGGTGCGCCAACAAGGGACTGCGCTTCGAGATGATGAAGACGACGTTCTTCCTTTCGCGGGAGACGCTTGTGCTCACCGATCGCCCGGGCATGATGCGGTGGCGAAAGCGGCTCTTCCATCGACTGTCGATCAACTCCCTGCGCGCCACCGCGTACTTCGGCCTTCCGCCGAATCGGGTGGTGGAGATGGGGATGCAACTGGAGCTGTAGCAGGTCGCCGAAGAAGAACGGTGCCCCCCGTCGGGGGCCCTGCGACCTGCTGGGACGGAAGACCTCTCGGGGAGCACGCGCATGACGACTGCCGGTCCGGTGCCCGACCGCTCGAGGAATCTCGGTGGGATCATCGCGGGTCTGCTGGCGGTGGCGCTCCTGGTGCGCATCTTAACCGCCGCCGTCACGCCCTACGAGTTCCACCGCGACGAGTTCCTCTACTTCTCCATGGGCACCCATCTGCGGCTCTTCCACATGGACTTCCCGCCGATGATCGCCCTGCTCTCGGAGCTGCTGCGCCACACCGTGGGCGTGTCGGTCTTCACCTACCGGCTGCTCCCCGGCATCGTCGCGACCGCGATCCTGCTGCTGGCGCTCCTCACCGCGCGAGCCCTCGGCGCCGGCCGCTTGGGCGTGCTCCTCACGGGCCTGGCGATGCTCGGCGGCGCGCTCTTTCTGCGCGCCGGGAGCCTCTTCCAGCCGGTGGTCCTCGACCAGCTCTGGTGGACGCTGGCGCTCTACGCTCTTCTCCGCCTCGAGCAGACCGATGATCCACGCTGGTGGTGGGCGCTGGGCCTCGCCGGCGGCCTGGGCCTGCTCACCAAGTTCTCCATCGCCTTCATCGGCCTCGGTGTGGTCGCAGCCATCCTCCTCACGCCGCGGCGAAAGGCGTTCCTCGGACCCGGTCCGTGGATCGCCCTCCTGATCGTCCTGGTGTTGGGAAGCCCAAGCGTCATCGGCCAGATCACCCAGCACTTCCCGGTCCTGGACCAGATGCAGCAGCTGAAGGCCGGCCAGCTCGACCGCGTGACGTGGCGGGAGTACCTGGGCATGCAGCCGCTCATGCTGGGACCGGTCATCCTCCTCGCGGTGGCCGGGGCGGTGGGCCCCTTCGCCGACCGTCGGCTCCGCGCCTTCCGCGCCCCGGCCCTCGCGTGCGTGGTGACCTTCCTGCTCCTCGGGTTCCTGCACGGGAAGCCCTACTACGCAGGCCCGATCTATCCGGTGCTCCTGGCCGCAGGCGCCACCTGGCTCGATTTCCTGGCGCGCCCGCGGCTGCGCCTGGCGCTCGCGTGGTCCGTGGCGGTGCTCACGGGAGCCTACCTCGCCATCTCCGTGCCTTTGGGCCTCCCCGTGGTACCGCCCGCCCCCATGGCGGCCTATGCCGCTCGCCTCGGCATCACGGCGGCCACGCAGACCAACCGCGGCACCCAGCTCCCGCTACCCCAGGACTACGCCGACATGCTCGGCTGGAAGGAGAAGGTCGAGGCCGTCGCGAAGGTCTACGACTCCCTCACCCCCGACGAGCAGCGGCGCACGGTCCTTTACGGCCACAACTACGGGCAGGCGGGAGCCCTCGATCTCTACGGGCGACGCCTCGGGCTCCCGCCGGTGGTGAGCCGGGCGGGCAGCTTCTACCTGTTCGGGCCCGGAGAGCGGCCCGGGGACGTCGTCATCCTCCTGGGGGTGGAGGCCGACGATCTGGGAGACTTCCACTGCGGATCGCTCCAGACGGCCACGCGCGTGCGGAACCCGTGGGCCGTGGAGGAGGAGCAGGACGTCCCCGTCCTCCTGTGCCGCGACCCCAACATGACGATGCAGGAGGTCTGGGCCCGGCACGGGCCGGAATGGGGATGACGAGTGGCGCCTTCCCATGGATCATTTCCCAGCGCTGCCCTACACTTGGGCCATGACCCCGCTCACCCCGAAACAACGCGCGCATCTGCGCTCCCTGGCCAATCACCTCAAGCCGGTGGTCCGCATCGGCAGCGGTGGCATCAACCACGCGACGCTCCAGAGCATACGCGAGGCGTTCAACACCCGCGAGCTGTTGAAGGTGCGGGTCCTGGAGAGCGCGCCGGCCGCGGCCAGGGCCAGTGCCGGCCGTATCGAGCGGGACCTCACCGGCGTGCAGGTCGTGCAAACGCTGGGACACGTCATCACGCTCTACCGCCCCTTCCCGGAGGAGCCGGAGATCCGGCTTCCGGAGCGATAAGGAAGCTCCCATGTCCCGCGCCTTCGTGAACGAAGACGCCGGCGATGCCGGCGAGCCCGAGTTCCGCCTTCCGGATCCGGATTCCCCCGCCTACGAAGAAGCGGCGGCGTGGGCCCTCATCCAGGGCGCTGACGAGGGGGACTCCCGCAGCGCCGAGAAGGCCACGGGATACCGCTGGGGTGACCCGCTCCTGTCCAGCCACGTCCAGGCGATTCTGAAACAGGCCGAGGAGAGCGGCGAGGATCGGGTCGCGCAGCTCGCCCGTCGGTTCCTGCGGGCGGCCGGCGTGCGCTGAAGCTACGAGACGCCGCCCCCACCGGGAGCGAAACGCTCCCTGGCGCGGGCGGCGCCTTACCCCTGCGGGCTACTTGCCTTTGACGCTCAGGAGCTCGATCTCGAAGATCAGCGTCGCGTCCGGACCGATGTCCTCACCGGCGCCCTGCGCGCCGTAGGCGAGGTCCGACGGGATCACGAAGCGGTACTTGCTCCCCACGGGCATCAGCTTCAGCGCCTCGTCGAAGCCGGGGATCATGCCGCCGACGGTGAAGGTGGCGGGCCCGCCGTGCTTTTCCGAGCTGTCGAAGACCGTACCGTCGATGAGGGTTCCGGTGTAGTTCACGCTCACCGAATCGCCGTCCGCGGGCTTGGGGCCGTCACCCTGCTTCAGGACCTCGTACTGGAGGCCGCTCTCCGTGGTGGTCACGCCCTGCTTCGCGCCATTCTCCTTGAGATATGCCTCGCCCTCCTCCTGGTTCTTCTTGGAGGCCTCCGCCTGCTTGGACTGCTGCGCGGCCATCACGGCCTGGGAGAAGTTGTTGAGCGCGGTCTGGATCTCCTCCTGCGGCACGGCAGGGTCGCGCTTCGCCAGCGCGTCCTCGACGCCCTTGCGGAAGGCGTTCATGTCCAGGCTGTCCTCCGCGCCCCGGAGACTGCGGCCGACGTTCAGCCCGATGCCGTAGCTCGCCTTCTGATTGTCCGTATCGAGACGGGCCGACGTGCTGCCGGCCTGGTTGCACCCGGTGAAGGTGAGCGCGGCGACCGCCGCAGCCACTCCGATCTTGATTCGCATGGTCAGGTTCCCTGGGATGTGAGGAGCGAGAGAAACTAACAAAGGAAGGGGGTTCCGCCCATAGCGACGCGTGTGGCGGGCCGCCTCTCCACCCACGCTCAACGTCCCGGCTCTCTCCGCTGTCCCTTGTCTGACGCCGGCAACCCCTCCCTTTTGTCGGAAACCTGCCCGTTCCGGCCCCCCTCCCGGGCGTCGGGTCCAATCGAACGTCGTTAACGCAGATCTTCTGGAGGTGACCATGATCGGTCGGCCTGGTCCGAGATCCACGGCGCGGCGCACGCTCGGAGTGGCGTGGGTCCTGGTGGCATGGGCAATTCTGTCGCCGCTGCACGGAGCGGCGCAGTCGCAGGACGGAGGCTGGGACCCCGAGGCGGTCCTGGCCCGCGAGTCGTACACCCTGCCACAGCAGACCATCGTCGACGCCGTCATGGCGCCGCGCTGGCTGAACGTCAGCCTCAACGAGGTGAGCCCCAACCGGAAGTGGTTCCTCAACGAGGTCGGCGACGGCCCCGTCACCATGGACCGGTTCTCCAAGCCCTTCCACGACCTGGGCGGCGAGTTCATCGATTTCCGCGCGAACCGCGACCGGAGCCTGACCATCCGCAGCAACATCGGCATCGAGGTGATCTCGGCCACCGACGGCTCCAAGGTCTCGGTGCGCGTGCCCTCGGGGGCCCGGGTCTCCAACGCCACGTGGTCACCGGACGGATCGCAGATCGCGTTCTTCGTGCACACGCCGGACGCGACGCACATCTGGGTCGCGGACCCCGCGAACGGCCGGTCGCGCCAGATCACCCGCACCCCGGTGCTGGCCACGCTGGTGACGACCTTCGAGTGGACGGCGGGAGGCAAGAAGATCGCCACCGTGCTGGTCCCCGACCGGCGGCCGCCGATGCCCGCCACGCCGGCCCTGCCGACGGGTCCCGAGGTGGAGCGGACGCAGAAGGGTGACAACAGCCTGCGCA
>JAJDNI010000241.1 GCA_022340755.1 Gemmatimonadota bacterium
AAGCGCTCGGCGCCCACAACGGCGGCGAGCTCGGGCTTGAGCACCTTGAGAGCCACCTTGCGGTGGTGCTTCAGGTCCTCGGCCAGATAGACCACCGCCATGCCGCCTTCACCCAACTCCCGCTCGATCGAATAGCGGTCCACCAGGGCGGCGGCGAGGCGTGCGAAGGCGTCCGTCATCGGGCAGTCACGACGAGCGTGATCTCCGGGTGCAACCGCAGAACGTCCGGGACGTTCTACGACGGGAGGGCAGAAGGTCGGTTGCACTGTAGGCGCAAACGTGAGCGGATGGCAAGCTTCATCGGTGAGCCGCTACGTTGCCATGCTGGCAGAAGACGCCCGCTGCGTCCCCCGCACCTTACGATCTGCCTCTCGGTGATTGTCTCGGTGCTGAGGTGCGTATAGGCCATTGATTGCCGGCAACGCAACCGGCACTCTTCGAATCGAAAGGAGGACGAGTGGATCGACAGGAGTTCGCCAGGCTGATGAAATGCCTGACCGTGGCCGCTGCGCCTGTAGTCGGGTACAGCGTCGGACTGGGCCAACCGTCTCCGGCTGACGTTACGACGGAGACTTGCCAGGAGGGCGTCCGGATACCCGCCTTCGACGGCCTCCAGGCCGTCTCTACGAGCACGAGCGTGACGCAGAGGTTTGCTCTCGGTTTCCTCCGAGTGGAGCGCGGAAGCTCTCAGGGGTAAGACCCAGCTCATGCAACTGCGTGACCTCCTGTCACACAATCGGTGTCCCCACCGCGGAGTCTCCAAGCCGTCCTGGGCTCGAAAGCCTCATTTTCGACCAACAACGCTGAGGGACGGGATCCGCGAAGATGGAAAGTCCACGTGTGCACGAGCTGTGGTGGTGTCGTGTCCGCGTATGGGAAGGACGGCGACGCTACCATGCTCGGATACTTTCCGAAGAACGAAGAGGTAGACGAGGCAATCCCCGAGCCCGCCCGTAGCTACCTCCAGCAGGCCCTGGAGAGCCGTCGCCAGCCAGCCGGTGCCATCATGCTCTGCGCACAGCTGGCGCCGTCGATGCGATGCTCAAGGCGAAGGACTACGAGGACGGGACGCCGAACGAACGCATCGAGGTGGCGAAGGAGGGCGGGCTAATCACCGGCGAGATGGAGACCTGGGCGCACCAGGTCAGGCTCGACGCCAGCGATCAGCGACACGCCGACGGGGGTGCTGGTCTCCCGACAACGGTGGATGCGGATTCGACGATCCGCTTCGCGCGTGCCTTTGGGGAGTACCTCTTCGTACTACCATCAAAGGTGAATCGAGGGATCGAGGAGACCCCGTCGAGCTGACGATCTCCGACTGTGCCACGACTGTGTCGTAACCCCCTGCGACAGGGTGGTACGAACGTCACGCAGCCCTTTCCCGTCCGACGTGACGCCCCCGCTTCTTCAGGGAGTGAACCAGTAATTCATCTTCAGGACGAAGACGTTGTCGGGACGGGCGTTGAAGAGCGCGCTCCGGTCTCGGGAGAAGTCGAAGTTGCCGACGCCGCTGGCGTAATCTGCCCGCGACTGCTGCCACGCCGCGTACAGCGTGGACCCGGGTCGCCACTCCCACCGCAGCACCGCGGTGCCCCGGAGCGAGCGGTAGTTGAAGTCCAGGTTCGGGACCTGACCCGGGTAGGGGGTGAACGTGTAGCCCCGGGGCGTGTCCAGCGAGCCCACCGTCAGGTAGTCACCCGACGCGATGAACGGCTGCGCGTACAGCTGGAACGAGAGCCTGGGTGTGAAGGTCAGGTTCAGCCGCGTCTCCATGGACACGGTGGTCTGCCGCAGAGGCGCGAACAGGTACCAGGCACCATACGTCGCGGTCGCCGCCGCGTCGGGCACGGTGCCCACGTACTGCGCCTTGGACAGGCTTCGCGCATACGACGGTCCCACGGTGAGATTCCACCGGCTCGAGGTCTTCACCCCCACGTCCGCTCCTATGGTCGCGGTCCAACCGCCGTACTCGTCCCGATCCCCGCCGACACCGCTGGAGATCGTCACGCTCTTCCGCGGGTCGGTGCTCAGGTGCGCGACAACACTCCAGTTGGCGGGGCGCTGCATGAGCGGCCCGCCGCGGGTGGAGCGGTCGTCGACCGCGCGCACGGAGCGGCGGACGCTGACGTAGCCGCTCCAGAAGTTCAGGGTCCGGAACTGTCCGGTGAGCGCCCAGAGGGCCTGGATCCGCTGCCAGTCGTAGTTGTGCTCGTAGCGCACCGTGCCCGAGACGGCGTAGTTGCGCAGGAACGAGCCCGGCTGGTTCTCCACGTAGTTGAGGGTCGCCTGGCCGTCTCGCCGGTCCGTGCGGTACTGGAAGCCGAGATCGTTCACCTCGAACGCCGGTGACGTGGCCGCCACCTCGAAGCCTCCGCGCCAATGCCGTCCGCCCTGCCGCTCCACCGCGGCTCCCACGGAGTAGCCGGTCAACGAAGTCGCATTGGGGTCCACCCCGAGATGCGTGGCGTCGGGACGCTGGAAGAAGTGGATGCCGGCGGTCTGGGTGGCCACCATCGCCTCCGGTGAGCCTGCCACCCGGGAGTAGGCGGCGGAGCCACGCAGCACCCATAAGCGACTCGCGGACTCCAGGCGGAAGTCGGCACCGCCGGCGTACGCCGATGAGCGCAAGGCCGCCCTGAGAGGGTCGGTGTCGAGGCGCCTGTCCACGGCGGTGAACATGCCGCCCACGGAGGTGCGTCCTCCGTTGGTGTCCTTGCGCGCCCGCGCCACGAGGTAGTTGGTGAGGGGCTCCACGGTGAACAGATCTTCGGCGCCGGTGGAGGTCAGGTAGCGTGCCTGCTCACGGCCGGTGACGGCCTCGATGACGCCCAGGGACCATCCGGATGGGGTCTTCCCGCTCATCTTGGCTGCCCCGAGGATGGTGGTGTTCGCCGGCGCGTCCGACGCGGCGGTGGGAGCCCTGAGCTGAGGCGCGCGGCCGATGCGCCGGGTGTAGAAGAGCTGTCCCCCGCTTGTGTTGCGCCCGAAGTCGAAGATCTCGCTCCCCTCGATGAAGAAGGGCCGCTTCTCCTCGTACTGCGTCTCGTAGACCGTCAGATTCACCACCGCCGGGTCGGCCTCCACCTGACCGAAGTCCGGGTTGAACGATGCGTTCACGGTGAAGTCGGACGTTGCGCGGAAGAGGAGATCAACGCCCGCCGACGCCTTCTGCTCGGAATTCGACCGGAACGGGTCGGGGCCGGGATTGATGCGCTCCATGCGCGCCACCGCGTACGGGAGCACCTCCAGTCGATTCCCGGGCGCGATGTCGCGAAGACCGACGAGGGTGCCGTAGGTCGGGATCCCTCCGGGCTCGCTCTTCGGGGTGAAGGACAGCACGTCGTACTCTCTCCGCCGCCCGATGATGCGTTCGAGCTGAATGCCCCAGACCGGCGCCTTCGTTTCCGAGAAGCGTAGCTGGCTGAAGGGGATGCGATACTCCGCGGTCCAGCCCAGGGAGTCCACCGTCGTCTTGCCCTCCCACACCGCGTCCCAGGAGTTGTCGTCCTGCTCCTGCCCGCTGGCGCTCATGGACTTCGTCTCGTCCCGCTGGACCCCCGCGGGGTTCAGGTCGAACGAGAATGCCGTGCGGTGGTCGTGGTACGAGTCGAAGACCACGCCCACCCAATCGGCGTCGAGCAGGGCCATGTCCCGACGACCCAGTCGGATGGTCGGAGGCTGGCGGTCGTAGAGGCGCATGCCGACGTAGATGGCCTCGTGATCGAACAGGATGCGCGCCTCGGTGCGCTCGCTCACGGGCTTCCCCTCCTCGGGGTCGACCTGCGTGAACGCGGTGACCGGTTTCGCGGCCGCCCACGCCGCCTCGTCCAGGCGCCCGTCGATGCGGATGGTTCCGCTGACGGGCACCGCGGTCACAACCGGACGGGCAGGGTTGACCCCCTCTCGCGTGCTCGCGGACGACGCCGCGGAGGACGTGCTTTGCGCCGCCGCCACTGCGGGGGCAAGCCCGATCAGACTGAGAAGGAGGTAGTGGGTCGTGTGTGTGCGCATGGTGTCGGCTCCCTCGTCCACCCGTCTTGGTCCACGTCATCCCCGGGACGCCACCTCACGGTGGGTGGCTCCCCCCCACCGCGCGCGCGACCCCCGTGCGGGCTCGCGCCCGCACGCCGCCCCAATCTGGCCGCCGGAGGAGCCGCCTACAACCACCCGCTCCGCACGGCGCCTCTTCAGCGCGCCGGGCGCGACCTGGGCTCGGTGCGCCCACGATGGTCGATCGCGACCGTGTTGACGCGATCAAACACGTGTTTTATACATGCGTTCTCGCTTCTGGCCTGCCCGCGCCCGGAGCCCCACCTCAGTCGACGGCCTCGCGCCGGTTCGGGAGCGCTCCAGGTGAACGCCCGACGCATCGCTCTCCTCGCCCTCTTCGTCCTCGTCGTCGCCGCGGGAGTCCATTACGCCCGTGCCTCCGACTCCGGCGACCTCGTGCTGACGGGCATCGTCACCACCGAGGACGTCATCGTCAGTCCACAGGTTTCGGGGCGGATCGACACCCTCGCGGTCGACGCCGGGGACTCGGTGGTCGAGGGTCAGCTCATCGCCACCATCGCGCCCGCCGAGCTCGAAGCCGACCAGGCCTATTTCGCGCACAGCGCCGAAGCGCTCGGTGCCCAGGTGACGGCCAGCGAGGCCGACGTGGCCGCGGCGGAGGCCCAGGTGAGCGAGGCCCTGGCCAGCTTGGCCAAGGCCAAGCAGACCTTCGAGCGTACGCAGGCCGTTGCCAACAGCGGCGGGTTGACGCCCGAAGCGCTGGATCAGGCCCACACCGCCGTCGAGGTGGCCCAGGCCCGCGCCGACGCAGCGGAGAAGCGCGTGACCGCGGCCAGAAGCGCGCTCGGCGCCGTGAGGCAGCAGCGCGACGCCGCGGCGGCGCAGGCGGAGAAGGCGGGGGTGCGTCTCGGATACACGGACGTGCGTGCTCCCATCTCGGGCATCGTGGACGTGCGGGCGGTTCGCCGGGGCGAAGTGGTGACCACCGGGCAGCCCGTCGTCACGCTGGTGGATCCGGACGATCTGTGGGTCCGCGCGGACGTGCAGGAGTCCTACATCGACCGGATACGGCTGGGAGATACCCTCACCGTGCGCCTCCCGTCCGGGTTGGAGCGGACGGGGAAGGTCTTCTACCGGGGGGTGGACGCGGACTACGCCACCCAACGCGACGTGTCGCGGACCAAGAGGGACATCAAGACGTTCGAGGTCCGACTGCGCGTCGACAACGGTGATCGCAGGCTCGCCCTGGGCATGACCGCCTACATCCTCCTGCCCATACAGCCGTCGAGCGGGAAGGCGGGCTCGTGAACGCCATCGAGGTTCGCGGCATCACGAAGCGGTTCGGCGACTTCACCGCTGTGGACGACATCAGCTTCGATGTGCGCGAGGGCGAGATCTTCGGCCTCCTGGGACCGAACGGGGCGGGCAAGTCCACCCTCATCCGCATGCTGACGACGTTGCTGAAGCCTACCGGTGGCACCGCGCTGGTGGGAGGCTGCGACGTGGTGACTTCCGCGGACACGGTACGTCGTACCATCGGCGTCATTCCCCAGGCCATGACCACCGACCTCGAGCTCAGCGCCACGGAGAACCTCCTCATCTTCGCGAAGCTGTACGGCGTGGCCCGGGATCGCCGGCGCGACCTCATCGCCGAGCTCCTCGAGGCCGTCGAGCTCTCGAAGTGGGCGGACGCGCCGGTGAAGAACCTGTCGGGCGGCATGCGCCGCCGCGTGGAGATCGCACGCGGCCTGGTGCACGAGCCGAGCATCCTCTTCCTCGACGAGCCCACCACCGGCCTCGACCCGGTGTCGCGCACGGCGGTGTGGGAGATGATCCAGAAGCTCAAGCACGGTCGTGACCTCACCGTCCTGCTCACGACCCACTACATGGACGAGGCGGACAAGCTGTGCGAGCGCGTGGCCATCGTGGATCACGGCAAGCTCATGGCGCTGGACTCGCCGCTGCGGCTGAAGGCCGCGATCCCCGGCGAGAACTCCCTGGAGGTGAGCTTCGCGGACATCCCCTCGGATTGGCTGAGCCAGCTACAGGCGCTGCCCGGGGTGGAAGAGGTGAGTGGGGAGGGCGAGGTCTACCGCATCGCTTCGGGGAGCGGCCCGGCCACCACCACCGCACTCATGGCGACGGCTGCCGAGCGCGGCGTCACGGTGCAGTCGTTGTCGGTGAAGAGCACGACGCTGGACGACGTTTTCGTGCACTACACGGGGCACGACCTCCGGGACCAGCTCACCGAGATGAGCGCCGCGGAGAAGCTGGCCAGATTCCGCGGCCCGAGGCGATAGGAGGCCCGACCTATGGAACGCATGTGGGCCATCATCGAGCGGGACCTGCGGCGCTTTCGGAAGAGCAAGATGCTCATCGTCATGTCGCTCTTCATGCCGCTGCTGCAGCTGGTGGTGTTGGGGCACGCATTCGGCGGGCAGGTGAAGCACCTGAAGGTCGGGCTGGTGGACCAGGACCACGGCGTGCCGGCGCTCAAGCTCCAGGAGTTGGGCAACGCCGTCGCGGCCAACGCCAAGACCTTCGAGTGGGTGCCCTTCGACGACCCCGGAGTGGCCCTGCAGGCGCTCCGGGACGGACACGTCAACGGTGTCCTCACGATCCCGCCCGGATTCTCCAGAAAGACGCTGGTGGGTGACGCCCCCAAGGTGGCGCTCATCGAGGACAACACCGACGGCTTCGTCTCGGGCACGTTGGCCGCGTCCTTCGCCAGTATGCTACGGGCCTACGAGACCCCGACGGTCCCCGCCGGGCCACGGCTGACGGGCCAACCGACCCTGGACGTGGTCGAGGTCTATCCGTACGTGCCCTACATCCAGTACCTGCTCCCAGGCACCGCGGTGATGTCGATCTTCATGATGGTGATGATCGGCGGCGGCATCATCTTCATCGACGACAAGGCCCGAGGGCTGCACGAAGGGTACCTGGTGACGCCCGTGACGCGCCTGGAGCTCATTGCAGGCTTCAACCTCTCGGGCGCCATCAAGGGGATGCTCGCCGGGGCCATGGTGGTCACCCTGGGGTCGATGGTGGCCGGAGTACCCGACTGGTACGACCCCGTTCGCCTGGGCAAGCTGCTGGCGGTGATCATGGTGTCGTCGGTCACCCTGGTGAGCATGATGTTCCTGCTCATGGTGCGCGTCTCGGATCCTCTTCTGCCGCGCGCGCTCTTCGGCGCCCTGAACACCCTCCTCTGGTTCCCCAGCGGCGCGGTCTATCCGCGGCAGGCCTTTCCCGCCTGGATGCGTGCCATCTCCGTAGGGGACCCATTCACCTACGCGGTCCACGCCCTGAAGAGCGTGCTCCTCAAGAACGCCGGCCTGGGGGCCATCGGCTTCGATCTCGTCTTCCTGTCCGTGTTCGCGGCGATCAGCATGTCCGTGGCGACCCTTCTCTTCAGGCGGGAGCTCTGAGCCATGTCCAGACCTTCGAGGTCGGCGCCGGAGCATCGCGGGGCGGGGAGCCACGTCCGGAACGGGCGTGGGGGAGCGCGGAGCGCCGCGAGTGGCGACGCCGCGACGCGGGAACGGCTCCTGGCCGTGGCCACACGCCTCTTCTCCGAGCGGGGTTTCCGCGGGGTCACGGTGCGGGATCTGAGCCGCGAGGCGAATGCGAACCTCGCGGCGGTGAACTATCACTTCGGGGACAAGCTGGGACTGTACCGCGAGGTGGTGGCGATGGCTCTGGAGGACGTCCATGTGGACCCCACCACGGACGTCGCCGCGGAGAGCACGCCGGAAGAGCGCATACGCCACTACGTCACGACCTACGTTCCCCGCCTCGCATCACCGCGGGGAAGAGCGGTGTGGGCGCAAAAGATCATGCGTCACGAGATGAATGACCCCACGCCGCTGGCACCGTGGATCGCCGAGGTCGTCATCCTCCCACGTATGCGCTTCCTCGCGGAGGCGGTGGCGACGCTGATGGGCACGGACATGGGCGATCCGCGCGTGGGGCGCTGCGTCGTGAGCCTCCAGGCTCAGTGCCTCTCCTACATGCCGAACCGGTTTCGTGAGGTCGCTTTCCCGGGCTGGCGAGAGATGACCGACGCCGAGATCCGGGCCGCCGCGACGCACATCGCCGACTTCACGCTGGCGGGCATCCGTCGGTTGGCCGAGCAGGGCGAATAGCGGTTCGGAGGCGGCGGCGCGCCCGCACCGAGCAGCTCACCGATGTCGCGGTCGCGTCTCCGTGAACGCGGGAAGATACGCCGCCACGTCGGCCAGCGCCTCCGGGTTCAAGACGGGCCCCCAGGAGGGCATCGATGAGATGTGGGGTAGCCCCGGGCCGTCTCGTATGTCCCGCACCAGCGCGTCGAAGTCGCGTGCCATGACCAGCGGGTCGCGTGTGAAATCCGTTGGCCGGGTGTCCAGCAACACCGCGGCGGGACCGTTCCCGTCGCCGTGGATCCCGTGGCATGAGGAGCAGTAGCGTCCGTAGAGCTCCCGTCCGCGGACGGCGCTTCCCGCGGCGTCCACCGGGTAGGCCAAGACGGGAAGATAGCTGAGCGCGGCACGCGTACTCTCGGCCGTGACCACCGAGCGCAAGGACTCGCCGTGTGCCGCCGCGAAGCGAGCGGCCAGCTCGGTGGGGGTGAGGGTGGCGTACCGCTTGTCGCTCAGGTCCGGGAGCCTGCCGTCCACGGTGGGGGTCGTCGCGGTGTCTCCACGCCCCGCCCGCCCATGGCACGAAGCGCAGGCCTCCTCGAAGATCTTGCGGCCCTTCGACTGCTGTGCCGTGAGGTGGACGGGAAAAGGCAGGTCGTTGAAATCCGGTGACCCTGGCTCCGCCGGGGAGCCATTCGAACGAGCGCCGCACCCCTCACATACCGCGGTGAGCGCGGCGAGCGTGAAGAGGACCACGGCGCGTGTAGCCATCGAGCCTCGGGCGGGCCGGCGGCTACGCCGTGTCGGGGCCCGCGGATGAAAGGAAGAGGAAGGGGCCGAGTATCCGCGTGCGGCCTACTCGCCAGGAGAAGAACCACCCTTCGGCAGGCCGCTCAGGGTGTGGAGATAGGCGACGAGACCCTTGATGGTGGCCTGGTCGTAGGTGCCTCCAAACGGCGGCATCATGCCCTTGCCGTCGGTGATGGAGTGGATCAGCACCGAGTCGGGGCGTGTCTTCCAGAATGCGGGGTCGGTGAAGTTGGCGGGGCGGGGATTGAACGCCATGCCCGCGGGTCCGTCCCCCTTACCCTTCGGCCCGTGGCAGCTGGAGCAGACGCTCTTGAAGATCTCCTCCGGCTTCTGCTGTCCCGAGGCGACGTGCGTGGCGCCCCGGACCGCTCCACCTCCGGCCAGAGCACGCGCCGGCACAGCGAGGCAGGCCGCCGCCACCAGGCCCGCCGCCAACCCCATCATGGGTCCGACTCTCATGACCCCTCTCCGTCATTTCGACGTTCGTCTCACCGGGGCACGGCTCGTGACCGGCGTCCCGAGTTCGAATCTTGAAGGAGCAATCCGCATACCGGCGCCTCGCCGACCCTGTAAGCGCTTATTAGGGAACATTTTATGGTCGATCGGTGCCTCAGGGTCTCGTTTCCGTTTGGGGATTTGCCCCATCTGAGCTCGAGGCGTTACTGTTGCGGTGGGGATTTTCCCCCACCCGCAGGACGGAGCGCCGTCGGACAGGGCCCCGCCCCCCCTGCGGCAGGATGGGCTCTCGCCGTGCGATGCGACCTCCGCATCCCGCGCGACGAGGTCCTTTGCGCATGAGGGGGGCGATGGACGCAGGGTATCGGGATTCCGAAACGGCGAGCGCGAGCTCCGGCCGAGAGTCGAAGCTCGGCCGGAGGCTCATGGGTTGGTTCCTGGCCCTGTCCCTGGTTCCGCTCCTCATCTCGAACGGTGTCGGCTACATCCGCAGCCAGCGCATCGCCGAGGGCCTTCTGGAGCGGTCCCTGGACGTCGCCTCCCTCCTGCAGGTCCTCCACGTGCAGAACCGCATGGACCGGCACAGGGTCTTCCTCGAGGCCGTCGCGGCGGGAAACGAGTTCCTCCGAGCCGGCCTGCGAAGGGCCGAAGGGGCGGGCGCGGGGATGGCCAGCGTCGCGGACCGGGATGCCGTGGAGGACTATCTGCGACGGCAGCGGGCGGAGGGGGGAGGGTCGTTTCGCGAGCTCTACCTCCTCGACCGGGACGGGCACTTCCTGGTCTCCACGGGTGCCGACTCGACGGCGTCCGGACCCTATCCGTGCGACCGGCAGACCGGCGGTGTGAGCTGGCTCCGCTCCCCCGACCCCGCGAGACCGCCCGCCCTCTGCATCGCGGTGCCCGTCACCGGTGCCGACGGCCAGCGCATCGGCTTTCTCGGGGGCTTCGTGCCGTCTCGGGACATGGAGGACTTCCTCCGATTTCCGCAGCAGAGCGACGAGCATATCCGCACGATCCTCCTGGACCAGAACGACCGACCCATCTACTTCTCGGAGCGGGGCACGGACGAGAGCTACGCCTCCGTGTTCGACACGCCTCTCGAGGAACCCAACGACCGCGCCCGCTACGTGAACCACCTGGGTGTGGATGTCGCCGGGCGACTGCTGCAGGTGCCCGGGCTCTCCTGGACCCAGGTCACCGAAGTCCCGCAGGAGGAGGCGCTCAGCGCGCTGCGCAGCCTGGGCCGGACCAGCATGTACTTCGCGGGCTTTCTGGCCCTGGTGCTCGTCGCGGCGGCCTGGTTCGTGTCCCGGGGGATCGTGGCCCCCATCGGCCGCCTCGTCTCGGCTACGCGACGCCTGGGGAGCGGCGACCTGGAGGCCCGGGTGGACAACCCCGGGCGGGACGAAGTCGGCGAGCTCGCTCGCTCGTTCAACGACATGGCAGAGGGACTGGCCGAGGCGTCGGCGAGGGTCACGGAGCTGCACCGGAAGGAGATCGCCCGTGCCCAACATCTGGCCAGCGTGGGGGAATTGGCCAGCGGCCTCGCCCACGAGATCAAGAACCCCGTGGTGGCCATCACCCACGGACTGGATCTCGTGCGACGCCGCGTCGGTCCGAACCCCGCCGTGGATCCCATCCTCGAAGAGGTAACGCGGGAGCTTCGGCGCATCGGCACGGCGGTGCGGGACCTTCTCTCTTTCGCGCGGCCCGCGTCCCCGACGTTGGCGCCCACCGACGTGAACGTGGTCGTGGAGCGGGCCTGCAGGCTTTTGGAGCCGTCCGCCGACCGGCGGGGCGTGTCCCTGCACGTGTCCTCCGTGCCCGGGATGCCCACGGTGCCCGCCGACGCCACGCTCCTCCAGCAGGCTCTCGTGAACGTGATCCTCAACGCCATCGAGGCGACGCCGGCCGGCGGCGAGATCCGCGTCTTCCCGGACGCCACCGAGCTCGGGATCGCCATACGGGTCTCCGACACCGGTGCCGGGATCCCCCGTGACCAGCTCGATCAGGTCTTCAAGCCCTTCTTCACCACGCGTCCCCAGGGAGGCACCGGCCTCGGGTTGTCCATTACCCGAGAGATCGTGGAGCGACACGGCGGCACCGTCACCATCGACAGCCTCGAAGCTGTCGGCACCACCGTGGAGATCATGATTCCAGCGGGAGAGCGCCCGCCGACGCCGGAAAACCCATCCGAGGACGGAGGCATCCAGCAATGAGTCGAGCCCGCGTATTCGTCTGCGACGACGAGATGCTCATCCGCCTGTGGTTGGAGGAGCACCTCCAGGAGGAGGGCTTCGAAGTCCACGTCTTCGCCGACGGTGCCAGCGTCATCGCCGCCACCCGCGACCACCCGCCGGATATTCTGCTTCTGGACCTGCGGCTTCCGGACTACTCGGGCCTCGAGGTGCTGGCCGAGGTGCAGGCGCTCCGTCCGTCCCTGCCGGTCATCATGATGACCGCCTACGGGGAGGTGGAGACCGCCGTCGGTGCGGTGCGCGCCGGCGCCTATCACTTCCTGGAGAAGCCGGTAAATCTCTCGGAGATCCTGCTGCTCATCGAGCAGGCCATCGAAGCGTGCAAGCTGCGTGACGAGGTGGAGCGCCTGCGCGCCGGACACGAATGGCGCTTCTCTGAGGTCACCCTGGTGGGCCGCTCGCCGGCGATGCGGCGCATCGCGGAGCGGATCTCCCGCATCGGCGAGATGGGGTCTCCGTCGAACATCCTCATCCGAGGCGAGAGTGGCACCGGCAAGGACGTCGTGGCGAGGGCGATCCACGCGCGGGGTCCCCGGCGCTCCCAACCCTTCGTCGACGTGAACTGCACGGCGTTGCCGGAGCACCTCGTCGAGAGCGAGCTGTTCGGCCACGAGGCCGGAGCCTTCACGGGAGCGCGCCAGTCCAAGCGTGGCCTGCTGGAGGTGGCCGACGGGGGCACGGCGTTCCTGGACGAGATCGGCGACATGCCCGTGCCGGTCCAGGCCAAGCTCCTCCACTTCCTGGAGAGCCACTCCTTCCGCAGGGTGGGCGGCGTCCGGGACATCGAGGTGGACGTGCACGTGGTGGCCGCGACCAACCGTGATCTGACGAGCGCGGTGGAACGGGGAGACTTCCGTGAGGATCTCTTCTACCGGCTGAACGTGGTACCGGTGGACATCCCCCCTCTGCGGAAGCGCCCGGACGACATCGGCCCGCTGACGACGCACTTCATCGGTGTCCTGAGCCGGGAGATGCGCCGCCCGGTGAGCACCGTGACGGCCGATGCCCTCGCCGCCATGGAGCGCTACGCGTGGCCCGGCAACGTGCGTCAGCTCCGCAACGTCCTGGAGCGCATCCTGATCTTCGAGGATACACGGGTCATCGACGTGAAGCACCTCCCGAGCGAGATCGCGGAGCACGGAACGGACCGAGAGGGGTTCGCCTTCGTGCTCCCCGCCGGTGGCGTGGCTCTGGAGGACGTGGAGCGGGAGCTCATCGAGCAGGCGCTGGATCGGACGCAGGGCAACAAGAGCGCCGCCGCCAGGCTCCTGGGGCTGACGCGCGACACGCTCCGCTATCGGCTGGAGCGCTTCGGGCTGGGATGATCCGCGGGCGACGGGCCGCAGGGAGGGAAGATCGGGGGGGTCGGCGGACCCGGTAGCGGTGGCAGTTTCCGCACCAGACGGTCGGCCGTACCCCCCCCGGTCTTTGAGGATCAGAACACCAGCCAGGTCATCAGATAGAGGGCGTTGTTGTCGGACGCGCTGCGTCCGGCCCCGTCATAGTTGTCGCTGGCCCCGTTGAACTTGGTGTAGCCGACGTATTGCAGGCCGAGTCGCGTGTTCAGCCAGGGCATGAAGGAGAGCTGGAAGACGTAGCCGTTGCTGTCCGGACTTCCGGTGGCGCTACCCTCCACGGCGTCCGCCGGATAGAGGATGGGGTCGGTATTTCCGGTGGTGGAGAAGAGTCCGGCCGTGAGGCCCACCCGTGACGCCGAGTAGTACGTGGCGTCGGCCCGGATCGTACGCAGATGCCCGGTCGCGTCCCTGGCGCCTCCGTCGGCGAAGGTGGCGTCGAGCTGACGGCTCTCGTGGATCATCGTGCCGTGCGCTACCAGGGACGCACCGCTCGGCATCGTCTTGTCGAGCTGAGCGTCGACGGCGACGTCCGTGTATCGGTCCTGAGTTCCCTCGAAGCCCGAAGGCACGAGGTGGGACACCAGACCGTACCCGCCCACCATGATCTGTCCACCCGTGATGTTGTGCTGGAGCGCCACCCGCCAGTAGGGCGTCACCCCGTGGATGGCGTTCTCGGCCGACCCGTCCACTGGAATCGGCCCTCCCTGGAACGCGGACCTGTAGAACGTCAGCTCGGTGTAGAGGAGGTTGTTCCAGAGGGCGTAGCTGCCGACCCCCATCACGGTCTGCCCCAGGTTCTCGTCGATGAGCGTCGACGCCATCGGGCCCGGCGCCACCTCGGATCCGACGAAGGGATAGCCCCACACCGGAGTGCTGTTCCAGACGTCCTGGACCGTGGGAGAGTTGTTGATGGTGAACCCGTACAGCACGTCCTTGCCGCCCATGGTCGTGTGATTGGCGTACCGGATGTCGGCGTTGTCGATGGCGATGCCGCCGTCTGCGGGGTCGTAGGTCAGCTGGAGAAAGGTCCCGATCTTGGGAGTGATGGCCTCACCGATGAACAGCCCCAGCTCCTGCGGGAACTCCATGGTGGCGTTCTGCTGGTCGGGGACGTCGCGCCTCACGGAGGTGAGGGACGAGATCACCATCGCCGAGAGCGGCGGGATCATGCCGAGCTTGAGGGACGTCCCGCTGCTGTCCTGGGCCTGCACGTTCTGCTGCGTGCTCATGGTGTAGCCGTTCAGCTTGAACAGCCGGCCGAACGCGTTGAGCTGCGGGAAGCTCGTGTGACACGCGCTGCACGCCAGTCCCGTTTGCCTGGAGAAGCTGGGGATTGGAACCGAGGGCGCCACGACCCCGAGGGAGTTGTCGCGGGCGACCTTGTTCATGTACGCAGAGACCAACGTCTCGGTCGGTCTCGCCAGCTCAGCGACGGAGGTGGGGGAAGGGTTGGGCGTCGCCGGGGAGGCAGCGAGGGCCGCGAGGGAGAGCAAGGTGAGTGCGGTCATGACCTCTCCTAAGGTTCCTGGTAAGCGCCGCCCTGCTCTCGTGTCGCCTGCCGGAAGTCCGCTCGCATTCCGGTTTGTCGCCGACGACATCGCGCGAGGGCGGCAACGGCCGGACCACAAGCAATCGCCGTACCGCCTTGCACGCGCGCGCGCAACTTCTTGCATGGCAGACTCTTAGAGGTCTTTCGGCCGATCCTGCCGCGGAACCGCCGGGGGGATATCCCCCAGAGGAGCTTGAAGGATGTGGGAGGGGCTGGGTGTTTTCCCCCACCGAGGCCGAACCGTGACACGACGGCGCCTCGCGCCGGGGGGGCGGTGCCCTATGTTGCAGGCATGATTACCGCACTCGTCTTCGCCGCCCTGCAGCAGGTCCCACCTCCCCGGCCCGCCCGCGCCGTGCCCGACCCGGGGGTCATCGCCACCGACCAGCGGGTCACGCCCGCGGGGGTCCAGACGGTCTTCGCGGGGCGCGTGGCCGGCGTCCGCTTCGGCTCGGGGGCCAACGAGATCTGGGTCGCCGTGCCCGGGCACGCCTACCGCATGGACTGGCGGGCGAACCGGGTGCTGTCCGTGGCCGACTTCGACGGTACGCCAGGGGTCCACGGTGTCGCGGTGGACCGGGCGACCGGGCGCGTGCTGGTATCGTCGGTGGGGCGACTTCCGGCCAGCGCGGCCAACAGCCGGACGCCCGGGGCTCCGGTGCCCCCCGACGTGCGGGTGATCGCGCAGCTCAGCGCCTTCGACGGCGCGGCTACGGGGTATGCTGTTGCGCATACGCTATCGTCCGGCCCGCTGGGATCGTACATGGCGGGGGGACCGGACGTGGCGCTGCGAGCCAACGGCTCGGGACATCGGGTCGCCGTGCTGCCCCTTCCGGCCGACGACAAGATCGCCGTGCTGGACGCGGATTCGGGCGAGCTCCTCCGACTGCTGGACGCCAGCGTGCTTCCCGTGGCGGCGGTGGTCTCGGAGGACGGATCCACGGCGTGGGTCACGAACTTCGGCGGCCCGAAGCCCACCAGCCGGGACCGGGCAGCGAGACAGTGCTGCGACCCCATGGCCGAGCCGGTGCGCGTGGACAAGCGCGGGATCGCCGAGGCGGGGACGGTGTCGCGTATCGACCTGGTGAAGGGTGAGATCACGAGGACGGTGGTGGTGGGCCGTCATCCCACCGGTGTCGCCTGGGACACCGCGCGAGCGCGTCTCTACGTGGCCGACGGGAACTCCGACGCCGTCACGGTCGTCGACACGCGCCGGGACAGGCGGCTCGGTACGCTGGAGATCGCGCCCTTCAACGAGAGGAAGGTCGGCCTGGCTCCTACGGCGGTGGCGCTGTCTCCGGACGGGCGCACCCTCTTCGTGGCCCTGGGGGGCGCCAACGCCGTGGCCGTGTACGACGTGTCGGGGAAGGGCGGGGAAGGCACCCTGAAGGGGCTGATCCCCACCGGATGGTATCCGTCATCGCTGGACGTCAGCCCCGACGGCACCACGCTGGCCGTGGGCTCCCTCCTGGGCGTGGGCTCCGGCGTGGGGCGCACCTCGGGCTCGCCGGGGAAGGTGGGGCGCTACGTCCACGCGGTGCGCGGGTCGGTGAACGTCATCGCCGTGCCCAGCGACGCGGAGCTCGCCGCCTACACCACGTCGGTGGCCGAGAACGATCGATTCACCCTCGCGGGTGGAGGAGGCTCGGCGTCGGTGGCCCCGCGCCGTGACGTGCCGGCGCGGGCGGTGCCCGAGCGACCCGGCGAGCCGTCCCTCATCGACCACGTCGTCTTCATCGTCAAGGAAAACCGGACCTACGACCAGGTGTTCGGGGACATGGATCGTGGCGCCAGCGACTCCTCCCTGGTCATCTACGGACGCGATGTGACCCCCAACGCCCATGCACTGGCGGACCGCTACGTGCTCCTGGACCACTTCTTCGCGTCCGGGGGCAACTCTGCCGACGGTCACCAGTGGCTCACGCAGGCGAACGAGACCGAGTACCCCATGTGGCCTCTGTACGAGGGACGGAGCTACCCGTACAACGGGGTCGATCCCTTCACGTACTCGACGGGGGGCTTCCTCTGGGAGGTAGCTCAGTCGAAGGGCAGGAGCGTGGCCGTATTCGGGGAGTACGCCCCGGCGCCCTCGGACTACCGCGCGGCGGTGCGGCAGCGCCTCCTGACGGAGTACCGGGACTCCGTGCCCCACGATCCGGCCTACTTCCGTGCCGAGATGGCCCGCATGTACGACACGCACTCGGAGATCCCCTCCCTGGAGAAGGTCCTGGTGCGGGATTACCCGGGGTGGACCCAGGAGTCGCCGGACGTGCTGAAGGCCGACGTCTTCCTCGAGCACCTGAAGGCGTGGGAGGCAAAGGGGTCGATGCCGAACCTCGTGATGATGGTGCTGCCCAGCAATCACACCAACGGCACGTCGCCCGGGTGGAGCACCCCCGCGGCAATGGTGGCGGACAACGATCTCGCCCTGGGCAGGGTGGTGGAAGGCCTCACCCACTCGTCCTTCTGGCAGTCCATGGCCGTGCTGGTAGTGGAGGACGATGCGCAGAATGGAGTCGACCACATCGACGGGCACCGCACGGTAGCCCTGGCGATCTCACCCTATGCGCGCCGCCACGTCGTCGACAGCACGTTCTACAGCCAACCCAGCATGGTGAAGACCGTGGAGCTCATGCTGGGCCTGCCGGCGATGAGCATGTTCGATCTCGTGGCCACCGACATGCGCGCGAGCTTCGTCGGGCCGGAAGAGGCACTGGACCTCACGCCGTTCACCGCCATCGAGCCGCAGCAGTCGCTCTACGATGTGAACCCCCCGCCGGACTCCGTCCGGGGTGATGCCAGGGAGGCCGCGCTGGCATCCGCCCGCATGCGCTTCGACGTACCGGATGCGGCGCCCAGCGACCTCCTGAACCGCATTCTGTGGCACGACGCCCGAGGATGGGACACGCCGTTCCCCGGCGTGCGTCATGCGCTCTTCTTCCCCATGTCCGTCGATCTGGCGGACGACGAGCGCGAGGAGGTGGGGGAAAGGGAGCCGGGAGAGGTGAGGGAGCCACGGAGGGAGACGCCTCCTCCGGGGGTCGGGTAGCGACCTGCTACAATCGCATGAGGCAGGCGGGCGGCTGACCGTGGGAGGCCCGCCTCGCCATGGCATCAAGGTCCGGGCGGGACGACCTCGTCACGTGCGCCGCGGTCCGCCCGCGGGCGGACGAACGGCGGCCGGGGGGGTTCGGGCCCCGTGCCTCGGCTTCGCAGCAACGCGAAAGTCTCGGCCCAGCGTCCCAGGAGGCTGCTGATGCGCGCGTCGTGCTCGTTGACGGCGTTCATCAGGGCGCCGACCAGAGCGCACCAACCCCGGGATCGCAGCGCCCTCTCCACCAGCCTCAGGCCCGCTCCGCGCTCGAAAAGGGAGCGCTGGAGCATGCGAGAGACCTTGAACTCGTGCTCGAACGCCTTCCGGGCGAGCCGCGGATATCGTGCCGGGTCTCCTTCCGCCCAGGCATGGACGAACAGACCCGCGGAGCGCAGGGCGTTCTGGATTCCCTCTCCCGTGAAGGGGTCGGCAAAGCCCGCGGCATCGCCCAGGAGGGCGAAGTCCTCACCGGCGATGCCCGAATAGTCGCCGTGCCCGAGGAGGGCCGTCCCGATGACGGCGCCGACTCGAGGCGCGTCCGAATCGCGGTCTCTCTCGGTCATCGCACGATATTGGTCGATCTCGCCGTCCAGACGAGGCCGTTGCCATGTGCCGTTGGGGACGACGATCCCCACGGAGCGGTGATCGGGGCGAGGGAAGTCCCACAGGTACCCGGCGATGTCGGAGTAGAAGCGGAGGGTCACCGCATCGGGGGTTGGCCCCGGCTCCTCCGGGTAGGCGACGCGGGTGGGGGCGAGGTCCACGACGAGGTCCGGTGCTGCCGCTCGGCGGACGAGGCTCGCGGCCCCGTCGGCACCGAGAAGGAACGGGACGGCGACGTGGCCGGCGGATGTCTCCAACGACCACCCGCCGGACGTTCGGTGGGCGTGGGTCACCCTCAGGGGCAGGTGCTCGGCTCCCGCCCGGACCGCGCGGTCGAGCTGCCACCGCCCCAGCGTCCGGCGGGACAGGATCCATATGGGCCGGTGCAGGGGCACGACCAGCGCCTCGTCCCATTCCGCCTGGACGTGGATCGACGCCACCCTGCGGGCCGCCGGCTTGAGATCCTCCAGCTCCGGGAACTCGTCGAACGCGCTGTCCGTCAGGCCCCCGCCGCACGGCTTCTCCCAGGGAGCCTTCGGATCCAGCATGACCACCCTGGCGCCCGCCGCGGCCAGTAGCTCCGCGGCTCGGGCGCCCGCTGGTCCCGCCCCGATGATGCCGATGTCCGCGCGGTATTCCATGAAGCCCCCCGACCAGGGCGTATCCCGATCGTGATGTTTCTACTCCGGTACCGCTTCGCGCAACCGGGATCTCAGAAGAAAACGTGCAGCCTCAGCATCACGTGGGCCAGTCGCTTGCTGTCGCTCGATGGCTGGATCGTCGCCCCGCCGATCTGGAAGCTGTCCTTGAGATAGTCGGTGACGCCGTGGCTGTAGCGTAGCTCCGGCATGAGCACGAGGCCGCTCCCGGGCAGGTTGATCTTCACGCCCGCACCGATGTCCGCCGTCAGGCTCATGCTCTTCACCGCGTTCCCGAAGTCTCCGGTCGCTTGCGGGAACGTGAGCACGGGTCCGGCCACCACGTAGGGACTGACGACGGGAAGGGGGAGGACGGTCAGGCGGACATCCACCGGAACCTCCACCGCGCTCAAGTTGAACTCGCTACCCGAAGGAAAGTCGTAGCTTCCGAGACGCTGGTAGAAGACGCCCGGCCGCAGGGCGAGGGGGCCTGCCCCCACTTCGAACTCGATCCCCACGTGGTAGCCGGTGGAGTTGTTGAACGTCGCCTTCGCACTCCCCACGTCGATGTCGTGCCGGTCGGCGAAGTTCATGCCGGCAGCGATGCCGAACCCCTGGCCTTGAAGGGCGACCGCCCCCCCGGCCAGCAGGGCGAGCGTGAGGCCGACGGAGGGGACATATCTGGAGAGACACCTCGAACAGCGGAGCATTCCGGGCATGAGGGCACCTCGGGCTCGGGACTTGTTGGAGGAACGGGTGGAAGACCGCCGTTCCAGGGTTCCACGGTGTCCCACAACCTGCAAGAGAGGGGCCAACCGGTCTCGTGCTACCCCCGGACCAGCTTCCTGTACTTGAGACGGTGGGGCTGGTCCGCCTCGCTACCCAGGCGTTTGTGCCGATCCTCGGCATACTCTTCGTAGTTGCCCTCGAACCAGCGGATCTCCGACTCGCCCTCGAAAGCGAGGATGTGCGTGGCCACGCGATCCAGGAACCAGCGGTCGTGGGAAATCACCATCACACAGCCGGCATAGTCGAGGATGGCGTTCTCGAGGGCACGCAGCGTGTCCACGTCCAGGTCGTTGGTGGGCTCGTCGAGGAGCATCACGTTGCCGCCGGACTTGAGCAGCTTGGCCAGATGGAGGCGGTTCCGCTCACCGCCGGAAAGCACTCCCACCTTCTTCTGCTGGTCGGCTCCCCTGAAGTTGAACCACGACAGGTAGGCCCGGGGGTTCACCTCCGCTCGCCCGAAATGCAGCATGTCCGCGCCCCCGCTCACCTCCTCGAATACGGTCTTGTCCGCGTTCAGCGCTTCCCGTGACTGGTCCACGTAGGCGAGACGCACGGTCTGGCCGGTCTCCATAGTGCCGGAGTCGGGCTGCTCCTCACCGACGATCATCCGGAAGAGCGTGGTCTTGCCGGCGCCGTTGCCCCCGATGATGCCGACGATGGCGCCGGCGGGCACATCGAAGGAGATCCGGTCCATGAGGAGATTGTCGCCGAAGCCCTTGGTGAGATCGTTCGCCCGGATGACAACGTCGCCCAGCCTCGGGCCTTTGGGGATGAGGATCTCGGCGGTGCGTACCTGCTCCCGCTCATCGGCGGCGAGCAACTCCTCATAGGCGTTGACCCTGGCCTTCCCCTTCGCGTGGCGGGCCCGGGGGGACATGTGGATCCATTCCAGCTCCCGGTCCAGGGTCCTCTGCCGCGCCGACTCCTGCCTCTCCTCGACGCGCAGCCGCTCGCGCTTCTGCTCGAGCCACGACGAGTAGTTGCCCTTCCAGGGGATGCCCTCGCCGCGGTCCAGCTCCAGGATCCACTCCGCCACGTTGTCCAGGAAGTACCGATCGTGCGTGATGGCGCATATGGTGCCGGGAAATTCCTTCAGATGGTGCTCGAGCCAGGCCACGGACTCGGCGTCCAGGTGGTTGGTCGGCTCGTCCAGCAGGAGCATGTCCGGCTGCTCGAGGAGCACCCGGCACAGCGCCACGCGGCGGCGCTCACCGCCGGACAACTTCGTGACGTCGGCGTCGCCAGGGGGTAGACGCAACGCGTCCATGGCGATCTCGATGTGCCGGTCGAGCTCCCACGCTCCCGCCGCGTCGATGCGATCCTGGAGCTTCGCCTGCTCGTCCAGCAAGGCGTTCATCTCCTCGTCGGTGGAAACCTCGCCGAACTTCATGTTCACCTTCTCGAAACGCTCGAGGAGGTCGCGGGTTTCCTTGACCGCCTGCTCCACGTTTCCCTTCACGTCGAGCGACGGGTCGAGCTCGGGCTCCTGAGCCAGGTATCCGATGCGCGTGCCCTTGGCCGCCCAGGCCTCCCCGAGGAAGTCGGTGTCGATTCCCGCCATGATCTTCAGCAGCGAGCTCTTGCCTGAGCCGTTGGGCCCCACCACGCCGATCTTGGCGCCGGGATAGAAGGAGAGGCTGATTCCCTTGAGGATCTCCCGCTTGGGCGGGACGATCTTCGAGAGGCGGTACATGTGGTAGATGAACTGGGGTCCGCTCATGGGGGTGGGGGGTCGGATCTGTCGACGTGCCTCGCGCGGGGCGCCCTCCGGGGAGCCTCGTTGACGACGGCGGTGGGCGATGAATGTAGTGACGACGGGGCCTCAGCGGAGGGTGGCTCTCTCTGCCCATTCGTGGGTAATGGTCTCCGAACTCTCGCCAACCTACCAACGAAGGAGATCTCGTGGACAAGCAAGTCGTGGGTGCCCTCAACCAGCAGATCGCCTCCGAGCTGCACTCGGCGTATCTCTATTTGGCCATGTCGGCCCACTTCTCGGAGCAGAACCTCGACGGATTCGCCCACTGGATGAAGCTGCAGGCGGACGAAGAGGTCGAGCACGCCATGAAGCTGTATGCCCACATCCTCCACAACGGAGGACACGTGGAGCTCAAGGCGCTGGACGCGCCGCCCAAGAAGTTCGGGAGCCCGCTGTCGATCTTCGAGGCTGCCCTCGCCCACGAGAAGAAGATCACGGGCATGATCCACGACCTGTTCGAGCTGGCGCGGGAAAAGGACGCCTACGCGACGGAGCTGGAGCTCCAGTGGTTCGTCAACGAGCAGGTTGAAGAGGAGGACAGCGCGAGCAGGGCGGTGGAGCAGCTCAAGCTGGCAGGCGACAGCACGGCCGCCCTCATGATGCTGGACCACCGCTTCGGCGAGCGAGGCGAGTAGCGGCCGCTTCGGGCGACGGGTCGAGCGAAGTCGCGCAGTGCAAGCGGAAGCCGTGCTGTCGGATGTTCCGGAGGGTCGGGGTGAGGTTGTCCTGGTTGTGGACGACGACCCTGCCGTTCTACGCATGGCGTCCAGAGTGCTTCGCCGGGGCGGCTACCAGGTGGTCGAGGCCGGCGGCGGCATGACGGCGCTCGGTGTCGTCGAGGAGCGTGGCGGCCGCATCGACCTGCTCCTCACCGACGTCGTCATGCCGGAGATGGGCGGCAGGGAGTTGAGCGAGGTCGTGAGCGCACGTTATCCGCATATGCGGATCTTGTTCATGTCGGCCTATGCCGAGGACGAGATCATCCTTCGGGGTGTCCGCGTGACCGAGATGGACTTTCTCCCCAAGCCCTTCACCCTGGACGGCCTTCGTGACAAGGTCCGCAACGCGCTCGACCGCGAGGGGAATGAATGAGGGGGGCCACGCGGTGGCGTGGCCCCCCTATGCTGCAGCGACCTGCTAGCGCCGGCTCAGCCTCCGGAGCCTCCCGACCCCCTCTTCGGAGCGCTCCCCGCGAGGGCCTTGTAGTACTCCTGCACGAGCTTCCTGTAGGCATCCGGAACGTCGTCGGAGCCGCGCAACGTCGCCTGGCGGTCCGGCGCTCCCTCCACCTCGCGCCGCAGGGAAAACTCGAGCCGCTTCAGGGACTCGAGGACCTCCCCCTGCATTGCGGCCGCTTGAGCGGGATCGTTCCAGATGCCCCGCTGCTGGAGCCGCTGG
>JAJDNI010000246.1 GCA_022340755.1 Gemmatimonadota bacterium
CCGCCGGCGCGGCCCCGGCGCCTCCCCGCCCACCGCCGCCACCGCCCGCCGGGGAAGCGGCCGTTCCACCGGCACCCGAGCGCTGAGGCTGCCTGAGAAGCGCCAACCACCGCGGGTGATCCCCCGCAAAGAGGAAGCGGGCGATGCCGTCGAAGTCCTTCTCCTTGCCCGTGGCGAGATCGACCAGGGCGGTCTTCCGTCCATTCGACCCATTCGGCCCGGTGGACCGCTGCGCGGACCTCCCGCGCGCCGCCTCCTGCGGGGGGGCCACGTTGAACACCGCCCACCTGGAGTCGCCGGAGATGGTCACCAGCGAGGGTCGTCCGCCCCGGCCACCTCTACCGCCACCACGCCCTCCCGCCGTGGCGTCCCCCACGGGAAACCGCCACTCGGTGGTGTCGTGTGTCGCGCGGATCACCACCGTGGCGTCGCCGTCGTTGGGCGCGATCTGGTACGCGAGCCATTCTCCGTCCGGCGAGACGGACGGTGCGCGGATGGACTTCCAGGCGCGCAGGTCGGCGAGAGACATCTGCTTCGAGCCGGGCGCGGTCGCGGCTTGCTGCGCATAAACGGCGGCCGGAACACACAGGGAGCCCAGGAGGGCGCTCACGAGGAGCGCCGCGGCGAGCGACGACGAGCGGGCCTTCATGATCTCTCTCCCGCGGAAGACAGGGCGGATGGACCGGCCGAATGTAGGCGGCGCCGGCGAACCCGGCGAGACCCGGCAAGCTGGGGAACGGACCTTGTCTATAAGGTGCGAATGCGGACGACGGCTCCAGCGAGCTTCGGGGCGCCCCCCGCACCCGCGCACCCCTCCCCCCACAGCGCGGCACTGAGCGGCACGGCAGCGCCGCGATCGCTCTCTACATCCCTCCTGCCGAGACGATCCTGGTCTTCCCGCCGACGATGGGAATGGTGAAGGACGAGTGCGCCAGGTCGACCGAAAGCTCGGTCCCCGGCTTCGGCCAGAGGGTGAACTCGCGGTCGCTCGACATGATCATCACCGCAAGCTGCTTTCCCGCGGGAATGAACTCGTCGTCGGGCTCGAGGTCGAAGGTCAGGTCGTAGAACCTGCCCGGCACGAGCGGCTCGCCCGGGAGCGTCGACTCGTAGCTGCCACCGTGGGTGAGCGACCGGTGGTTCTGCGGGTCGGCCCATCCGCGGCTGATGAGTCCCACGTGGCTCGACGAGCCGGCGCGCGCCGAGTCGTACGGCAACATCACCAGCCAGACCGAGAGATTCGCCGCCGGCTTGCTCGAGGCGATGCGTAGCGTCACCCGCGGCGTCCCCGAGATCTGAACCGTGTCGTCGAAGGGCGCAGTGGCATAGATCAACCGATGCTCGGAGCGGGGCGACATGGCGTCATCGCTTCCCGAGAAACCGACGTCGTCGACGAGCGACTCCACGCCCGACGTCACGGCGGAGAACGAGAGCTTGCCCACCCCGTTTCCGCCGGCCGCCGGATGGAAGACCACCGGCACCGATCCGGGGATGGGGAACGACGCGAACGGGGTCGGCGGCACGTCGAGCCGGGGCCCGCGGCGGCCGCGGCCCCTCCCCCCTCTGCCGCGCCCCGCGGTGCTGTCCGGTGGCGGCGGATGAGCGGCCACGTAGGCCTTCAGCGAATCGAGCCTGCGCACCCCCTCGGGATCCTGCATGCCGGCGTCCTGAACGATCCAGACCGGGGGGTCGTTCTCGACGCCGTTGTCCACGCCGTACAAGTAGTGGGAGAACCAGCGGTTGACCATCTCGGCCGGCGGGTTGCCGCCGTGGCCGCCGGTGTGGAGGTAGATCGACACCGGCAGGCCATCCTTCTTCATCTCGTCGTAGATGCGCACGCTGTGCTCGGGCACGACGTTGTAGTCGTTGAGGCCGTGCGCCAGCAGCACCGCCGCCTTGATGTCCTTGACGTGCAGGAGCAGGTCGCGGTCGCGCCAGAACTGGTTCATGTCGCCGTCCTGGCGGTCCTGGCCGTCCTTGCCCGCGAAGATGCCGTTCTTCCAGATACGATCGCAGTTGGCGCGGTTGAGGGTGTCGCCACTCGCGATGAAGTCGTAGAGGACATCGACGTCCTCGCCGAGATAGCCGCCGGGCGAGCGCACGAGCCCGTTGCTCCGGTAGTAGTGGTAGTACGTGGTGTTCGGTGAGACCGGGATCACCACTTCGAGGCCTTCCGGAGCTTGCGTCGCGGCGGCCAGCGGCAGCGTGCCCTCGTAGGAGGTGCCCATCATCCCCACCTTGCCGGTCGTCCACGTCGCCTTCACCTCGACGTCTCCGGTCTTGGTGGTGTAGCCCTTGGCCCGCCCGTTCAGCCAGTCGATCACCGCGGCGGGCGCCTCGCGCTCGGGATAGTCGCCCACCGTGGGGCAGCCGGACGAGAGTCCCGTCCCGGGTGCTTCGTTGTGCACCACGGCGAAGCCGCGCGGCACCCACTGATTCACGAGGGCGTTGGAAATCCGGGGCCGGGGCGAGGTGAACGGCGGCTCGTTCATCTTGCCGCGCGGCGGCGGCACGGTGCCGAGCTCCACCTGCACGTCCCAGTTCACCTGCGGGCGTCCGGTGCCGGCGTAGTACGGGCTCGATCCCATCACCACGGGAACCTCGAGCCCTTCGGTCTCGGTTTGCCCGGGGCGGGTGACGTCGACGTGGACGCGGTCGGGCAGCCCGTCGTGGTCCGTGTCGAAGTCCGTCTGTACCCACAGCTCTTGCCGGATCCACTGGGTGGAGTCCGCGAACGCCGGGACGACCTGGGCCTGGCCGTCCACGAAGACGGGTCCGGCCTTGGGGGTGTGTCGGGCGTAGAAGACACCCACGGCGACGAGGAACAGCAACGCGGCGAGGCCGGCGAGCAAGCGGGAGCGGCGGGTCATGCTAAGCCCCCACCTTCGCAAAGCGCAGATCCCATACCCGGCTCTCGCTCCAGCTCATGCCGGTCACCTTTCCGGAACGGTCACGGTGGAAGACGAGGTAGCGGCCCCCCGACCGGAAGGCGTCGAGGTACGCCGGAGTCAGGGACCTGTCGCGGCCCCATCGGTCCCGAAGCACCAGGGCACCGGACTTCACCGCGATCGTGTACGTGGCCTCCGCCTCATCGCTCCGGTAGGTGCCGGTGAAGGCGCCGAGATCCGCCGGCGTGGGCGAGTACTTCGCCACGGGCTCGATACGCACACCCGGCGACCCCGGCGCGTCGTACACCGCGGCGGGACGTCCGTCGGCGAACGGCCGATCCTCGAACGTGAGCGTCACGCTTCCGTCAGCCGACTCGAAGCGCGTCTCCGACACGGGGAAAACGAGACGCCTGAGAAAGCGTAGCCCGCCGTTCCCCGCGGTGATCTCGTCCACCCACCCGTTCCGGGTATCCCGATAGGTCCCGGCCAGGGCCGACAAGCGATCTGCAGGAAGGGTGAGGACCCCGGTGGGCCGGGCGTTGGGATCGGCAGGATGCAGGACGTCCGCCAGGTACATGTCGGCGACCTGGTGGAGCAGGCCACCCGCGTTCCCGGTGGAGGCATTGCAGATCACCGCGAGGGCCAACCCCTGATCGGGGAATCGCGCGAGGTGGCCGCGGTAGCCCGCGGTGGAGCCGCTGTGCTCCACCTGTCGCAGCCCCTTGTAGGTGTCGATCTGGAGGCCGCTTGCGTAGAAGAACTCCTGCCCGGAGTTCAGCACCGCCTGGTGGTGCATCTCCTCGACGTAGCGGGGCCCGCCCAGCAGCTCACCGGTCTGCAGATTGTGCGTGAAGCGCAGGAGATCTTCCACCGTGGTGAGGAGCCCGCCGTTGCCGTAGGCGTCCTCGAACGGCATGAGCATGTTCCAGCCGCCATCGTCGTTGGGCCGGTAGGCGATGGACCGGTTCTTCACCACGCGGGTGAAGTCATCCCGCCACTGGGTCTGGGTCATCCCGAGGGGCTTGAAGATCCGTTCCTTCGAGAAGTCGGCCAACGACTCACCCGTGACCCGCTCCACGATGATGGCCTGCAGGTTGTACCCGGAGTTCGTGTACGAGTAGTAGTCACCTGGCTTGTAGTTGAGCGACTTCTGGCGGGAGAGGATGTCGAGGACATTCATGTTCGTGTGTGCTCGTTGCGTCCTCGGCCAGCCCTCGATCCCCGCCACCGAGCCCCAGTCCCGGAGGCCACTGTCGTGGTTGAGGAGATTCCGGATGGTGATCGGGGTGCCGTAGTCGGGCAACTCCGGAAGGTATTTCCGGATGTCGTCGTCGAAGGAGATCGTCCCCTCCAACGCCAGCAACACCGTCGCCGTCGCTGTGATCTGCTTCGACACCGACCCGGGTTCGAAGATGGTCTGGGTGGTGTTGACGACGTCGTGCTCCAGGTCCGCCATGCCGTACGCGCGCTGCATGACGATTTGTCCGTTCTCGCTCACGCCGATGGCGCAACCGGGCGAGCGGGTGTTGTCGAACACAGCGAAGACGGAGTCAACCTGAGCGGCATCCACCTGCCGGAGGGACTGGCCCTGCAGCGCGGTGGTGGTGAGGAGGGTGGTCCCGAGGGCAGCCAGGATCGAGCGGACGGGGAAGTAGGCCGTGGGATACATGGCGATGGCGGGTGACGGGGAACGTCGACGCCCAGCAGTATGGGGCGTGACGACCCTACCGGCCACCTCTCGGCGCGTCCTCGGTCGGCGCGTCGTTGTCGTCTCGGTTCGAGTGTCCCCCTATCCACGCTTGCCCCTCACTGACCCGTATCGCACCATGTCCACTACCACATGTGTGGTTGTCGTTCCTGCCCTTTTTGAAAGCTGATCCCGAACCGAGATGTGCCGGTCGGCGCCATGTCACCGCGGCTGGAGCTGGAGGCCGCGCGCCAGACGTGGACGGCGCTGCCGTCATCGGCGTTCATGGTGGTGGTGGACGGCGCCGTGGTAGCGGACTGGGGTGACGTGGGACGACGCTTCATGTGCCATTCCGTCCGCAAGAGCTTCATGTCGGCGCTCTACGGCATCTACTGGGACCAGGGCAAGATAGAGCTCAACAAGACGATGGCCGACGAAGGTATCGACGACTATCCCGATCCCCTTATGCCGTCGGAGCGGCAGGCCCGTATCCTCGATCTCCTGAAGGCGCGCTCCGGCGTGTTCCATCCGGCCGCGTACGCGGGTAGGACGGATTCCGCGCCCCGGGGCAGCAAGGGCCCAGGCCGGTACTTCGCGTACAACAACTGGGACTTCAACACGCTCGCGACCGTCCTCATGCAGGAGGAGGACATCGACGTCTTTCAGGCTTTCGATCAGTACTTCGGTAAGCCCCTGGGCATGGAGGACTGGCGCGTCTCCGACGGCTACTACCACTACGAGCGGGACAAGTCGCGCTACCCGGCGTATCCGTTCCGCATGTCTTCCCGCGACGCGGCCCGCTTCGGTCTGCTCTTCGCCCGCTCGGGCGTGTGGGGCAAGACCCGCATCCTATCCGACCAGTGGGTGCAGCGAAGCTCCGCCATGTACTCCATCGACACCGACATCATGGGGTACGGCCTCCTGTGGTGGATCTACCGCGAGCCGCGTTTCGCCCAGTACCACATGTACTCCGCTCTCGGCGTGGGGAACCAGATGATCGCCGTGCTCCCTGATCTCGACATGGTCATCGTGAACCGGGCGAACACGTACGAAGGGGAGAGCACACCGCTGCGCCCGCTGCTGGACCTGATCGAGCAGGTGCTCAACGCGCGGACCGGCGAGCCCATCGCCGAGCCCGGCCTTACACAACTCACGGTCGAGTCCGACCCGCTCGTCACCGCCGTGTCGAACGATGAGTTGAGGGGATATGCCGGGAAATGGCCGTTCCCGGCCCCATCCCTGGGCCTGCCGGCGGAGACGACGACCGAGGTCACCGTGAAGGACGGCCACCTCGTGGTCTACATCCCGGTCGCCGGTACCTTCCGCGCCTACCTGCAGCCGGACGGCTCGTTCCACCTGGAGGATAGCCACGAGAGGTACTGGCCGGCCCGAGACGACAACGGTGTCTTCACCGGCTTCACCGATGCCGGATCCCTCGTGAGGGGTGCCTTGCTCGCCGCGGCGGACGGACGTCAGGATCGTGCGAAAGCGCTCCTCGCCCGGGCCGGAGGCGAAGGCGGGATCATCGCGGAGGTAGCTCCTCCGCTCATGGACCTGCTGGCGGGGCAGCGCCAGTCGGCTGACCGTGGCGTCCGGGCCCTTGCCGATGCCCATGGAGCCGGCCCGGTGGCACGCATGGTCGATGCAGTCGGAAGCGACTTCCTCCGTATGGGGAGGAAGGACGCGGCCCTGGAGGTGTTCCAGCTCAACACGCGCGTCTTCCCAGACGCAGCCGTTGCCTGGGACGCCCTCGGGGACGCGCACATCGCGATGGGCAACGACGCGGAAGCGCTCCGTGCCTTCCAGACGGCCCTCAAGCTCAACGCAGAGGACCGGCACGCACAGGAGATGATCAAGAAGCTGGGCAGTCAGCAGCGGTAGTCGTCATCGAACGCCCGGCGCCCCCTCCCCGCGGTGGGGAGGGGGCGCCAATCTTCTCTCGCGACCACCCAGGTCTACTCGGCGCGCAGGGCCTCGGCGGGCCGCACGCGTGCGGCCCGGGCCGCGGGCATCCAGCACGCCAGGGCCGCCACGGCCGCAAAGGCGAGGGGGACGAGCACGAAGGTGGCCGGATCATGGGCGGTGACGCCGTAGAGCATGCTCTGCATGAAGCGTGTGAGCCCTAGCGACAGTGCGGTGCCACCCACGATTCCCAGGACCGCCATGGTCATGCCCTGGCGCACCACCATGCCCACTACCTGCCGGGACGGCGCGCCCAGAGCCATGCGGATCCCAAGCTCCCGGGTCCGTCGGCTCACCGCGTAGGCCAGGACGCCGTACACCCCGATGAGGGCCAGGGCCAGCGCAAGCACCGAGAAGACGGCCAGGAGCGTCATGGCAAAACGGGGCTGGGCGACGGACTGCGCCAGCACCTCGTCCATGGTACGCACGTCCGAGACGGGCATGTGCGGGTCCAGGCCGGAAACGACGCGGCGAACGGGCTCGATGAGCGCCTTGGGGTCGCCCGAGCGCGCCTGGATGGTCAGCGTCATGCTGCGCTCCGACCGACCCACCTGGGCCTGGGGCCGGTAGAACCGCTCCTTCACCTGCGCGGTGATCCGGTTGTGGTGGATGTCGCCCACGACCCCCACCACCGTCGCCCACTCGCGGTGGGCCGGGTTGTTGAGTCGCCCGTCGGACACACTGATGTGCGCACCCAGAGGGCTGCGATCGCTGAAATAGTGGCGGGCCAGGGCGCGGTTGACGATGATCACCTGGGCGCCCTGCGCGTCGTCACCGGCGTCGAACCTGCGCCCCTCCAGGAGGGGGATGCGCATCACCTCGAGGTAGCCCGGGGTGATCCATTGCCAGTCGCCTTGCGTGGATTCGTTCTGGGCCGGTACATAGCCCTCGACCCGCACCCCGGAGTCACCCATCTCGCTGGCCAGGGGCAAGAGACGCGCCGCTCCCGCGGCGCTCACCTCGGGTAGCGCCCGCACGCGCCGGAGCAGCTCGTCGTAGAAGGCCACCACGTCTGCGTGCTCCGGATACGTGGCGCTGGGCACCGACACGCGCATGGTGAGGACCCGCTCCGGGTGGAAGCCGGGATCCACCGAAAGGAGCCGGACGAACGTGCGCATCATGAGGCCCGAGCCCATGAGCAAGAGGACGGCCATGGCGGTCTGCGTCGAGACGAGAATCCTCTGGGTCCGATTCGACGTGGCCCCGGCCCCGTACCCTCGCGCACCGTGGGTCAGACGCGAGCCCACGCGGCCTCCCGAGACGCGCAGGGCCGGAACCGTGCCCACCAGAAGGGTCGTGACCAGCGACACCCCCAAGGTGAGCGCGACGATGCCTCCGTCCATGTGGATACCGCCCGCTCGAGGCACCGCGGTGGGGTCGATGGCAAGCAAGGCGCGAACGCCCAGCACGGCCATCCCCAGCCCCAGCGACGCCCCCAGAACGGAGAGCACCATCGACTCGGTGAGCAGTTGGCGGAGCACCCGCCCGCGTCCGGCGCCCAGGCTCATCCGCACCGCCACCTCCGGCATGCGCGCTTCCGCCCGCGAAAGAAGCAGGTTGGCCACGTTGCCGCACGCAATGAGCAGCACGAGGAGCACGGCACCCATCAACACGAGGATGGTGCGTCGGGCGCCGCCCACGATGTCGTCCTTTGCCGCGTATACGCGGGGAACGAAGCGCATGGACGCCTGCCGTGCGCCCGCCCCCACCCAGCTGTCGGCAAGGTGAACGAGATCGGATCTGGCCTCCGCCACGGTCACACCCGGGGCCAGGCGTCCCACGGAGTACCAGCCGTGGCTGCCCCCGTTCGTGCGGATGGGGTCGGGAGCGTCGCGGTCCACGTACTGCGCCTCGTAGATCTGCGTCGGCGAGGCGGTGGCGAAATCGACCGGGAGCATGAATCCCCTTGGCATCACCCCGACGACGGTCCGACTCGTACCGTCGATCTGGACGCTCCGACCCACGACGCTCGGGTCCGCGCCGAAGCGATGCTGCCACGTGTCGTAGCCGAGAACCACCACCGGAGTCTCGGCTCTCGCCTCGTCTCCGGTGAACACCCGCCCCACCACAGGCTCCACGCCGAGGATGGAGAACGTGTTCGCCGTGACCCACGCCGCGGGAACGCGCTCCGGGTTGTCGACGTCCGTGAAGTTCTCGCTCCCGGTGTCATAAAGGGCCAGGTCCTCGAACGAGTGGCTATTCTGGCAGTAGGCCTGGTATTCACCCAGCGAGACCCACGTCTTGTCGGGGAAGTTCACCCAACTGCTCCACACCGTTACGACACGGTCGGAGTCCGCATAGGGAAGCGGACGAAGGAGCACTCCCTTGACCACGCTGAACACCGCCGCTGCCGCGCCGATGCCCAGGCCCAGGGTGAGCACCGCCACCGTCGTGAAGCCCGGCGCTCTGCGCAGTGAACGACCGGCGAACTTAAGGTCCTGGATCAGTGTCTCCACCGCACCCTCTCTCTTGCCGCCGCGAAGTCGTGCTTGGGGAGCAGCGCCGGTTCGCGTCCGTGGGCCGAATGGGCAGCGACCTTCCTCATGGCCTATTCCTGGGGCGGGTGCACGCGACGGGTTGGATGGCCACGATCCCGCCGCGGTTGGAACGCTATGTCACGCTTGCACAAGGCGGTGGCGTGCGGCGGTCGCGCAAGGCGGCTGACCTGCGGGGTCACGGCCAGATGGAGAGCCGAGCTCCCGCCCGGACAGTGGGGCCATCACGTACAAAAGAGCCCCCCTCCGGCGAGGCCGAAGGGGGGCTATTGACGCCCTCGAGGGGCGCAGGTGAGGGACCGGGGGCCCGCCCTCAGGCGTCAGGCTCCCCGGGTCACCCTCACGAAGGATGAGGGCAGTTCGGCCTGCAGCGTGAGATCGATGGTGTCCCCGGGGTTCACCATGATCGTCCGCGACAGGTAGTCTTCCCCGCCACCGAGCGGCATGGCCAGGATCTGCACCTGAGACCCCGGCGTGGTCGCGAGAGCCGGCACCTCGAGGTGGGCGGTACCCATCCCGTCGACGACGCCGAGCGAGAAGGGATCGCCGTCACGCACCATGTAGACCTCCACATCCTGCCAGCTGTCGCTGTTCACCTGGAGCGTCGGGGGCGCGGACCGCACCGCGGGCCCGGAGTCAGATGAGCTGGTTGCCGCCCAGCCCGAGGGGGGGGTCAGGAAGGCGAACGCTGCGGCCAACACGGCCGTGCGCAGAGCGAGCCGGTCTCCTCCGGCGAAAATGCGCGGGGTCGTCATGATCATCCCTCCGTCGTCGACGCGCGCCGCGGGGAGCGCGTCCTTGGTGGTCAATGTCGTAGTTCCACCCGCGCCGTCACCGGCGCGGCTGGCCTCCTTCGGGGCATCGGCCGTGCCAGAACCTGTAACTTGTTTACCAGCAAAATGTTAGATGCATCCATCCGGTCTGCGTGCACGGCGTAACGGTGGCGGATTTCAGCCAAACGTGGCGGATATGAGGCAAGAGCGTGCGCCGACCACGGATCCCATGGTGTTTGTCGGGGTGACCGCCCTCGTCCTGGGCGTGTGCGCTCTCGCGGTCTTCACGCCGGCCCGGGGGGGCCGCGCGCGTGGACCCGGTGAGCGCGCTGCGGAGCGACTGAGCTCTACGAGCCCGAGACCTCCCTGACGTGCACCACACACGTGCGTTGGTGTCTTTGGTTGAGGGAGCCCATGCAATCGGTCCAATCGAGGCCGTAGCTCTTTCCTGCCTCTGCCGTGAACTTGAGCTGTGTTCGCTCCAGGCTGTTGGCGCCGGGATGGAAGACCACGGTGTGCTCGCCCGGGCGGATGTGCAGGTGGCACGGCATGGACCGCTGCTGGTAAGCCTGGGGGTGCCGCACCAGGTCCCCCCAGCACCGCTCGGCCGTCTCTTCCCCGTCGATGGCCAGCACCGGATGCTGCACCTCGGCGATCAAGACCGCCTCCTGCGCCTTTTCGAGATGGGGAGCAGGATAGAGCCAGTACTGGAGACCGCCGCCTCCACAGGCTACCGCCAGCAGCGCGGCGACGGTGCCGAGCTGCATCTTGACCAGCGACTTGGAACGTGACATGGCGACCGCCCAGGGTGTGGTGAACCAGTGACTACGCCGCCCGCTTCGCCGGAGCCGTTTCGGGAGCAGCCGCCGGCCGACGACTTCGGGGTCGACCCATGAGAGCAACATTCTGGTCGGAGCCGCGCCCTGCAAGGCAGGCGGCCCGGTGCCGACATGGCCCTCCTCCGAGCGAAAGGGCTACCACTTCGGCTCGTATGCACGTTAGAGTGCAGACGTCGCCGTACCCTCAGTGCCTGCCCAGGGAGTCTATACGATGAGAACAGTCACTGGATTCGGCCATGTACCCCGCTACGCGGGGCTCTCGGGAGCGCTCGCGCTTCTGCTGGTGACGGCCTGCGCCACGCACCGTACGGCCGAGCGGGCGCCGGCTGCGCGATCTGACAGCGTACATGTCGGTTACGGTACGGTCGAGGCGGATCGTCTCGTCGGGTCGGTGGCCACGGTCAAAGGCGAAGGCGAGTCGGCTCCGCGATTCCGTACCTTCATCGAGATGCTCAGCCGGGTTCCGGGTGTACGCGTCATCGAGCTGCCCAACGGCGGCATGAGCGTGCGCGTACGTGCCGGTGCCACGTCCTTCCATGGTGACGACGAGCCCTTGTTCGTCGTGGACGGCATGGCGATGTCGGCGGAGGCCACGATTACCGGCATGAACCCGAACAACGTCGCGTCGATCACCGTGCTCAGGGACGCGAACGAAACGGCCATCTACGGAAGCCGGGGCGCCAACGGCGTCATCCTCATCAAGACCAAGATGGGCGGGGAATAGCTCGGCGCCGGCACAGGCGCGCCGGGTCGGTTCGACAGGCCGAGCACCGGGCCAGCGACGGGACGCAGGCTCCCTCGAAGCCCGCATTTCTCGCTGGAGAGCCTACCGTACGACGACGAGCATGATGATGACGATGCCCACGGCCTTGAGGATGTTGCCGATGACTTGAGATCGGGAACCAGAGGCCTCGTCGGCAGGCTGGGGGGTACCCATGCGGGTCCAGATGAGGACGCCCCCGCAGGGGTTGACGCCGAACTCGACGGGGAGCTCGTTGCCGTGGTAGACCTCGACGGCATCGACGACCTGGGGAGCCAAGAGCTGATCGATGCTGGTGGCGTCCGGGAGCCTCACGCCATCGACCCAGATGCCGGGGCGGCACTGCCCCCTTAGCAAGAGCGTGTAGCCGTGGGGTGGGGTGGGTACGACCATGCCACCGGGCACGTTGTGGAGGAGCTCGGTGAGGAAGCGGGGTTGCCGCTTCTCGATCTCTTCGCGGGTGACGAGAAAGCCGGATCCAGTGCGGTGGCGCTTCTCGTAGTCCCGGAATCCGGGGGGCGCAGCCTTGGCGGTGACGACGATGGGTTCGAGGCGGATGGGGTCTTTGGAGAGGGGCAGGATGAGCTCGAGATCGTCCTTGGCGGAGACCTGGACGGTGTCCGTCATGGGATGGTACCCCTGAACCGTGACGGTCAGTCGGTAGGCACCTTCGGGGACGTTGCGAAAGAGGAAGTGGCCCTCATCGTCCGTGACCCGGGTGCCTCTGCCCTGGACTTCGGCGGTGGCGGCGGCGAGGGAGACGGCGGCACCCGGTACGGGGTGGCTGGTGTCGTGGTCGATGACGCCCCCTTGGACCACGACTCCCGAGTCCGGCTCCGCCGAGCCTCTTGACGCTTGGTGCTCAGCCGGGGCGCTCCCGAAGAGGAGTCCGGACCAGATGGCGGCCACGGTGAGGCTGGCGAACGAGATGTGGCAGCTCATGGCGGGTCCCCTTCCAGAGGTTTAGAGGGACATCCGGCGGTCCGTGTCCTACCCCACACTGCGCAAAGGCATCCGCTGCCGCGCTCTGATCGGTCTTCCTCCGCGACGTGCACGCCAGGGCAAAAGAGAAGACCCGCAGGAAGGAGTCTTCCTGCGGGCCCTCTCTCGAACCGAGAAGCGGAGTCCTGGACAACGCCAGGCCTTCGCAGGCCCTCGGTCAATCCGTCAGCAATGCATCAGTATCCCGGATTCTGCGTGATGTTCGGATTCGTATCCGTCTCCGGCTGCGGAATCGGGAGGATGCAGAACTGACAGGGATACGCCATGAACGCCACGTCGCCGGTGTTGTCCACGCGGACGATGTCCTCCTTGTGGCGCATCAGGTCGTGAATGCGGTGGCCCTCGTATCCCAACTCGATCCTGCGCTCGATCTCGATCTGGGCGAGCAACGCCTGGCCCGTCGCCGTGACCGGCGCGGCCGTGGCGAGGCCTCGCTGCCGGATCGTGTTCAGATCGGACTGGGCACCGGCATCCTGGCCCAGCTCGGCCCGGGCCTCCGCCCGGTTCAGATAGACCTCTGAGAGCCGGATGACCGGAATGTTGTCAGTGCTGGCGCCGGTGGGCCACTTGTTGACCCGCATGCTCGCGTAGATCCCGGTGAGCTTGGGGTCGAACACGAACATCCCCATGCGGATGTCGTTCGGGTCGATGAGGTCCAGCAGGTCCTTGGCCGGCAGGTAGTCACCGTACCCGGAGGCGCGGTACATGCCACCCAGGGCATCGCTTCCGAAGTTGTCGGTGGCCGTGTTCTGGACCTCGAAGATCGCCTCCGAGGATCCGCCCGCCACGAACTGGTTGACGTACGCATCCCCCTGGACGAGGCTGAACTTCCCGCTGTTAATGACCGCGTCGGCCATGGCCGCAGCGTTGGTCCAGTCCTCCTTGTACAGATAAACCCGGGACAGGAGCGCCTGAGCGCCTTCCTTGGTCATCATGTACGGGCCATCCCGGGTCTGGGTCATCATGCTGATCCCGGTGGTGAGGTCGTTGATGACCTGGTCGTAGACCTCTTTGACCGAGTTCCGGGCCGGAAGCAACGTGATGTCCGACTCCAGAACGAGCGGAACCCCGGGGTGTGAGGCGTCGGCGGTGAAGGTGTAGTGCTGGGCATACATCCTCACCAGGTCGAAGTAGGCCAGCGCACGCATCGCGTGCGCCTCACCGATGATCTGGTCGTACTCGGTCTTGACGCCGGCGGAAGCATCAAACTCGGCATTGAGCATCATGTTGAGCATGTTGACGGCATCGTAGACGTTGGTCCACAACGACGTCTCGTAGCCGTGGCCGGTCACAACCTGGCCCTCGAAGTCCGCGAACTCCTGGTACCGGTTGGCCGATCCGTTCTGCTTCACGTCCTCACCCATGATGTCGGACATCAGGGGAAGACTGCGCCCGTACCAGCTCGACGACTGCATCGCATTGTAGACGCCGACGATGGCGGCCTCGAAGTCTCCAATGGACTTGAAGTACGCCTCGTTGGAGACGCTGGCATGCGGTTCAAGAGCCAGATCGGTACAGCCGAAGGCCATCGCGAGTGCCGGCAAGAGAACCGCAACCTTCGCTATCCTTGAGTATCTCATGATCAATATCCTCGAAAGCGGTGTTTACGTTGGATTGCTGCTCTTGCCCTAGAATCCCACGGTGAAGCCCAGGCTGAACGTCCTGGAGTTCGGAGTACCCGTGTTGTAAACACCGCTGACGATCTGCTCCGGATCGAAGTGGAGGTTGGGGTCCCTCACCCACGTGTACGCGTTGGTGATGTTGAAATGAGCCTGCAACGAGTGGAACTGCAGTCGACTCACCCACGCCGACGGGAACTGATAGGTGAGCGTCACGTCCTTGAAGCGGATGTAGTCGCCCTGGTGCAGCCACCGGGTTGCATCGGCCGGCTGGGAGCTGTTCACGCCGCCCCAGGAAACGCGCGGGAAGAGCGCGTTGTCGCCGGGCTGCTGCCAGCGGTTCAGCCACGCCCACTCCGACGTCGACCGCGGCAGGTAGCGCCCGTCACCGTGGTAGAAGCGCTCGGCCCCCTCGTACAGCCAGTGGCCGAACATGTAGGTGGCCAGCGTGCTGACCGTGAGCGCCTTGTACCGGCCGCTGATGCCGAAGCTGCCGAGGTAGTGCGGCGTCGCGGTCTCCGTCGAGTCGGTGTACCACATGGGCAGGCCGTTTTCCGGATCCACGCCGGCCCAGCCGTACAGGTAGTACTCCTGATAGTCGCGCCCCTCTTCGCGTCTCTTGGTGCCGTCGAGGAAAGGCTCCTTCAGCTTCGTGATCTCGTTGCTCTGCGAGGTGATGTTGAAGTCCGCCGCGAGGTCGAAGCTCTCGCTCCTCACGATGTCCCCGTGAATCGAGAACTCGATTCCGGAGTTCTTCATGTCACCGTAGTTCTGCAGCAGGCTGGTGAACCCGGTCGTGCGAGAGACCGGCACGTTCAGCAGCAGGTCGGAGGACTTCTTGCTGTAGTACTCGATCGTACCGGTCACCCTGCTGTCCAGCACGGCGTAGTCGAAGCCGAGGTTGAACGAGCCCTGCGACTCCCACGTCAGCGCGTTGTTGGCCACGGTGCTCGGGGCGGCGCCCGGTAGACCGTCGTACGCGGCGGAGAACCCGTACAGACCCTGCCATGCATAGTTACCGATCGCGGCGTTGCCGACCTCGCCGTAGCTGCCGCGCAGCTTCAGGTAGTCGAACGGCGCCACCAGACCACCCAGGAACTCCGAGTTGGTCAGCGTCCAACCGACGCCCACGGACCAGAAGTTCCCCCACCTGTTGTCGGGGCCGAACCGCGAGGATCCGTCCCTCCGGAACGAGGCGGAGACGAAGTACGTCCGGTCGAAGTCGTAGTTCACCCGGCCGAAGTACGACTCGAACGCGTACTCGTCCTTGGTGGTCGTACCTTCGGTGATCGCGGCGCTGGTGCCGAGCTTCAGGTTCGGATGCGCGAAGCCCTGGCCCCAGACGTTCGTCCGCTGGCGGTCGTCCTTGCTCGCCTCGAAGCCCACGACCGCGTTCACATTATGCCTGTTCATGAAGACGTTGTCGTAGGTCAGCGTGTGGCTGCCCTGCCAGTTCAGGTTGCCGACCCGCGAGTCGTCGAACGTACCGCCGTAGTTGCGGCCGTCGCCGAAGAACATGTTGTGGAAGACGTAGTCGTGGATGTTGTAGAGGTCGAAGCTCCAAGACGTCTGTGCCGAGAACTGGTCGTTGATCTTCCACGTCCCGGACAGGTTGTCGATGGTACGGATGGTCTCACGCGTCTTCGGGTTCTCGTAGAGACCACCGATCGGGTGGTTCGCACCCATCACGTTCGTGTGCCTGTGGTACCAGAACCCGTCCGTGTCATACATCGGCAGCACCGGCGGCATGAAGAGCGCCATGTAGAAGGGCGCCTCCCAGGCGCTCCCGTCGTTGATGCCGTTCTGATAGGTCTTGGCGAGGCTCAGGTTGTTGGCGAGCGTGAACCAGTCCGTGACGCGGGCCGTCAGGTTGATCCGCGACGTGTACCTCTTGAAGTACTGCGTCAGGACGTTGCCCTCCTGATTGAAGGCGCCGCCGGACACGAAGTACGTGAGCGCACCGCTGCCGCCCGTGGCGCTCAGGTCGAACTGCTTGGTGACCCCGTTCCGGCTCATCAGGTCGAGCCAGTTGTTGTTCTCAACAACCGGCCACTGATTCTGGTACTGTGCCTCCGCGTTGGCCGCCGACATGCCGTCGTTGACGCGCGCCTCGATGTAGTAGTCGTGGTACTCGTCCGCGTTCAGCGGCTGCAGCAGGTTGCCGAACGCGTAGTCGGAGACCCCCATCTGGGTCCGCAGCTCGAACTTCGGCGCACTCTCCCAGATCGGGCTCCCGGCCACGCCGCCCTTCGTCGTGATGAGCACCACGCCGTTGGCGCCGCGAGAGCCGTAAATGGCGGTCGACGCCGCGTCCTTCAGCACGACGATGCTCTCGATGTCGTTCGGGTTCAGCGACGCCAGCGTGTTCGCCGTACGGCCGCCATTGTCGACCTGCGTCCCCGCCGAGGAGTTGTTGAACAGCGGAACCCCGTCCACCACGTAGAGGGGGTCGCTGCCGGCGGTGATGGAGCCCTGGCCACGCACCCGGATGTCGAAGCCCGCACCCGGGGACCCGTCCAGCGACGTCACCAGCACGCCGGGCGTACCCTGGATCTTGTCCTCGAACGTCGTCGTCGTGGGAAGCTCCAGCTTCACCGCCGGAATCGAGACCATCGAGCCCGTCAGCTCTTCCTTGCGCGCGGAGCCGTACCCGGTCACCACGATCTCGTCCAGGCTGAGCGGGTCCAGCCCCAGGGTCACGTTCACCTGCACGCGCTCACCTGCGGCCACCGTGAAGCTCGTCCGCCGCGTCGAATAGCCGATCGAGCTCACCTCGAGGTTATAGGTTCCCGCGGGAACCCGCAGGATCTCGAATCGCCCCTGCTCATTCGTAAGGCTCCCGAGGCCCGTGCCCACGATGAGCACGTTCACGTTGGCCAAGGACTGTCCATTGTCCTCAGCAGTAACCTGGCCGAAGACCGTGCCCGTGGTCTGCTGGGCAACCGCGCCCTTGGGCAGGGCGCCACCCAGCATGAGAACCACGGCCAGCTGAAGCAGGAATGGCGTACACCACCTACGAGGGAATGACATTACCCCCCTCCTGTTCAAGGAAAGAGAATCACGTGCACCGTATGGTGCGGGCAGGATCAAGAAGACTACAAATGTAGATGTCTACGTGCAACCTATGCCGCAGTTACATGATTGATCAACTATTGTGCTGTCGACAATGCCGTTATTGTTGCTTATGCTGCGCGTCGCGCACTGATGGGGGAGGCCAAGGTCCGTCGAGAGCCGGCGAGGCGATTGGACGCCCAGCCTGGCACGGGCGGCCCCCCTCTTCGTGGTACCATTTCCTGCGAGCATCCGATGCGCTGTTGCGGTATGGAGGGGCAGTGGCGTAGACGTGGACGTCCAACCTCCCTGCCAGCACCCATGAGAACAGGCGGCGAGAGAATAGCCGTAGGCAGAGCGCGCCGGCCGACTGCTCGGTCGGCCGGCGCGCTCCGGTCAGCGAGGGGAGGGTCCCCGTTTCCGGAACAGCATCAGGGCGCTGAGGGCGCGGCCGAGGTGATCACCACTTCGAAGTGGGCATCCTGTCCAGATGAGGTCGTCACGTCGCCTGGGAGCACCGGATCTGTGGTGAAGGTCAATCCGGCAGGGCCCGAGATCTGGAGCGCCCAGGTGGTCTCGGGCATCAGGTAGGGGAAGCTGGCCGTGTAGACGCCGTTCACCGAAGCGAAGGCAGCGTCCTTCGTGTTGCCCAGACCGTCGTCCAGAACGGCTGTGAAGTCGCCGAGTTGTACCTGGGTGCCGCCAATGGAGGGCAGCGTCACGGTGTCCGCCAGCGCGAGCGTCACCGTCGCACTTGACGTCAGGTCCATGTGCGCACCGCGGATCACCGGTGTCATCACCCACCCGCCCGCGCCTCCCGCGTCGTGACCGAAGCTCTGGGACACGTCGAAGTCCACGAGGAGGACCTCCTGGGTGCCGGTGATGTCGACGGTGCCGCCGTCGAACTTCACCTTCAGGCCCGACGCCACGTAGCTCGGCATCTGGAGTGATCCGTCGGGCGTGACGCCGTCGGGTAGATGGCCGTAGTCTGGTGTCGCATAGAGCGAAGTCGTGCCGTCGGCGTTTTCGACCTCCACGTAACCGCCACTTATCACGAAGCGCAGATCGGCGTAATGGCCGCTGGGCACCTCCACGTTGTCAACGAGCCCCAGCACGTCGTTCTTGAGCGTGAGCAGGTCGGTGGTGACAGGGGTCTGGCTCAGCCAGACGCGCCCGGCGTCCCCGCCGTCGTTCCCACCCTGAAGATAGATGCCGTCGATGGTCACCATGGCCGACGCGAATCCCGGGTCATCGGTCAGCATCAACGTCACCTTCGAGGTCCCGCTCGGTGCGTTGGCGTCTTGGCAGGACGCCAGCAGCGGAAGTAGCAGTGCGATCGTGGCGAGCTTCTTGAGCATACGTCGCTCCCCTTCGTTACGGCCGGTCACGTCGATCCCGTGGTCCGGTCCTTGGCAGGTTCGGCCGCAGATCGCCAGCTCGGCGGCGCAAGTCACGTACGAGACGAACGAAGAGCCGATCCGGTCACATGAGCTCGGTCACGGCACGTGTCAGAAGAAGCTGACAGACCGCAGAGAGACTGGGTGGGGCGGTGTGCCGGACCGTCTTCAGACCCCCGGAACATCTTGCCGGGGGCGGCACATGTTATCCCCTCCGTGGCCGAGACGAAGAAGGACACACCACCGATGTGACCGATGCGGACCCTCCATCGTCCTTATCACGGGTCAAGATCCCACACGGCTCGCTTCGTGCACACGCCGGTCAAATACGCGGTCTTTCCGCCGGGCGACGCCGTGAACGCTCACAGCCATTCCCATCGCCATGAGAGATCGAATTCATCGTCACCTCGACGGAGACCTGCCCCTCTCGGACTTGTCGGCCCATGAGCGCCGGCAGGCACAGGAGTACCGCAGCGTCATCCGGAGCGCCGTGTCACCTCTCCTCAGGGAGAAGGTCCCCGATGTCAGTGGATCGGTCATGGAGGAGCTACGGTCCCTACGACAACCTGCCGTCGATCGTCGCGGTCCCACCCCGCTGAGGCTGTTGCGGGCCCTCGGACGATGGGTCTGGCAGCCGCGGTCCTTCAGGCTGCAGGTCCGTCCGGCGTGGGGCCTTCCACTTCTGGTGGCGACGGTCATCGTCCTTCCGAGGGTGTTTTCCACCCCGGCGCAGGGCACACCGATTCAGAATGGGGGCACGGTGGTGGCCACCTCCCTCGAGCATGGACGGGCGTTGGTCACGTTCCGTCTGGACGCACCTGGCGCGCTGTCGGTCCGCCTGGCCGGAGACTTCACCGGATGGAAGGCCGGACCGGCGCTCACCCAGGTGTCTCCCGGCATATGGTCCGTGGCCGTCCCGCTCGAGGTGGGCCTCCACGACTACTCGTTCATCGTAGACGACACGCGGTGGGTGCAGGATCCCTTCGCAGAACACGTGGATGACGGGTTTGGTGGGAGCAACAGCCGGGTGGCCGTGCTTCCTCCCGCCGGGAGCAACATCACTTGACCTCGGCCCGCTTCTCGAAGGTGAAGGCGCCGATCCGGCGCGTGTGTCTGCTGCTGCTAGGCTGCCTCACCTCGTGGCCCCTGCCCCGCGCAGGCGCTCAGGAGTGGCGAATGGACGCGCTCGCGGGCCGCTATCGGTACGAGAATTCTCCCGTAGGCGGCACGAGCGGATCTGCCCTGTTGGGCCTCCGCTACCTTCGAGGCGCGAGTGGGCTCAGCGCCCTGGCCGGTGTACCGCTGACGTCGGCCGATGCGCCCTGGGGTGACCTCGCGGGGCTGCTGCGACTCACGGCGGCCGCGCATCCTCTGGAATGGGGGCTGCGCCTTTCCGGACAGGCGTTCGCCCAGGGGGCGCACGGAGACACCGCAGTAGCATCCATGCCGACATTGCCCGGCGCGGCACGAGACATCCCGCTCAACCGCCGCGGGGTCGTCGGCGGAGGTGTCGAGCCGATTCTGGGCGGGTGGGGAGCGTCCGGGGAGATCACACCGCTGGTCGCGTATGCCACGCCCTCCTGGTCGATCCAGGGCCGCGGCGGCATCGCCGGGTTCCATAGCAGCTTCGCCGACCAGTCGTTTGACCGCCTACTCCGCGTGGCGTATCTGCGTGTCTCGCACGTGCTGTCCCCGAACCTTGTCCTGTCCGCCGAGGAGCGGACTCAGTGGGCCCAGGAGGCGACCTATCCTTATCTGGGGGCGACCGCCCTCCTGACGTCGGGGTCAGTCGAGGCATGGGCATCCCTGGGCACCTGGTTGACCAGCGGAGTGAGGACCGCGCCCTGGGCACTGGAAGCGCGCATCCACGTGCGGGACCGCTTGTCCATCACGGGATCCGTTCGTCGCGATGCCTTCGACGCGCTGTTCGAGACGCCCGCGCGCACGTCGTGGAGCTTCGGCGTCTCGGTCGCCTTGGCGCGGCCGTCCGCCATCGCGGCTCCCATACCTCAACGTTACGACGACGGTGTGGCCACCATCGGACTCTCCGCTTCAGATGCCAAGGGCTCCGTCCTCATAGCGGGAGATTTCAACGATTGGAAGCCGCAACCTATGAAGATGAAGCACGGATACTGGACGGCCCAGATCGCCCTTCCCCCGGGTGTGTACTACTACGCGTTCGTCGACGGAGATGGATCCTGGTTCGTACCGCAGTCCGTTGCGGGTAGAAAGCCCGACGGCTTCGGCGGCTACGTCGCTGTGCTGGTCGTAGGATGAGCCCCCTTCACTGTTGGGCGCCTGAGCCGGATCTCGGCTCGATCCCCGACGGGGAGCTCGTCCGACGCGTGTTGGCCGGTGACACGGAGGCTTACGAGGGCCTGGTTCTCAGGCATCAGGAGGGTCTCTTTCTCTACGCGCGGGGCCTGGGAGTCGCGCCGGACGCTGCCGAAGACCTGGTCCAGGATGCGCTCGTGCGAGCCTTCCGCTACCTGCGCACGTGTATGGATCCCGAGCACTTCCAGGTGTGGGTCTTCAGAATCCTGCGGAACGCCGCTCTGGACTGGCTCAAGGACGTCCGACGGCGGTCGGTCGGTACCGACGAGATCGTCCTCCTCCATCCGGGGCCGGACCCCGAAGAAATGGCGGCTCGCGCCGAGCTGAGGGCCAAATTGAGACGCGGTTTGAGGCAGCTGCCGACCGACTTGAGGGACGCTTTTCTCATGAAGCATCTGGAGGGCTTCTCGTACCCGGAGATGCAGCAGATCACGGGCGCGTCGCAGAGCGCGCTGAAGATGCGGGTGCTCCGCGCTCGAGAGATTCTACGCGAAGCCATGGAAGACCAGATCGAGACCGTCCCGATGTGACTCTTGCAGCTCTTCATTCGTCGGTTGGGTGGACGGCGAAGAGCTTCTTCCCGAAGGAGATTCGGAACATGCGAACCGTGGCACTTCTGATGACGGCCCTGGTCCTGGCTCCTGTGGGCGCAGCGGCCCAGCAGGGGAACGAAGGCGCTGACGTCCGCGTTCAGGCCGTCATGGACGCAGCCGCGAAAGCTCAGATCCCGCTGTCCCTTCTGCAGAGCAAGATCAACGAGGGACGCGCCAAGGGTGTCTCGATGGACCGCATCGCCACGGCTCTCGAGGCACGTCTCAAGGGGCTCGAACAAGCGCAAACGGTTCTGTCACATGCCGGCGTAGCTTCTCCTTCCGAGGGTGATCTCGCCGTCACGGCCGACGCGCTGGAGGTGGGAGTCAGCGAGGCCGCACTGGCTCAGATCCAGAACAGCGCGCACGGAGAGCGTCGAATGGTGGCGACGGCCGTGCTGTCGGCACTGGTCCAGCTCGGCCATGCGCCGGAGGACGCGCTCAGCCGCGTGCAAGCGGCCATGGAAAAAGGCCCCAACGCTCTGGCCAATCTCCGGGCTCAGACGGCCAGTGAATTGAGGGGGCGTGGCATGCGACCTCCTGGTGCTCCCGGCCGCTCCGGCGGCGGCGACTGATTCGTCGCACGGAGTAGCGCATTGAGGGCCTCGGTCATGGCATGACCGAATGCCCTCCCGGGCCTTCTCCCGAAGATCCACCGCTGGGTGCCGGTCTCCGCCACCGCCCAGTCTACAAGGCTCTGATCGTTCACCGACGCCCGGATGGGATCCAAC
>JAJDNI010000247.1 GCA_022340755.1 Gemmatimonadota bacterium
GGAGGTCACGCCGCGTACGCGGTGTCCATGGACGGCCGATTCTTGTTTGGACAGCAGAGCGGGGGAGGGGTTGTCGGCAGCAGGTTGATTCTGGTCCGTCACTGGTTCACCGAGCTTCGACCGTTGCTGAAGGAGCAGTAGCAGGATGCGCCGCTACAGTCCGTCCTTTCCCAATCAGGGGAGGATCACGTGAGTCCGCCCGTCCCGAGCGTCCATCCGCTCACGCCAACCCTGGGCGCCGAGATCCTGGGTGTGGATCTGGTGCACGTGGACGATGCCGTCGTCGACCTCGTCCGCGACGCCCTCACCGCGCATCTCGTGGTCTTCTTTCGCGACCAGGACATCTCCGTGGAAGCGCAGAAGGCGCTGGGCGCACGGTTCGGCACCTTGGAGGTCCACCCCAACGACCCGGGGCTGGAGGGCCATCCCGAGGTGATGGTCATCCACGCCGACGCGACCTCGAAGCGCGTGGCCGGTCAACTCTGGCACTCCGACGTATCGTGCGCACCCGAGCCGCCCATGGGCTCGATCCTACGGATGTTCGAGGTGCCGCCCGAAGGCGGCGACACACTCTTCGCAAGCATGTACGCCGCCTATGATGCGCTGTCCGACCGGATGAAGGCGTACCTCGAGGGTCTCGTCGCCGTCCACGATGGAGCGCCATACTACCGAGAGGTCAATACCATCCTGGGCCGAGACGACGGGGGTCGGTCATATCCCCGGGCGACGCACCCCGTGGTGCGAGTGCACCCTGTTTCGGGTCGGAAGTGTCTGTTCGTGAACCCTATGTTCACGACGCGCATCGTTGGGCTACCCAAGGCCGAGAGTGACGCTATTCTCGAGCTTCTCTTCCAACACGTGAAAGATCCGGCGTTCCACTGCCGGTTCCGGTGGGCGCCCCATTCCATCGCGTTCTGGGACAACCGGTGCACCCAACACTTCGCGGTGTGGGACTACTTCCCGCGGACGCGCTCCGGCTACAGGGTCACGATTCGTGGGGAGCGCCCCATGGCGGTGGGTGACCCGGCGAGGACCTGAAGCGGGATTGCTGGGTGCTCTCCGCGTCGGCGCGCATTCAGGTCGATGCCCTACGTCACTCGGTACGCAACACCCGGATCGGATCCACCCGCGACGCGCGCAGTGCAGGCACCGCGCTCGCGACCAGGGCGACCACCGCGAGGAGTAGTGCGACCACCCCGAACGTCCAGGGGTCGGTGGCGTTCACACCGAACAGCAGGTTCTTCATCATCCGCGTGACGGCGGTCGCGCCCGCCACGCCCAGGGCGAGGCCGAACAAGACGAGCGTCGAGGACTGGCGGAGAACGAGACGGCGGATGTCGGCTCCCTCCGCCCCCAGGGCCATGCGTACGCCCATCTCGCTCAGTCGCTGGCCGACACCGTATGACACCACGCCGTAGAGACCCACCACCGCGAGGGCGAGCGCGACCGCGGCAAACAGGCCGATCAAGAGCGTCACGAAGCGATCCGGCCCGAGGGCGTCGGCCACGATCGACTCCATGGAGCGGATCTCCGCTACGGCCATCGACGGATCGATCTCGGCGACGGTACCGCGGATCTCCCCGGCCAGTGCGGCAGGATCCCGCGTAGAGCGGAGCACCAAGAAGACCGTCGGGGAGGGTGCCTGGTCGTACGGCAGGTAGAGCGCATCCCGACTGTCCCCACGGACGCCGAAATAGCGGGCCTCGGCAACCACGCCGACGATCTCCCGCCACGTTGGCCTGTCCGGGCCGCCCAGGTTGATCCGCTTGCCGAGCGGGCTCTCGTCGGGGAAATAGCGTCTGGCCATGCCCTCGTTGATGACGACGACGGGCGGCGCCGTCTCGTCGTCTCCAACCGTGAGCCACCTTCCGGCTTGTAGACGGATGCCCATTGCCGCGCGATAGCCCGGCGTCACCCGGCGGAACCACACGGCGTGGTTCTGGCCGGGGGGTGGGAGTGGCCGGCCCTGGATGTTGAAGGTGGCGTCGGACCCGAAGCCCGTGAGGGGAAGCCAGGACGTTCCTCCGACGGCGTCCACCCCGGGGATTGCGCCCAGGCGCGCCTCCACGTCGTGAAGGAAAGCGCGGCGGGTGTTCGCGTCCGGATAGCGTGACTGGGGCATGCCGAGCTGGAGTGTCACCACGCCGCCCGGCTGGAAGCCGAGGTCGCGTGCCCGCAGGTTCTGGAAGCTGCGTACCAGTAGGCCCGAACCGACGAGGAGAACCATGGCAAGGGCGACCTGCCCCGATACGAGTACGTTCCGCGCCCGCATGCCGCGCACACCACCGGCGCTCCCACGCCCGCCTTCCCGCAAGGCAGAGGTGAGGTCGCGGCGCGCGCTCCTGAGTGACGGCCCCAGCCCGAACAGCAGCCCTGAGACGGCGATGATGCCGATGGCGAACCCGAGCACCCGGCCGTCCACGTGGACTCCCTCGATACGTGGCGTCCCCGCCGGCGCGATGCGTACCAGGAACGCCGTGCCGATGCGCGCGAGGGCCATTCCGAGCCCTCCCCCCACCAGGGCGAGGAGGGCGCTCTCGGTGAGGAGCTGCCCCGTCAGCCGTCGCCTCCCAGCCCCCAGGGCAGCTCGAACGCCGAGCTCGGTGCCACGTGACGACGCACGTGCGAGGAGGAGGTTGGCCACGTTCACGCAGGCGATGAGAAGGACGAAGACGACGGCGCCGAGCAGGACCAGTAGCGCCGTCCTGGCATCGGCCACCATGTCGTCCCGGAATGAGCGGAGCGTGAAGCCCACGTTGGCATTCGCCTGGGGGTGCTCCCGCTCCAGCTGTCGTGCGATGTCCGTCGCCTCGACCCGCGCAGCATCGAGGGTGACCCCGTCGGACAATCGGGCGATGACGTGCAGACACGCGTTGCCACGTCCGCAGAAGTTGTCGGCGGCGCTCACGCGCATCGGGGACCACACGTCCGCGTTCGTCATGAACGGCGGGTCGAAGTCGGCGGGGAGCACGCCGATGATCGTGTAGGGAGCATCGTTGAGGGTGAGCGACTCGCCGACGACGGAGGGGTCCCCTCCCAGCGCTCGGCGCCAGAAGCCATCGGTGAGCAGCACCACACCCGGAGCGCCGGGCACGTCCTCTTCCGCGGAGAACCCCCGGCCGAGAGAGGGCGTCACGCGCAGAACATCCGAGAGTGTGCCCCGGGTTACCAGGCCAACCGTGATATCTTGCGGATCCCCGTGACCGGTGAGGGTCAGCGGGTCCCCACCCCACGCGCCCATCGCCTGGAACGAATGGGCCCGCTCCTTCAGGTCGTAGTAGTCGGCGAAGTTCGTCCACTCGTCCACCGGCCCGCCCCTGCGCGTCATGTCGGCCCAGACGACGGTCAGCTGGCCTGGGTTCGGGAAGGGCAGTGGCCGGAAGAGGATCCCGTCCACCACGGAGAAGATCGACGTGGTGGCGCCGATACCGAGTGCCACTGTGAGAACCGTGACCACGGTGAACCCCGGGTTTCGCACCATCTGGCGGAGCGCGTATCGTACGTCCTGCCGGAGGCGGTCCCACCAGGCGAGCCTCTTCATCTCCATCGCCCCCTCCCTTGTCATCCGTTCCTTCACCAGATCCACGTCGCCGAACCGCCGAAGCGCTTCGGCGCGGGCCTCCTGCTCGGACATCCCTTCCCGCATCAACCGCTCGGCCTTTCGCGCTAGGTGGAAGCGCAACTCCTCGTCGACCTCGTCCTCGAGCCCACGAGCTTCCGGGGGCATACGGAAGGCGCGACGCGTGCGTGGGTCCTCGTCACCGGAGGGAAACGGCCGCCGCGTCACCCAGCCCCTCCCTCCGCGAGGGCCTTCTCCACCGCGTCGGAGTACCGCCGCCACGTCGTGGTCTCTTCCTCGAGCTGCTTCTGCCCGGCGGCGGTGAGGGTGTAGTACTTGGCGCGCCGGTTGTTCTCGCTCACCCCCCAGGTGGCTCCGATGAGGCGCTTGCGGGCGAGGCGGTGGAGTGCCGGATAGAGCGTGCCCTCCTCCACGAGGAGGCTGCCGTCCGTGGCGGCCTCGATCCATTCGGAGACGGCGTACCCGTGCTTCTCACCCGTGGCGAGGGCCTTGAGGATGAGAAGGTCGAGCGTGCCGCGGAGGAGGCCGAGATTGTCGTCGCCCATGGGTACGGTGCTCCGGGATCGAGGGGGCGGACGGCATATGCAGGACGTCCCCTGTGGTTTCTAGGGAAGGGTAGCACCCACTCCCCTTTGGTTTCAAGGGGAGCGGACGTGAGGTGGTGGTGTCGCGATGAAAGTCGTCCGCTCCCAGGCCGGTACGTTGCGCCGGGCCTTCGCGAGCGAGGCGACCGAACCAGGGGCCTCGGGCTCGCGATTGACATATCTGTGAATGTTGATATATCCTTTTGGCATGAACGAGACCCTGCTCCAGAACGAGGCGCTCCTGCAGCGGTTCCAGGCCGTGGCAGAGGAGACGCGCTTCCGGATCGTCCAGCTGCTGGCGGGCGGGGAGCGGTGCGTCTGTGAGCTCCAGGCGGAGCTGGAGGCAGCCCAGTCGCGGCTGTCCTTCCATCTGAAGAAGCTCAAGGACGCGGGCGTGGTCTCCGACCGGCGGGACGGCCGATGGGTCCACTACTCCCTGGTGCCGGGAGCGCTCGAGGAGATGCGGGCCTTCCTGGGCGAAGTGAAGCCGGAGGAGGGATGGAAGCCCCTCGCACCGCGCGACGGCCCATGCTGTTCCTGAGTGGGCGAGAACGTGTTTTTTTGAGGAAACACATCAATCAGAATTGATACGGAGACAGGCATGAGCGGGGACTTGAAGGAGACGGTGCGGCAGAAGTACGGGGAGGCGGCGCTCCGGGCGCAGGCCGGAACGAAGACCGGCTGTTGCGGCACGTCCTGCGGGTGTGGGGACACGAAGGTGGACGGCGGTTTCTCCGACCCCATCACTCGGGATCTGTACGACTCGGTGACCACGTCCACGCTGCCTGAGCAGGCCGTCCTGGCCTCCCTGGGATGCGGCAACCCCACGGCCCTCGCCGAGCTGGCGGCGGGTGAGGTCGTGCTGGATCTGGGGAGCGGCGGGGGCATCGACGTACTGTTGAGCGCCCGTAGGGTGGGACCCACCGGGAAGGCCTACGGTCTGGACATGACCGACGAGATGCTCGCGCTGGCGCGCAAGAACGCCGCGGAAGCCGGTGCCACCAACGTCGAGTTCCTGAGGGGCGACATCGAGTCCATCCCCCTGCCGAGCGAGAGCGTGGACGTCATCATCAGCAACTGCGTGATCAACCTCTCCGGCGACAAGCGAAAGGTGCTCCGCGAGGCGTTCCGGGTGCTGAAGCCGGGCGGGCGCTTCGCCGTCTCGGACGTGGTGGTTCGCGGGGAGATCCCTGCCGACGTGCGCAGGAGCATGGAGCTCTGGGTGGGCTGTGTCGCCGGGGCGCTGGAAGAGAGAGAGTTCGAGACCCTGCTCCGCGAGGTGGGCTTCGAGGATCCGAGCCTGGAGCCGACACGCGTCTATGAGCCGGAGGACGCGCGCTCCTTCCTGGAGGAGGCCGGGCTGGACGTGGACACGATGTCCGCGGCGGTGGAAGGGCGCATCCTGTCCGCGTTCGTGCGGGCGCGAAAGCCGGCCTCGGTGGAAGCGCCCACGGGGTCGAGCTCGGGGGAGGAGACCTGCTGCGGTCCCTCTTGCTGCTCGTAACCGCCGACCCGAGGCAGATGAGCTCCAGCAATCGAGAAAGAGGCATCGCATGAGCACGACCACCAGGAAGCTCTCCTTCCTCGACCGGTATCTCACGCTCTGGATCTTCCTCGCCATGGCCGTGGGCGTCGGCGTGGGGTACCTGTGGCCGGAGGTCATCCAGCGGCTGAGCGAGCGGACGCAGGTGGGGACGACGTCGCTGCCCATCGCCGTCGGGCTCATCCTCATGATGTACCCGCCCTTGGCGAAGGTGCGCTACGAGGAGCTGGGGGACGTCTTCCGGGACGGGAAGATCCTTGCCCTGTCCCTGGTGCAAAACTGGATCGTGGGGCCCGTCCTCATGTTCGTCCTCGCGGTGCTGTTCCTGCGCGAGTACCCCGAGTACATGATCGGCCTGATCCTCATCGGCCTGGCGCGCTGCATCGCCATGGTCATCGTGTGGAACGACCTGGCCGAGGGCGATCCGGAGTACGCCGCAGGGCTCGTGGCCTTCAACTCGGTGTTCCAGGTGCTCTTCTTCAGCGTGTACGCGTGGTTCTTCGTGTCGGTGGTGCCCGGTTGGCTCGGCATGAAGGGCGCGATCGTGGACATCACGATGGGCGAGATCGCGAGGAGCGTCTTCATCTACCTGGGCATTCCCTTCCTCGCTGGCATGGCCACCCGGGCGCTGGGTGTGACGCTCAAGGGCAAGGACTGGTATCACGCCCGATTCGTGCCGCGGATCGCGCCGGTGACCCTGGTGGCGCTGCTGTTCACCATCGTGGTGATGTTCTCGATCCAGGGGCGAGCGATCCTCCAGCAACCGATGGGCGTGTTGCGCGTGGCGGTTCCGCTCCTCGTCTACTTCGTGGTGATGTTCGCGGCGACCTTCTTCATGAGCCGGCGATTCGGGGCGGACTACAGGCGCACCACGACCCTGTCGTTCACTGCGGCCTCCAACAACTTCGAGCTCGCCATCGCCGTCGCGGTGGCGACCTTCGGCATCGGACACGGCGCGGCCTTCGCGGCGGTCATCGGCCCGCTGGTCGAGGTCCCGGCGCTGATCGGCCTCGTCAACGTCGCGCTCTGGTTCCAGCGCCGCTACTTCGCCGCCGAGCCCGCCGGCGCCTGAGCCCATGCCCACCCCGCTGCGCC
>JAJDNI010000263.1 GCA_022340755.1 Gemmatimonadota bacterium
CCGGAGTCCATTCCCCCGCTGGCCGCCGCGATGGTCCTGGCGCACGACGAGGATGCGCGCCTGGAGTGCGGGGTGAGGAAGAAGAACGCCGCGGAGCTGTTGGCTCGCCTCGAGCTCGGTGGGCTGTTGGAGCGCCTTTCCCCGCTGCAGCTCCCCGAAGGAGCAGAGCCCGGATATCTGAGGTTTCCCCTGGTCACGCCGTCCGGCATGGCGGGGTTCCCGGATCAGGCGGCTGCCAGGGCGGCGGGAATCATGCCTGGATATCCGCGTCCCCTGCCGGAGCTCCCCGCCGCCAAAGCGTCATCCCTGGCCGGACCGCCGACTCCGGGTGCGGAGCGTCTCGCGCAGCATCTGGTCACGCTCCCGACCCATAGGCTCTTGAGCCGGAGGGACAAGCGGCGAATTCAAAAGGTGGTGGGGGGGTACGCTGAGCGATAGGGAGACGGCGGGCGCCCTGGTGCGGTGGGCCGTGCTGCGGCGGGCAGGCGTCGCCCGTACGGCTCGGGACGATGCGATATCAGCCCTCGCTCTCGATGGACTCGTAGGTTTCCAGCATCTGCCGCCCAATGACATCCCAACTGTAGCGCTCTACCGCCGTGGCACGGGCGCCGGACTCGAGCCGCTTGCGCAGGTCTGCGTCGTGGAGCACGCTCCGCACCGCGTCGGCAAACGCTTCGGGCCCATCTGCGATGAGTATGTTCTCCCCGTGGCGAGCTTCTAGACCCTCACAACCAAGGGAAGTGCTGACCACGGCCTTTCCCATGGACCAGGCATTGAGGATCTTGAGACGGGTGCCTCCTCCCACCCGCAGCGGAACGACGAAGCAGGCGGCCCTGGCCATCCACGGGCGCTCATCCTCCACGTAGCCGGTGAGTGTGAGCCCATCCGCCCCGAAACGTCGCACCTCGGCGTCAGAGGTGTGGCCTACCCAGTTGACCGAGGGTCGGTCCCCTTGCCGGTGAAGGTTGGGGAGGATCTGTGAAGAGAAAAACTCCAGCGCGTCGCGATTGGGGAACCAGGTCGTGCCCCCGATGAACGCCAAGCCGTCCTGCGGGCCGTCGGTCGGCGCGTACCGGTGCACGTCGACACCGTTGGGGAACACCACGAAGCGGGCGTCGGGGGCAATCGACCCGAGCTGTGTTTGGTCGTCCTCGGACACCACCACGTTCAGCGCGACCCGAGGGCACCACCGTTCCTCTTGCCGCCGGAGGAGCTTGGCCTGGTGGCGTAAGTAGGCTCGAACCACTGCCGGGGACTCGGCTTCGGCGCGACGCTGCAGCAGAGAGGACTCAACGTTGTGGTGAACGCATACGACCGGGACACGACCCAGAATGGGCAGGTACCGCACGAGATCCATGCTGTCCATGTGAACCAGGCTGAAGCGCTCCTTTTGGAGGAACGCTCGGAGTCGGTTCATGAATTGCCTGGAGTCGTAGAGGAACCATACCCAAGGCTTCCCGCGCACGACGCTGCGGGCATGGTCCCAGGCAGCCCGGAAGCGGTTGCCCGCGGCAGGAGTGGCAAATGTCTCCACCGCGCCGTAGGCGGACAATCGTTCAGCTCGCTCCGCAGGCGTGCCCGCTGTTACGGATGACGTCTCACGCCAGAAGCAGAGCGCCGTGACGTCGTAGCGCTGCGCCAGAACCCGGAGGACATTGTGCGTGCGGATCGCGGCTCCGCTGTCAGGCGGCTCCGGCAATTGATGGCTGAGAAACAGTAGACGAGGTCTAGTCATCTTGCAGCGGAAACTCGCGGTCGTCGGCAGGGAGGGAAGGGCATATCAGGCCCATCGATCCCGCCATGCTTGGAACATCAAGACTGTCCAGAGGCGCAAGGCGAAGGCCCCGTTGCCCCGCTGAAACGCGGCCCACTGGTCCCGAATGGTCTCTACATTCAGTGCCCCTGTCTGCCGCAGACGATCGGGCGTAAGAAGGTCTTCTGCCCATTCCCGCAGCGGCCCCCTCAACCATTGGTCGAGCGGAACCGTGAAACCAGTCTTGGGGCGTTCGACAAGACTCCGTGGAACGCGACGGTAGAGGATTTGGCGAAGGGTCCATTTCGTCTCCCCCTCACGGATCTTCGACATTACGGGAAGACGCCAGGATGATTCCACCACGTTGTGGTCAAGCAGAGGAACGCGCACCTCCAGGCTCACTGCCATGCTGACTCGATCCACCTTGGTCAGCAGGTCGTCGGGAAGATAGCCCAGCTGATCGGCGAGCTGCATCTTGGACAGGAGATCGAACCCCGCGCTCTCGTGGAGGGCAACCCCGACCGCGTCCGGGCTCTCGTGCGCTTCGTCCATGACGTCCTCGGGGCTCTGCCACGCGGACATGAGAGAGCGGTACATGGCCTCCGGGCTGTCGTGGCGCAGGAGCGTCATGAGCTTGGTTATCTTCTCGCCCATCAACCGCTCTCCGCGCCCCGGGAGCCAGGCGCGCACCCGGCCGTACGCCTTGTCCCATTGGCTCGCAGACAAACGCCCGCCCGTGCTCGCTACGCCTCGCCTCAGGAACGCAGGCCAGTGCTGGGCCGCCGAGATGACGCGTCGCCCATAGAGGTACCGGTTGTAGCCCGCGAACACCTCATCTCCGCCATCTCCGGACAGCGCTACGGTGACGTCCCTCCGAGCTACCTCACAGACCAGAAGGGTGGGGATATGCGACGGATTTGCGAATGGCTCGTCGAATACCGACACCACCCGTGGGACGACGTCGAGCGCGTCTTCTCCCGTAAGGTGGACCTCGGTGTGCGACGTGCCCAGGTGTCGTGCGATGGCCGCGGCATGTGCCGACTCGTCGTGCTCTGCCTCGTCGAATCCGATGCAGAACGTGCGGACCGCACCTGGTACTTCCTCACCCATAAGGGCAGTGACGAGCGACGAATCGACGCCACCCGACAACAAGGCGCCCACGGGCACGTCGGAGCGCATGCGTAGGCGCACCGCCTCCTTGAGCAGACGCTCCGTTTCGTCAACGACGTCCTGCGCATCAGGCGCGGGATCTGACCACCCTTGCCTGGCGACACTCGTCAGAGACCAGAAAGGGACGGCCCCGGGAAGAGCCGTCCCCGGGTCCGATACGGTCATGGACGTCCCAGCGGGCACCTTGTGAGCGTGGATGAACACGGAACGAGGTGCGGGCACATACAGATGGCGGAAGTACTGGCCCAGCGCGTCGAGATCCAGTGTGCGATCGAAGGCTGGATGGGCCAGGAGCGCCTTCAGCTCGGAGCCGAACAGAACGAGGCCGTCTTTGGCGTAGACGTAGAGCGGTTTGATGCCCATGCGGTCGCGCACGAGGGTGATGCGACGCTCCCGCGTGTCCCAGACGGCCATCGCGAACATCCCGGTGCACTTCGCGACCGTGTCGGCGATGCCCCACCGATCGAAGGCGGCAAGCAGGACCTCGGTGTCGGAGTGTCCCCGGAACGGAACCGATGAAGCAGCGGTGAGCTCCCGGCGGATCTCCACGTAGTTGTAGATCTCTCCATTGAATACGATGACGTACCGCCCTGACGGAGAAACCATGGGCTGGTGGCCAGCCGGGGAAATGTCGATGATCGCCAGACGGCGAAATCCGAGCGCAATCCCGAGTGCCGGCTCGGTCCACAGGCCTTCGTCATCGGGGCCGCGGTGCTGAAGCTGCTCGGCCATGCGTCGGATATCGCGTCCGAGATCGTCGGCCGAGGTCCGTTGGGCCGAGAACACGCCGACGAATCCGCACATGACTCAACGTTCTCCCGCTTGTGTGTGGGTGGCGGTGCGTTTGATGCCGGCCTGGCGGAATGGCGACAGCGGACGGGGGGTCGTGCGCACCGACCCCGCCTGCCCTCAGCGCGCCGAAGGACCGTAGCGCGTCAAGTCCAGGATGGTGGCGACATCGTCAGGACCCACGGCGTCCCCGTAACGCCCGGCTGTCCGCCACGATTCGTTCAGAACGTAGCTGACCTGGTCCACGTACACACCGGTGGCTACCTGGGAGCTCAGCTCGAAGCCACGTCCCTGCATCTGACCCAGGTTGAAAGTGCTCGGGTTGCTGGAATACTCGCCGAACCGGTACATGGGTGGCGCGTCGTAGACATTGAAGTCCATATACCTCAGATGAGGGTTGGGCTCGGTGGTGGTGAAGGGATTCCGGGGCTCGCGGTATGCTGTTACCTGAGCGCCCCCGGAGATCACGACGTTGTTCCAGAGGTGGGTGTTCCATGTGTCACCGGCCCAGGCCCCCGCCAGCATATTTCCCCGGATCAGGTTGTCGTGCACTTCGGCGCCATTCGTGCGGGAGTGCAGGCTTACCTCACCGTCGATGACATTGTCATAGATTTTGGGGCTGGCGTACTCGCCTTGGTTGTTGCCGTACCACTGGTATTCTTCGTTGCCGGTGATGTAGTTGCGACGGTACGTGTTGTTGATGCCCGAGTCCTTGTCGTAGACGCCGACGTTGTTGCCGTAGATGTAGTTGTCTTCGATGACGGCGTCGCTGGACGTATAGACTTTGATGCCGGCGCTATTGACCCCCTGGCCGGTGACACCGTGGATCATGTTGTGATGGACCCAGATCCCCACGGCATTCTCGATGCGGATGCCATCGTGGTTGTCGGGAGTGTCCACGAAGGTGCCCCGAACATCGTTGTATGCCACCTCGATGCCGGTGCCGTAGAAGCGGCCCAGGCCTCCATCCACGATAAACCCGATGAAGCGGATGTAGTCGTGGCCGTCCGTCCCCATGGCCGGCTGGCCACCCTCAACCACCGTGAGTTGAACCGTCTCGCCCGGGTACGCCGAGAACGTGATGGGGGCATCTGCCGTACCAGATCGGGCCGCACGGACGTA
>JAJDNI010000273.1 GCA_022340755.1 Gemmatimonadota bacterium
CTCCCAGAGTGGAGAGTGCTCGGTTCTGCATCGGTGATGCAGGCTTCTCTGGGCAGGATTGTGCCGGTGCCGTCCAACGGTATTGGGGTCGGCCTCCAATAGCAACATGCCGATCGGCGGTTGTGAGGTGCGGGCCGAAGAACACGGTGGCCCTTCTGGTTCCTTCGTCGATCTGTCAGTACCAGACCCTCAGGAACTGATACCAGGATGACCAACCCGACACCGTTCCCAAGGAGGCGTCGGTGGTGCCACTCTCGCCCGGCGCATGGATGTTGGGGAGCACGACGGTCTCGATCTGCAACGGGGTGACGTGCTCCTCCTTCACCCAATCGCCAGCCGCAGCCACGGCGGCCTCGAAGCTTTCATACCGATTGCCTCGGTACCACTTCCCATCGATCTGTTCTGGGACGAAATCGCGGAAACGCATCGCGCTCTCCTGGTTTGTCGGTGGCTTACCGTACGGGACGGTCCGCGACCCATGAACGACTACGCAACGGTGGGCGCTCGAGCTGCCGAAGAAGCAAGCCGGCGACCCTTGGGTTGAGCTGCGCGACCAAGGTGCTCCCCCTCGGTCGCGAGGAGCAAGCCGAACAACCCACCGCCGGACCTTCCCGCCTGCTTCGTCAGGTTCAGACCGCTGCCAGACGGTGCGGCCGCCATGCCACCATTCCTGATCCCTTGACCGACACCCCTGACCGGGGTAACTAGGTGCGCCCGAAGACGCCCACCTTTGCTGGAGGCAACGATGGGAACCAAGCACAGGGTCGACGACATGGCGCGCTTTTGAGTCCACCAGTAAGCGGCGCCGAGGCTACCCATCTGAGACGCACGTGAAGCGCGGCCGCAGGATCGTCCGCGGCTTTCAAGGAGCTCAGTGAGAAGCTCGGGCGCAATGACCCTTGCCCATGCGGCTCGGAACGGCGCTTTCAAGAAGTGTTGCATGTCTTCCGGGCGCTTCGATGGCATGCCCAGAGATGACTACTTCCGAGAGTAGGAGATGAAGGGGCCGGGGGAAGGAGCGGGCTTCCCCCGGCCTTCCTCATCTCCCCATGGGGCCGCGCCACCCGCCGAGGGCACGGGGGCGGGCTGCGCTGAGTTGCTCTCCGGTTCCCGGCAGGGACCCATGAGGGAGGGCCGGGCCCGAGTCTCAGGTCACGAGGTGGTCAACGTGTACCCGTACCCACCGACCTTGGCGTCGGAGCCGAAGCGGACCGCGAAGTCCTGCGCCTGTCCTTGGGCACCCACGGTCAGAGTCTCGCTCTGCGTGCCGACGGCGTTGCCCTGCTCGTCGTAGAACGTGAACGTGATGCTCACCCGGGCACCGCTGGCCAGCTTCTTGTTGGTCATGGTGCCGGTGACGGTGGCACCCCCCTCCGGAGGCCGGTCGATGCTCAGGTTGGCCACGGTGGCCTTCAGGTCCTGAACCCTGTTCACCAGATCCTGGGACTTCTTGCGGTCGCCCTGCTGGCCCAATACCTGCGCCTCGAGGATGTACGCCATCTCGTTGTTCGGATCGAGGGCGATCCACCGCTCGGCCACCCCGGGCATCTGCGCGTACGCCGAGTCCATGGCCAGTGAGCGTGTCCACATCTCCAGAGCGTCGCGGTCGTTGGGCCGCTTGCCGGCGGCTCCGGAGAAGCCCTTCACGGCGCCCGCGTAGTCCGCCATCCGGTAGAGGTCCACGCCGATCTGGTACAGCTCACCCGCATCGAGTGTGGGGTCCTGCAGGATCTCGTCGTAGGCCTGCCGGGCGTCGGCGGTCCTCCCCGTCCGAGCGAGCAGCTGCGCGAGGTTCCACTTGTAACGGATGTCGTCGGGGTACTTCCGCACGAGCTGCCGAAACGCGCCGATGGACTCCTCGTCGCGGCCGACGTGGGCCAGCAGCACGGCCCGGGTGGCCTCGGTGGCATCGAGACGGACCTTCCAGTCCGCCGCGGTCACCGAATCCACCGACGCCAGCTTCGCGCTGTCCTGGATGATGAACGCAGCCGAGTCGAGGTTCGCCAGCGCACGGTCGTCCTTGCCCTCCTGGGCGTAGAGCTGCCCGAGCACGAGCATCACCTCCGGCCGCTCCCGATAGATGGCGTTGGCGTCCTCGTAGATGGGGATGGCTTGCTCCACCTGGCCTGCACTCACCAGCGGCGCCGCCTGCTGCTGCAGGTCCACCCACGCTTTCTTGCGCAGGCTCTCCGTGCGCAACTGGTACAGCGGTCGTAGGCGATCGGCCGTGACGAGCTGACGGTCCGCTTCCTCGTAGTCGCCGACACCGATGGCAGCTTCGCCGGCCTGCAGGTGGGGAAGGGGGTTGGTGGAGTCGGCGGCAATGGCCACTTGCGCCGCATCCAGCGCCTGCCGATACAGCGACTCGGCAGCTGCCTCGTCGTCCGTGCTGTCGGCCTGCGCCAGGAGGCGCTGCGCGGTCTTCGTGTTCCCGTTCTCACGAGGCCGCTCGCCGACCCTCAGGGGCTCGCCGCTCGAACTACCCCCGCCCGCGGGTCCACCCCCACCCCCGCGGGCCGCGCCGGTCTCGGCGAACCCGGTCCAGATGGCGATGGCCCCACAGGGCTCGAAACTCATGTCGGTGAACTCCCCGGGCTTGGTGATCCTCGGGTACACCTCGATGGCGGCGACGGAGGACGGCATGACCAGGTCGTCGATGTATGCGACTCGCACCAGGCCGTCGTGCCCAGAACTGTCGACGGTCCACCGCATGAGCCGGTAGGGTGCGCCGTCGATGTAGAGCATGGGCGTGCAGCCCGCTCTCCCCAACGTGGTCACGGTCCTCAAGTACACCGCCTGATGGTGGGGCCCGGCGCCTTCCACGAGCACTCCCGGAACGTTCCTGAGCATATCCGAGACCCTCCGGGGTTGCCGCCGTTCGATGGCATCCTTGTCGATGAAGGTCCCCATGCCCAGCCCCTTCGGCCCCCACTTCGCCTCCCGGTCGAAGAAGCCACTCGTCACCAGGCGGATGTTCGGGAGCAGTGCAGGGCGAGAGGAGACGACGGTGAGTGGAGCGAGCGGGATCGCCTGGGTGGAGATGTGGAGTTCCACCTCCAACGGCTCGGACGCCACGAGGTCGAACGGAGACGAGACGATGGTCCGGTAGCCGATGCGCTCCACCCGTAGCCGGTACCGCCCGGGCCGAGGAGCCGTGAGGGAGAAACGCCCCGACTCGTTCGTCAGGCCCTGCTTCACGGCCGTCGTGTCCGATTCTGCCCGGACCAGGTAGACATCCGCCGACGTGACCGGCTGGCCGCTCTGGGTGTCGAGGACCTGTCCCCGGACCGTCTGGGCTACGGCGGGTTGGGCGACCAAAAGGATGGCGAGGGCCAAGGCCGGCATGGAGATGCGCGGGACTGCCCTCCCATGGACGAACGCGTTCATTCCGCAAGCTCTCTTCGTCGAGGCGAGCACACCGAAGGCGGGGGGCATCCTGACACCCATACGGTCAGGAACAGGTCACCTTTCAAGCGAGGGGACACGCGGGGCCCGGTACGCCGTGGGCCTCCCCTCCGTCTCTCCACTTCCGTCTCCGTCACCGCCGTCCAACAATTTCCGGTCTAACCTGCGGCCGCGACAGGCCTGGGCTTGGTGTCATCCACCCACGTCGGTTTGTTGGTGCCCCCAAGCCTTCTACGTTGCCCCGGAGCACGCGGCGCGACACGGCCACGACTGACGAGGTGGGCATCGGATGGACATCTATGTGGATGGAGACTCTTGCCCGGTAAAGGAAGAGACCTATCGGGTCGCCCATCGGTACGGGTTGAGCGTCACCGTCGTGGCGGCGAGATGGCTCCGTGTGCCCGAGCATCCCCAGATTCGGCTTGAAGTCGTGAAGGAGACCGGCGAGCTCGATGTCGCGGACGACTGGATCGTTCAGCACGTCCAGCCAGGGGACATCGTGATATCAGATGACATTCTTCTGGCGTCCAGATGCCTCGAGAGGGGCGCCCACCCACTGACGCCCAGGGGGAAGGAGTTCACGGCCGCCTCGATCGGAGAGGCGGTGGCCATGCGCGAGCTCATGGCCGATCTCCGTGAGTCGGGCGCCGCGAGTGGGGGACCGGCGCCTTTCACCAAGAGCGACCGGTCGGAGTTCCTGCAGCGATTGGATGAGATCGTCCATCGCGTGCGACGCCGTCGCAAATGACCAGCCTGCTAGGGAAGAGCGTTCCGACGCCTTTGCCCTAGAACTGCGGTGGGAAAAGGCCCACGGGCGGTTGTGGGTCGCAGGGCGGACGGCGTGGCCCGGCGCGATCGCCACGTCAGCGGCAATCTCTCGTCAGACCGGACCCCGGCCGAGGCGTCAGCCCTCCACCTGAAACTGGAACGGCCCCCCGCCCGAGAGCTGATCGCTCGTCAGTGTCGGGCACCAGTACCGTTCGACGTGCGCGATCATCTGCTCATTGCCCCACAAGTGGCCGCGTGGGTCTCGGTGATATGAGTCCGTCAGGTCTCGACAAAGCACCGGGCTCTTCCCCCAGTACACCAGTTGGCGGATGCCGTACGGACGACCCAATACGCACCGGTTGAGGTGTACACCCATGACGACCACATCATCGATCGCGCGCTGCTCGAGGAGCGCCAGGAGCTCATCTCCGTCGTCCGTTACCGCGTCGTCCGGGGCGATGACGATTGACTCGATCTGATGCGTCCAAGGGTACGGTGGCCCACCCTCTGTACACGGCTCGCCCGGCTCGCAGGAGCACGGCGTGTCATCCGCGAGCGCGGCCGGAAGCGGCGCCTCGCGGGACCTGTCCCAGTCATGCCAGCCCACGGGGACAGGCGACTGGACCCGAGGTGCCTGCCGGGCACGCTCGCGTGCCGGAGTCCCCGCGTAGTAATCCATGCAGCCAGCGGGTGCATGCACAATCAGGGCACCCTCGGCCCGAAGCAGGGTCACAGCCTCGTTGACTCGGGGAGCCATCTCGACGACCCGGCGCGCCGCGCTTACGCACTGGGTGGTGTCCCACATGTCGCAGATGACGGCTGCGATTCTCCCGCTGTCCCAATCACGCCGGTGCACGGTGAGCGGTTCGCCATCACTTGAGCGGGACCGGAGCAACACGGTTCGGGCCATCACCTGGAGTCGATGTCGATTGGCTTGTGGGTCGGTCTACCGACCCTGGAATCCTGCCGCCCGACCACAATGCTCACCCTGGGTCGCGACGTGCAAGCCACCCGAGAGACGTCTCCGCAGGGCCGCAAACTTGCTCGGTGGCCGCGTCTGGACGCAGACTGGAAGCCATGTCCTTCTCGATTCAGCCGATCGCATTCGAGTCGGAGGGCGCGACCCTCAGAGGGCGGCTCTACCTTCCCGACGGTGAGCCGCCTTTTCCGGTGGTCGCGATGGCCAACGGGTTCAGTGCGACGATCACGATGACGGTCGACCGCTACGCCGAGGCGTTCGCTTCGAGCGGAATCGCGGCACTCCTCTGGGATCACCGAAACTTCGGCATCAGTGACGGTGAGCCCAGGCAGCAGATCAATCCCTGGCTGCAGGCGCGTGGCTATCGGTGCGCCCTGGATTTCCTCGCGGCCGAGCCGAGGGTCGACCCCAAGCGCATCGGCGTCTGGGGTGACAGCATGGCCGGGGGCGTCGTGTTGGTGGTGGCCGCGTGCGACGAGCGCGTTCGAGCCGTCGTGGCCCAGGTCCCTGCGTGCGGGCGGACGCCGCCTCCGGACGATCCGGACGGCCAGCGTTTCGCTCAGATTCGCACGACGCTCCTCCAGGGCGACATCAGCGCGACACCGGAAACGACGGTGGGTCCCCTTCCGGTAGTCTCCGCCGATCAAGCGGGTACCCCGTCACTACTCACGCCGCTGACCGCGTTCCGGTGGTTCATCGAATATGGCGCGCGCCACAACAGTGGCTGGCAGAACCAGGCTACCCGAGCCGCTCCACCGGTACCTGAGCCCTACCATCCGGCTCTCGCGGCACCCTTCGTGACCGTCCCCACGTTGGCCCTCATATCGCCCGATGACGAGATGCCCGGCGCCAACCCCCAGGTCTCACGGCCTGCATTCCTATCGATCGCCGGCCCCACAGAGATCGTAGACATCGAGGGCGGCCACTTCGGCATCATGTTCGATCCGTCGCCCGAGCTCGAGTTCTCAATTCGTACGCAGGTCCGGTTCCTCGAGCGGCACCTCTGAACAAGCTGCCGCCGCAGGCGTGAGTCAGGTGGCGGCGGTCGGCGGAGAGCCGCGGGCTCGCTTGCGGAACACGACCGCCAGTACGACCACATAGAGGACCCCTGTCACCAGCATGCCGGCCTTCAAGACGCCCACGCCGAGACCCAACTGATGGTGTAGCAGAAACAGAGTATCCGCGAAATCAACACGCGTCATACGTCCCTGGGAGCCGACGTGCGCGAGGAGCCCCTGCGCGAGTTGGAGTAGAAGATCCAGGAACAGGCACCCCGCGGCAACGAGTGCAAGCCGACGGGGGAGGCCCCCGCGTCGTAGCGCCGCTCCCCACACGATCAAGGCCAACACTACGCTTTGGGTCGCCACGACCCCGGCAACAGTCACAACGAGATTGCCGAAGAACGAGAGGTGGTCCGGGTCATACCAATTGCACCCGACACAGCCCCCGCCCTCGCCCCAGCGGTAGAGCGAGTAGTGGGCGCTGGAGTCCCCTCCGAGTCGCGCCGCCACGGTGTGAGCCAGCTCGTGGAGGGTCAACCCCGCGAGCAGAACGCCCACGACGAACACGAGAACGGACGCGGCCAGGCCGAGTCGCTTCATGGATCCTCTGGCTGCTATCTAGCGACTCTGGGGTTGACCGGCGGAAGCGACATCCCGGCCGGTGGGTGGGGTTGCAGGGGAAACGACCGCCAAACCCTTCGGCCTGCCCCGCCAGGTTCAACACCTGAGTTAGACGGCTGCTGTCTGGGGCGATCCTCTACGTCCACCCACCTCCAGTCGGCGTCGAACTGGACCAAGGAACCCGAAGAAGCCATCTCACGATTCCGGGATTCTGCGGCGCGACCACAATACCGATCCCGGGCCACCCGGCGTACGCCGAGCGGCCCGGGACCACTGAGTCTACCGCGGCACCAGCAATTCCTTGTCAGGATGCCACACGCGACCCGTCTCGGCGGCCCGTCAGGTGCCGCTCGAGTTGTCGGGCCGACACCGATAGATCAGGTGCTAACGCGATCCTTGAGGCCCTTCCCCGCCTTGAAGGTGGGAACGGTCGTCGCAGGAATCTGAATCGTCGCGCCGGTGCGGGGGTTGCGGCCCTCGCGTGCCTTCCGGCGTCGCGTGCCGAAGGTACCGAAGCCCGTCACCGTGAAATCGCGGCCAGCGTCGAGCTCGATGGCAATGATCCCTTCCCTCGGATCCGTCGAGAAGATGCAATCGATCACCTCACGGGCCTTGGCTTTGCTCAGGTCCGTCTTCGTTGCGAGCTTCGCCGCGAAATCGTCCTTGTTCATCGTCCTCTCCTTCAAGGGTGAGCCACATGATCGGCGAGAGTCCCTCAGGCTTCAACCGTCCCGGGGACAAGGCATCCTGACGCCTTTGGGGTTGACTACCGGAAGCAACATGCCGACCCGTGGTTGTGGGATGCAAGCCCGACAACCGGCGGGCCCTCAGGTCTGGTCCCTCAGATGCAGGCCTCGGTTGGAACGCGCGGTACGTTATTGCGCGGCGGTTCCCGCCACAGCTCAGGCCTTTGCACCCAGCGCACCGCGGCGGCGGTAAACCCTTGTCAGACGCCCGTGGCTTGGAACAGCCGAACGCGAAACGGCCCTTCGCTTCGCTCCTGCGTCATGCTCCAGCCTGTCCCGGCAACCGCCTCCGCCAACTCCTCACCGGTGGGCATCCAGAGGTACATCCACTCTTCGATGATGTCCTTGTAGCTCATCCGGATCCGGCTGAGCCCGGGTGGAAGGCCACGGTCGCGGTTCCGTCGGTGATACTGAAGGTGGACCGGGTCTTCCGTGTCGAGCGGGTCAGCGGTCGATACGAGTAGCTGCCCACCTGGTGTCACTGCTACGCGAAGCGACCTCAGCAGTCCCGGAAGAGACTCCGGAGTCTGATGGGCGCCGAGCGTGTTTCCCATGATGATGACGGACCCAAAGGATGTCGGCTCGAGGTGGAGGTCGCGCAGGTCCATCACGCTGACGTGTCGACACCCTCGTCTTCGGCAGACTTCCACTGCAACGGGCGAGGAGTCCGCAGCGGTGACGTCCAGGCCCAGGGACTGTAGGTAGAGGGCGTACGAGCCTGCCCCGGCTCCAAGGTCGAGAACCGGGCCCTCGATGTGGCCGAGCAACTCGCGTTCCGCGGCGAGGCGGGGAGCCTCGAAGTAGTGTGCTGCCGTATCCGAAGCCTCCCGACGCCCGTCGTCCCGCTCAACGTAGTGCGGAAGCCTCTCACCGTTGAGGTAGTCCAGGAAGATCGGCCCCCATACTTCCGTCATCCTGCACACCTCCTCGAAGGCCTCTAACGACTTTGGGCTTAACCTGCGGGACCAACATGCCGACGAGCGGTTGTGAGGTGCAAGCCGAACAACCGACGGGCCCTCCGGCCTACCCCGTCAGGTTCAAACCCCTTGCTGAAGAGACTCACTGCCGGCAAACGCCCGGGCGACCCACTGGATGTGCTTCTGGCAGTCCGACTGTTGCTGCACCGCCTCGTGCAGCCAGACCAGCGACACCACGCGGGACAGAAACGCGATCCTGGCTCGGAAGCTTGCGTCTACCGCGGGCTCGTATGATCGGAGCACCGCTTCAAGGAACACTCTGCCCCGCCAGGGCAGGAACCCAATGAAATCCAGGGCGGGGTCCCCGAGGGCTGCGTCGGTCCAGTCGATCAGCCCCACCAATCGACCCGAGGCCGAATCGGTCAATAGGTGTTCCGCCTTCAGATCGTTGTGGATCACACGCAGCGGCCCCCGGTACGAGGCTGGGACTGCCGTTACGCTCTGCACCCAGTCCACGCCCACATCTACTACGCGCGCCACGCCACGGAGCTCGCCCCCTACGGCTCTTGCCTCCCCGAGCCACTCGGCGCAACCATCGGCATCCACACTCAACCCACCGGCCCGACCCGCAGATTCCGGGATGGAATGCAGCCGTGAGAGGACCCGACCGATCTGTGCCGCAGCCGCTTCAGAACCTGCAGAGGGCGCCACGTCGGCCGAGACACCGGGCACCACGCGGTGGCCCGCGAAGCGATAGGGGAAGGCCGCGCACGGTTCGCTCAGGTGGAGCTCGGCGGAGAAGGCGCGCCGCTCGTGCCCACCTCTGCTTCCAGCTCGTGCACCAGGCGGCGAATCAACTCGACCAGCTCGTTGTCGGATAGCGCGGGCTCGCCCGGTGAACCCAGCAGCGTCGTCAGCTCCTCCCGGTGGTGCTGGGCCGCGTATCCTTGGCGGCTGC
>JAJDNI010000290.1 GCA_022340755.1 Gemmatimonadota bacterium
CCCGAGGGATACCGTTGGGGCCCTCGCGACGGTGACGGGCGGCTGGGCACGGTGGGCGAGGGTGCATCAGGCTACCTCCTGCTCGGTCGCCCCCTGGAGGACTTCCGTCTGGTATTCGCCTATCCCTGGGGCGGGGAGGAGGGCCTGATGAGCGACCTGATGCGTGTGCACGGCGCCCCGGATGCGGGTCTTCTCCTGCAGCGCGTTTCGGGCGACGTGGACCTTCTCCGGAAAGGGCGGGTCGAGCGGACCTGGCCGGCTCGCGCTCCGACGCCCTGAAGCACGCCCCCCGACGCCTGCCCATGTCCGACGATCATCGCCTCCGACCCCGAGAGCACGGCGCCTACGCCATGCTGACCTTCCCAGTGATCTCCGGGCTGGTGATGGGCGGTCTGTCATGGGCCGGAATCGCGTTCGCGGACCTCGCCCTCACCGGCTTTCTGGCCCACGAGTCCGTGCTCGTGGTGCTGGGGGCCCGGGGCGAGCGCATCCGCTCGAAGGAGGCCGTGCACGCCCGGAGCAGGCTGGTCCGTCTCGGGGCAGCGGCCGTGGTGGCCACCGTCATCTTCGCGATGACGGCTCCATCCGATGCTTGGCACGCGGCGCTGCTCTCGGGGTCGCTCGCCGTGGCGGTGGGTGGCCTCCTGCTGGCCCGCAAGACGAAGTCCCTTTCCGGCGAGCTCCTGGTGGCCGCGACCTTCTCCTCGGTCCACGCCGTTCTCGCCGCCGCGGGCGGTGCCGATGCCCGGGCTACATATCTACCCGTGGCGGCGTGGGTCGTGTGCTTCACGCTGGCGACCCTTTCCGTGCACGCCCTCAAGTACCGCTTCAAGCGTCGCGGATCCGGACGCTGGACCGTCACCGTCTCGCCCATCCTCGCGGGGGCGGTCGTCCTCGTCGGCCTTCTCGGATTCGGGTCACTCGGTCCCATCGGATCTGTCGCGGCGCCGGTTGTCCCGATGGCACTGGCGGTACTTATGCTCTCCGCCCTTCCCGCGAATCCACGACACCTCAAGCGGGTGGGATGGACCTTCGTGGTGGCCGATGCGCTGACGCTGCTCGCGCTGATATGGAGGGGGGGCTGACAGGACGGCTTCGGGAGTTGGCGCCGCTCGTGCCCAAGGGCGCTCGGGGGTCGCTACCCCTCGGCTCCTTTCAAGCTCTTCTTCAGCTCACCGATCCAGTTGGTCCACACCACGGCCCGGGACCGCTCCTACGAAGTCTGCCCTCCGCACCGTCTTGACCCGTCTTGTGGTCCATGACAGACTCCAACGGCGATGGAGTTCGCCGTGAACCACCGCGTCGGCGGTTGATGACTCCTACCGGACCCTCTCCGCGTCTTGGGAGTCCATCATGGAGATCTCCATCCCTCGCGAGGGAAGCGGTGCAGGCACCGCCACGGCGCCTGAAGCCGTGGACGCCGGTGTACGGGGCCCGGCGGAGCCGCCCTCGGGCCACTCTTCCACCCACCTCGTCCGGGGCCTGACACAGCTCGCTCGCCTCGCGGAGCGCTTTGGTGACGGCGGGGTCGCCGAGGGGGCCAGAGCCGCCCTGCGACCCCTCGAGGAAAATCTCCTCCGGATGGTGGCCCTCGGGCAGTTCAAGCGCGGTAAGAGCACGCTGCTCAACGCGTTGTTGGACGCCGACCTTCTCCCGTCCGGGATTGCCCCGGTTACATCGGTCTCCACGGTCGTCAGGTGGAGCCCGACGCCCTGCCTCACGGTGTTCTATGCCGGGGGCGACGTCGAGACCGCGGACATCGCGCGCCTCTCCGACTTCGTGGTCGAGGAACGCAACCCGGGAAACGCCCTCGGCGTGAGCCTCGTGGAGGTCGGATATCCTTCAGAGCTCCTCGAGGACGGCCTGGTCCTCGTGGATACTCCCGGAATCGGATCCACGGACCGGGCGGCCACGGAACGGGCATACGGCTTCCTGCCGAGCGTCGACGCCGGACTGGTGGTGCTCTCTCCCGACCCCCCCGTAGGTGAAGCGGAGGCAGCCTACATCCGTGAGTGCGCCACGCTCACTCCACACCTCTTGTTCGTCCTGAACAAGATCGACCGGGTCTCCGAAGCGGAGTGGCGGGAGATTCTGTCGTTCAACCGGACGGTGCTGGCGGATGTCCTGCAGCGGGCGCCGGACGACGTCCACATCGTCCCGGTTTCCGCGCGGGCGGCGTTGCAGGGTGGCGACCGGAGGGTGGAAGCGCTGCGTGCGAGAATCCAGGACTTCATCGCGCAGAAGGGAGTCCATGTTCGTGAGCAGCTCGCCAGACGACGCATGCACGCCGCCGCCGTCACCCTGCGCGCGCGCCTGGAGGTCGAACGACAGGCGCTCGACATGGAAGGCGCGGAGTTGGACGAGCGCATCCAGGGCCTGCGCGAGACCCTGGGGTCCCTGACGTCGCGAGCGGATCGCGCTTCCCGGGCCGTGATGGCCGCGGTGGACGAGAGTGTCGGCCGAGCCGGGGACGCGATGCTCGCCCATGCAAGATCCAAGCGCGCAGGACTTTCGGGCCACCTGGTCAGCACGGTGCAGGCGGCACCTCGTTCGGAGTCGAACGCGTCGGTCGCGACCATCTTCGACGATGAGCTCCAGGAACGGACGTGGGCCGTGCTCGACGCCTGGTGGTCGGACAACGGCTCCCAGATCGTGCGCGGACTCCTCGAGGAGATCAACCGGGTATCCGACGAGCTGGTCGCGGCCCGCCGTGAGGCGGCCGAGTGGATCCAGGAAGCGTTCGGTGTGGAGCTGCCCGAGGAGCCCCGTGTTGAAGCCCTCAAGGAATCGGGCAACTTCTATCGCCGGGTCGAGGGGGTAACGCCTCGCCTGACGTTGGATCTGCTGCGTGCGCTCCTGCCTCGCGGGATGTACCGGGCGTGGATCCGGAGGAGCGTCCCCAAGCTGGCGGCCCGCGCGCTGGACATGGGGGCCGGCCAGGTCCGAGGCGACATGTTCTACCGGGCGCGCGAGACAGCCAGAGCCTTCACGTCGGAGCTGCGCACCTGGACGCTCGCTGGGACGGAGGGCCTCATGGACGGAGTGAGGCGCGCCGCCGACCTGCAGCTAGAGGCCCGCGTCACCGCGGATGACCGACGTCGCGAGCTCGATGATGGGCTCGCCGAGCTCCGGCGGCTGTCAGAATCGAGATCCTGATCGTTCCCTGGGGCGCTCGCCCTCCCAGGGGACAAGGCGCTAGGGACGCCCACGCCGCCCAGTCCAGTGCCTCGCTCCAGGGCCAGGCTGGGCGTTCGTTCAATGTGCCAACAAGAACGTCGGCTGCCCGTCGGTGTCCACACCCATCGCGGCCTTCGTCTGTCCGGACGGGTCGGCGAACACCAACGTGGCACCCTTTTCGGGTGCGAGGCCCAGGACGACCCTCGTGGTACCTGTGGGATCGGCAAGTACCAGCGAGCTACTCCTGTCGGGGAGCAGACCCAGGACCACGCGCCCGTGCCCGAGCTCATCCGTGAAGGCCATCCCCGGAGAGCCGGATTCGAGAACGGAGATTCTCATCCGCGCGACACCTGCGGCGTCTCTCAGCAGGAATCGGGTCGCGCCGGCTTCGTCCACTCCCCACGTGCCGCGAATCTTGTTGTCCGCGTCGGTGAGCACGAATTGCTGGGCGCGAACCTCGGTCGGCTCGCCACCAAAGGCCAGGACACCATTCTTGCGCGCCATGCGGAGCAACGGCGGAGCTGCGATCGACCCGATCAGGACCAGAGTCACGAAGAACAGAGCGAGCCGGGTCCGCGCGAGGGAGCGCTGGAGCTTGTCCATGCTCACTACGACCCATTCCTCGAGGGTGCTCAGGTCTGGTTGAGAGGACTCACCGCTATTCATGACAAGAGCCTCCGGGCTGTCGACCCCTAGATGGTCTGGAACTGATGCGTTCCGGCGAAATAGGTGTTGCAGGCGTAACTGAGTGCCTCCTCGTCCACCGTGGCGTTATGCCGGCCCTCGTATTGTGCGAGGTCCTGGACGAGCCTCAGGAGGTCACGCGGATGGCACCCTCTCGGCGAGATGCCGCGGGTCTCGTAGATGGTCGAGAAGATCCAATCCACCGCGCCCGGGTCGTAGGGAAGACCGCGATCGGCCGCCGCCCGGGCGAAGATCTCTTCGTACGCCTCCCGATTCGGATCCCCGAGGCGGATCTTGTACTGGATGCGCCGCAGGAAGGCCTCGTCCGCGAGGCTCTCCGGATCCTGGTTGCTCGCGATGACCAGCAGGCAGTCGAACGGAACCTCGAACTTGAACCCCGTATGCAGCGTCAGGTAGTCCACGCCGTACTCGAGGGGCATGATCCAGCGGCTGAGGATCTCTGCGGGTGACGCTCGTTGGCGGCCGAAGTCGTCCAGCACGAGGGCCCCTCCCATCGCCTTGAGCTGGACCGGCGCCCGGTAGACTCGGCTGAGCGAGTCGAAGCGGAGGTCGAGATCTTCGAGCACAAGCTCACCGCTCGTGATCATGACCGGCCGGTTCACACGGACGTAGCGGCGGTCGTATCGGGTCACATCCGGCGGGAGTTCTTCGTCGTCCTCCGGATCCAAGCGCCCGTGGTGCGCC
>JAJDNI010000295.1 GCA_022340755.1 Gemmatimonadota bacterium
TCTGCTGGATGTCGGGATCACGCCCCACGTTGCCCACGAGGATGATCTTGTTCACGGAACGGCTCATCGGTGCCTCCTTCGGATGGTGTCGCTTCGCCGGCTTCGCGCCGGCCGGTCACGCACCTACGATGAGCCGTGCTCCGGGGCGACCCCATGCCTGTTCCGGCCTACCGACTCCCGTGGCTCTTCCAAGGCGGGGTGCCCCCATTCCCCAGCGACCTGCTAGTGCTGTGTGGCAGAAGTCCGTTGAGCACCGAGGGTGCCGAAGCGCCGCCGGGACGAGGCGCACCGACGAAGGAATAGCAGCGCTATTTCGAGGAGGTGCAACGAAGTGTCCGGAGGATGCAGCGGCGCCCGAATGCCAACAGACTTCTGCCACACAGCACTAGGCCTTGCACTCGTACCAATTCGGGCCCACCCCGGCCTCCGCCACGAGCGGCACGCGCAGCTCCATGGCGCTTTCCATGCGGGACACGACGAGCTGCCTCACCTCGTCCACCGCATCCTCGGGGACCTCCAAGAGCAACTCGTCATGCACCTGCAGCAGGAGGCGGGCCCCCGTGTCCAGCTCGTCCAGAGCCGCCTGAACGTCGATCATGGCCCGCTTGATCATGTCCGCCGCGGTGCCCTGAATGGGCGTGTTCTGCGCCACGCGCTCGCCGAACTGCCGGATATTCCAGTTGCGTGACGTCAGCTCCGGCACGTAGCGGCGCCGCCCCAGCAGCGTCTCGACATACCCTTGCTTGCGTGCCTTTTCGACCTGCTCGTCCAGAAACGATCGGACACCGGCGAAGCGCTCGAAGTAGGTGTCGATGAAGCGTCGTGCCTCGTCCCTGCCGATGCCGAGTTGGCGCGCCAGTGAGAACGCTCCCTGACCATACAGGGTGGCGAAGTTCACGGTTTTCGCCTGACCGCGCATCTGCGGTGTCACCTCGTCTACCGACACGTCGAAGATCACCGAGGCGGTCTGCCGGTGCACGTCGACCCCCTTCCTGAACGCATCGACAAACGCGGGGTCTCCCGAGAAGTGCGCCAGGATGCGCAGCTCGATCTGGGAGTAGTCGACTCCGAGGAAGACGGCGCCCGGCGCGGCGACGAAGCCCTTTCGGATCTCGCGACCCAGGGGTGTGCGGATGGGGATATTCTGCAGATTGGGATCGCTGGAGGACAGCCGGCCGGTGGCCGCCACCGTCTGATTGAAGCTGGTGTGGATGCGGCCCGTGCGAGGGTTGACCAGCTGGGGCAGGGCATCGACGTACGTGCTGCGGAGCTTCTCCAGCTCGCGGTACTCCATGAGCAACCGCGGTACCTCATGGCCTTGGGATGCCAGCTCTTCCAGCACCGACGCGTCCGTGGAAGGCCCTGTCTTCGTCTTCTTCAGGACGGGCAGCTCCAGCTTCTCGAAGAGGATCTGCCGGAGTTGGGGCGTGGAGTTCAGGTTGAACTCCACGCCCGCGATCTTGTAGATGTCCTCCTGGATCAGGTCGAGCTCCCGCTTGAGCCGTCCCCGCATCTCCGAGAAGAAATCCTGATCGATGGCGATGCCCGCCAGCTCCATGCGGGTAAGGACGGCGATGAGAGGCATCTCCAGATCGGAGAGCAGGCTCGAGAGTCCGGCCTCGGCGAGCTCCGGCTCGAAGCGTTCGGCCAAGTGAAGTGCGGCAAGTACCGCGTGGCAGAGGTAGTCTCGAGCGCGCTCCAGGGGCGCGTCAGCGAAGGCAACCTTGTCGCGGCCGGACCCCACGGCGTCGGTGATGCTCGCCGCCGTGCGGCCCAGCTGCTCGAGGGACAGAAAGCCGAGGTCGTGGGCCCTCCGGCCGGGGTCCAGCACGTAGCTGGCCACCATGGTGTCCAACGACGCCCCTCCGAGGGCCACACCGGCCCGGGAAAGCACCAGGGACGTGCGCTTCAGATCGTGTCCGATCTTCCGCACCCTTCCGTCTTCCAGCAACTGCCGGAGCGCGGCCATGCGCTCGTGGCTCAGGGGCGGGAGATTCTTTACCTCTCCCTCGCTCTCCCCCTCGAAGGTGAGCGTGAAGGGCGTCCGATGCCCGAAGGGCAGATACCATGCGACGTCGGGGGTCACGGCCAGCGCGAGGCTGACGACGTCGCCTCGCAGGGGATCCGTTTCCGAGGCTTCTGCCGCCAATGCCAGCCGTCCGGCTTCTCGGGCTCGCCGCACGATAGCTTCCACCGCCGCGAGATCGTCCACTACCTCGGAGGTCGGGCCACCGTCCGTCGCGTTCTCGGGGCCTCCCGCCTCAGCTTCGCGTCCCGCCGCCGACGCTTCCCCGGGTGTCGTCCCACCCCCTGCACGCTGCGCCTCGGCCAGCTCCGTGTACTGCTCCACGAGGCGCCTGAAGCCCAGATCCACGAAGATCTGGCGGAGACGCTCGGCATCCGGTGCGTGCACCCGGAAGCTGTCCAGATCCAGGTCGACGGGGAGGTCCGTCATGATGGTCACGAGCCTCCGGGACAGACGCACGTTCTCGGCGTTTTCCTCCAGCGATCTCTTGGCACGCGCTGGGGTGACCTCGGCGGTGTGGTCCAGCAGCGCTTCCAACGAGCCGAACTCCTTGAGGAGCTTCACGGCTGTTTTGGGTCCGATCCCCGGCGCTCCCGGCACGTTGTCCGAAGAGTCGCCCACCAGGGCCAGGTAGTCCGCCACCTGGGAGGGTGGAATGCCGAACTTGTCTGACGCGTTGTCCTCGGTGACCCACTCGGCGGCCACGCCGGTGGGTCCGCCCCGGCCCGGGTTCATGAGGTGGATCCCCGGCCCGACCAGCTGATAGAAGTCCTTGTCACCCGAGACGATGACCGCTTCGAGCCCGGCCCCTCTGGCCTTCACGGCCAGCGTACCGATGACGTCGTCGGCTTCGTAGCCGTCCAGCTCCACCACGGTGTCGTGGTAGCCCTCCACGATGTCCCGCACCCGGCCGATGCTGGCCCGAAGGTCGTCCGGCATCTTCTCGCGGGTGGCCTTGTATTCGGGGTACATCTCCTCGCGGAACGAATCGCCGGCGTCGAAGACGACTGCGAGGTATTCGGGCGCAAGCTTGTCCCGGATATCCAGAAGGAAATTCGTGAATCCGAATGGCGCAGAAGTGTTCTCACCCCGCGAGTTGGTCAATGGCCTGCTGATGAACGCGAAGTACGACCGGTAGATGAGGGCGTACGCATCCACCAGGAAGATGCGATGCGCGGTCTTCGGTGGGATCTCCAAGGAACCCGGGGGTGCGGGGCGCGAGTCGCCGCCGGACGCCGCCCGACGGCCCAATCAAGAGGTGCAAGATAGGGCGGGCCCCTGGATGAAGCGACGTGTCGGACCCGCCCGGCTCCTGAACGCGAAAGGCGCCCCGCCGCCGTTGGTGGCAGCGGAGCGCCCTGGGATCCGTCGAGCGGGAAATCAGGCGCGAATCACATTGCTGGCCTGGGGACCCCGGTCGGTGTCACGAACCTCGAACTCCACTTCCTCGCCTTCGCTCAGCGTCCGGAACCCTTCTCCCGAAATGGCGGAAAAGTGCACGAATACGTCGTCACCCACAGGCAGTTGGATGAACCCGTATCCCTTCGAGTCGTTGAACCATTTCACGGTCCCTTTCATGCCTTGCCTCCGGCTGAAGCGCCAAGACGGCCGCGCTCGTCCGCGCGGCCTACCTCCACCTTAGGCCCACGGGCCCGCGGGAGCAAGCGCAATCGCGGCCGGTAGCACGGCCACCTCACTCGTCCCCGTAAAGCGCCTCGTACAGCCCCAGGTTGCGGGTCACGTTCTTCACGTATCCGCGTGTCTCGTCGAAGGGTATGCGCTCCGTGAAGCGAAGGGGATCCGCGGCCTCCGGATACGAACCCCATCGGTTCGCCCGTGTCGGGCCCGCGTTGTAGGCGACGAGGGTCAGGGGAAGGTCGCCGTGGTAGCGCTGGCTCATCTCCACGAGGAACGCCGCTCCCAGATGGAGGTTGATTTCCGGAGTCGTGAGCGTCGTCGCCTCGAACCCTTTCGGGCCGTGGGTGCGCGCGAGCTGGCGGCCCGTGGGGGGGAGGACTTGCATGAGGCCCACGGCGCCCGCACCGCTCACGATGTCGGCTGCGAACGCAGATTCCTGACGGATGACCGCGGCGAGCATGATAGGGTCGAGGTTCCACTCCCGGGCCTCCCGTCGCACCAGCTCTCGGTACGGGAAGGGATACACCACCTTGAGCAGCCGGCGGTCCCAGGGATGCCCCTCGCGGCGTATCTCCCAGCCCAGGTTGATGCCCGAGACTGTGCGGCCCCGCTCGATGAGCGCCTCGGCCAGACCGAGAAGCGTCGCGCTCGACCCCCGTGCCCTGGCGACGAGGCGCGCCTCCTCCGCGTCGGCCCCGCGCTTCAACCCGGCCTCCTGCAGAAGGTCCAGGCGCCGCAGCCCCCCTATGAGCCACTCCGGCATCACCGCCGGCTCTCCCTCGGGCACGTCCACGTCGTAGGACTCGTGGAATAGGTCGGCACCCACGACCGCATAGTACGAGACCGGCTCATCCCGACGAATGCGATCCACCAGCCGGCGGGCCGACAGGCTGTCGCCCAACTCCAGATCGAGGCGTGCCGCCCAGTAGGCCGCTTCAGTCCAACGCCGACCCTCGGGAAAGTCCTTCAGGTACGTCCGGTAGACGTCCGCGGATCGACTGACCAGACCCTTTCCCAACTCCAGCTGCGCGGTGCGCATGCGCGCCTCACCCGCGCGTGCCTGGCTCGGCGCGTTCTCGATGATGGCGGCGTAGCCCTTCAGAGCCGCGGAGATGTTCCCGGCAGCTTCGTCCTGGCTGGCCCGATCCCAAAGGACCTCGATGGCCTCCGGGCTGGACGGATACCGATCCAGAAGCCACCTGCGCAGGGTCTTCTCCTGGGCACTCCGACCCTGGCGCCGGCGCATGTTGGCCCACACGTCCAGGGTCCTGGCTCCGATGCGGGCGTCGCCCGTGGACGCGTACAGGGCCCGGAACTCCTCGAGGGCGTCGTCCTGGCGGCTCCGCACCGTAGCCATCAGACGCGCTCGTGCGAGTCTCGCCCACTCGGGGAGCCGGACGCCTTTGTGTCTGGACTCGGTCCACGCGCGATCATACGCCTTAAGGGCCCGGGCCCCATCCCCCGCACGGTCGAGCATGGGAGCCATCCGGAGGAGCAAGCCACGGTCGTTGCCGGCCATGTCCACGAGGCCCGCCGCCGCTCTTGCGGCGGACACCCGAGGGGCGGAGTCGACTCCAGCGATCAGCAGCGCACGGGCTTCGCCAGTACGGCCTCCCGCGGCGAGGAGCAGTCCCTCCTGAACCCGAGCCTCGTGACGCCGGGAGCCGTCTCCGTCCGCCACCTCCTCGAGCGCCACCAACGCGCCGGCCGTGTCCTCGGCAGCAAGTCGCGCCCGCGGGCGTGCCATCCAGGCCGATCGAGCCGCCTGGTCGTCCGTGACCAGCGACAGGAGCGCCGACACGCGTGCCGTATCACCACCCTCGACAGCGGGGCCCAGCAGCTCCAGGGCTACCCAACTCCGTGCGGGAGCGGCCTCGGGGGGCAGCCCTTCGAGGGCGGCCACAGCGTCGCCGTCACTCCCTGAACGTGCCAGCGCCCGCGCATGCCGGACGGCCTCCGCCAGGCGGCGTGGGTCATCGGGAGCCGCATGGTCCAGGTAGGCGCCGTAGGCGTCCGCGGCATCCTGCCATCGCCCTTGCTCCTCGTCGGCTCTTCCGAGTAGCCGCCACCCCTCGCCACCCTCCTGTGCATCGAGCCAGTGAGCTCCCTCGAGGAGGAGGCGCACCGCTCTCCAGTCCCTCCAACCGGCCTCGGCCCGGGCGAGGAGGAGCACTTCGGCCGGCGCCCCGTCCTCCGCGCCCGCTTCCCGCAGGATCCTCGTGGCGTGCCAGAAGCGGCCGACGGCCATCTCGTCCCGGGCGGAGTCCAGCGGACCCGCGGCGCCTCCGCGTCGAGACTCGATGTGCTCGACCCGGGCACCCACGGCTGCGGTGGTGAGGAGCGCAAAGAGGCCGACGGACACGCGAAGGACGGGGAGCTTCAAGGTCGGGCGGTTGGCTGCGGGGGACAGGTGTATACATATGTTTGCCACGGAAGTCCCGCGGCGTCCAGCCTCTTTCTGATCCCCGGGACAACGGCGCAGTCTACACGCCTATCCGTGGGGAGGGCCGGATGCACGAGAGGCCACCTCCCGAGGGAGGCGGCCTCTGCGTCAAGGCTCTTTGGGCGGGATGTCGGTCAGCCCGCCGCCTTGCCCGAGTGGATGGCGTGCAGGACGTCGACCATCTTCTGGGCCGACTCCTCCATGTCGATGACCAGGGCGTCGATGCGGGACACGAAGTAGTTGTGCCCGATGGACACCGGGATGGCGATCATCAGACCGAAGGCGGTCGTGAGGAGCGCCACCTTGATGCCGCCGGCCACCAGAGTGGCCTCCACCTCGCCGGCCGCCTCGATCGACTGGAACGCCAGGATCATCCCGACCACCGTCCCGAGGAAGCCCAGAAGCGGTGCGATGTTGGTCAGCGTGGCGAGCACCACGAGGCCCTTCTCGAGCTTGCTCATCTCGAGGAGGCCCTGGTTCTCGATGGCCTTCATGACGCGGTCGGTGCCCTCCTCGTGCCGCTCGAGGCCGGCATAGAGGATCTTCGCCGCCGGAGCGTTCGTGTCACGAGTGATGTCGAGGGCTTCCTTGATCCGCCGCTGGGTGAGGAGCTCGTCGACCTCTTTGAGGATCCGCTTCGTGCGGGCTGCCTTCGCCGTCAGGTCGATGAACTTCCACACGATAACGATGATGCCGAGGACCGCGCAGAGCGCCAGGGGCCAACGCATCCAGCCGGTGTCCCACCAGAGCTTGTTGAGCTGCTCCTGCCAAGTCAGTTGGGGGGCTTCCACCCCGGGTAGCTGAAGCAGGACGCCGTAAAGTCGCATCGCCAGCAAGGGGACCTCCAGCCAAGTGTCTGTACGTTTAGTTCAACTTGGGTCCGATCCCCGGTACGTCGGGAACAGGGCCGGATTACAAGGAGGGTCGGATTATGGGCACCCCCGGTGGGGGTGTCAAGGGCACAAGATGGGCCCCCGACGCCCTTCGCAACAGATGTTTCGGGGCAACTTCGGCGCTGCCTCCGGAACGGTCTTGCTCATCTTTGCCGCGCCGCCGGATCGAGCCACCAACGACGCACGTTGACCCACTCGCCCCGAGCATCCATCTCCGCGCCGCGAAGGGCTCGGCGCATGCCCACCAGGCCGGTCTCGTAGTAGAGGAACAGGTACGGCTGCTCCTCACGCTGCAAGCGCGCGTATTCCACCCAGAGGGGTTTGGCTCGGACGCGGTTGACGACCAGTTGAAGCGTGTCCAGCAGTCGGTCCATCTGCGCGTTCCGCGTGCCGGAGAACGCGAAGGGCCCGTCGATACGGGACGACAGGAAGAGGTCGCGGTCGTCCAGCTTGAAATCCGAGATCCAGGACATGAGCACGCCGTCGAAGGGTCGTTCCGACGACGTGAGCGTCTCCGTGAGCGTCCCCGGATCCACGAACTCGGGGCGGACCTCGACACCCACGTCCTTGAGCTGGGCCTGGATGATCTCAAGGACCGCCTGTCGCAGTCGGAACCCCGCGGGACTCTTGATGGAGATCGACAGCTTCACCCCGTCCGCGTTCTCGCGGACGCCGTCTCCGTTCTGGTCCACCCACCCCGCTTCCTCCAACAGCGCCCGTGCTCCCTTCGGGTCGTACGGCAGTGGCGGCACCGCGATGGAATCGTACGCCCAGTGATACGGGGCGACGGTCGTCGTGGCCACTGTGCCATACCCCTTCAGCACGGCACGGATGATCTCACGGCGGTCCACCGCCATCGCCAGTGCCCGCCGCACCCGCGGGTCCGCCAGTTGAGGCCGACGGCTGTTCCACGCCACAAAATCCACCCAGCGGTTCGTGAACGACTCGACCCTCAGCGCCGAGTCTGCCTCGATCTGGGGGATTTGGTCGGGCTGGACCCTCACGTACACGTCGATGCCGCCGGAACGGAGCTCCGCGAGCAGCGTGTTTTGGTCGGGGATGATCCGCTCCACCAGTCGATCGATGTAGGGCCGCCCCCCCAGCTCCGTCGGAAACGCCGGGTTCGCCCCGAAGGTCCAGTGGTCCGCCGGCTGGTGCTCGACGAACGTGAAGGGCCCGTTGCCGACCGGGCACTGCGACCCGATGGGGTGCTGGCCGATCTCGCTGTGTGGCACGTCCTTGAGCAGATGCTCCGGGAGGATCGGCGTCGCCCGCCACGGGTCGAGAAAATCGGCGTGGGGACGAAGACGGAAGCGCACGGTAGAATCGTCCACCACCGTGACCGCGGAGTCCCCTTTGGCGTAGTCGTCCCAGTACGCGGCGTTAGGGAAGTGCGTCTCAGGATCGGCATCGACCTGGTACGTGAACGCGACGTCGTGGGCGTCGGTGCGGACGCCGTCGTGCCAATACACGTCGTCGCGCAGGTGGAAGGTCAGCTCGGTGCTGTCGGCGTTCAGCTCCCACGAGCGAGCCAGATACGGCATCGGCCGAGACCGGTCGTCCATCCTCACCAGGGTCATGTAGAGCACGAACTGCTGATACTGCGACGCGATGTATTCCCCCGTGATCGCCGGGTTCAGACCGCCGCCCAGATCGGACGGGGTCCCGACGACAACCGTCCCGCCGTAGCGGGGATCGTCGGGAACGGGATGCTCGGCCTCGGCTCGGGCGAGCCACGCTTTCACATGGGCATTCACCGAGTCGCAGAACGCGGACGTGCTCACCGCACCTGTGGTCGGAGGCTCACCACGCCCGCAGGCGGCGGTCATCATGGCTACACACGCAGCCGCGATCCAGGACGCGCTTCGCTGAACCGACATCGACCGATCCCTCCTCCCTTGTCGCGCGTTCATCCAGCGTCGGCCTGCCTCACCGACGCCATGTCCACGCCTCGCGTCTGTAACGCTCGTCCTCGAGATACCTGGCTGCGGCGAGATGTTCGGATCGATACGGACCCTCGGTCCACGTACCACCAAGGGCCGTGCGCAATCCCTCGGCGAGCGAATCGACGACGAAAGACGTGCTCGTCGCACCGAGGACTTCCTCCACGGTCGCCGGTGGAGCAGGGTCGTGGTCACCGTGCCCCGTGAGACGAGCGAGGATGGACTGATCCCCCCGCATGATGACCGAGCCGTGCTGAAGCAGGGCGCGCCCGACGCGCACCTGGGCGCTCCCGACGAGCTTCCTGCCGCCCAGGACCACTTCACCGGAAGCCGGGAGCTGGAAGCAGGGGCCCGCGTCCGGAGCCGTCGGGCCGCTCCCGTCCGACAGCTCGACATCGAGCCCCAACGCTCGCAGTCCTTTCACCAGACCTTCGTTGATTCGCGTGTAGGCCGCGCGCAGGCCACCGAAGGCGTACAATGGCGCCACCACCGAGTACGTGATCTCGTGGGAATGAAACACCGCGCGCCCTCCTGTAGGGCGGCGCACGAACAGGATCCGCTCGCGTTGGGCGGCATCGGTGTCGTAGAGCCCTTTGGCGGGCTCGTTCCTCCCGAAGGAGATGGTGTGCGGAACCCACCCGTAGAAGCGCACCGCACCACGGCCCGCCTCGAGGGTCCGGGCCAGGGCGTGGTCCATGGCCATGTTCCACGATCCCGTGTCGGCTCCGTCACGGTGGACGCGCCAACGCAGGCGTTCGCCCATGGTCGCTCTCGAGCTACAGGTCGTAGCTCGAGCCCGGGGCGACGACCTCCACCCGGGCCGTGCCACCCACCTTCGCTCTGAATGCCTCAGGGTCCTGCGCGATGAGAGGCCACGTGTTGTAGTGGATGGGCACCACCACCTCCGGTTCGATGAACCCCACCGCACGCGCGGCGTCGTCGGGCCCCATGGTGAAGTTGTCGCCGATGGGAAGCAGGGCCACGTCCACCTGACCTTTGAGGAGCTGGAAGTCCATGATCAGCGCCGTATCTCCGGCGTGGTACACCCGGCGCCCGTCCACGTGGATCAGGAAGCCCGCGCAGTCGGTGGTATGCGTTCCCGTGTCGTCTCCGGCGACCGATCCCGTGTGCAACGCAGGGGTGAGCTTCACGTGGCCGAACGGGAAGTCGTGCCCGCCACCGATGTTCATGGGGTGGCCGTTCTCGACGCCGTTCTCCTGGCAGAAGCCCACCAGCTCGAAGGTGCCGATGACCGTGGCATTGGTGCGCTTCGCCAGCTCGATGCAGTCGGCGAAGTGATCGAAGTGGCCGTGCGATACCAGGATGTAGTCCGCTTCTACGTCCCCGACGCTCAGATCCGTCATGGGATTGTCGCCGAAGAACGGATCGATGACGAGCTTGGTGCCGTCGTTCGTCTCGATGGTGCAGGTGCTGTGCCCGTGGTAGTGTAGCTTCGCCATGATTCCTCCTTTGCTCCCTCCCCTGCGTCACGCAACCGCGTCCGCGGCTCGTCTCGACGATAGCAGGTACCCTACAATGCACCGCACGTCCCGGGGATGCGAGGGTCCGACCTTTCGGCCCAAGGCTTGTGATCGCTACTCCGTCGCCGCCTCCGCGTGCAATTCCGTGGGTGGGCACGCACACACCAGGTTCCGGTCACCGTATGCGTTGTCCACCCGACGCACCACGGGCCAGAACTTGTGCTCCCGTGTCCACGGGGCCGGATAGGCCGCCTGGGAACGCGGGTACTTGTGGGTCCATTCGTCGGCGGTGACCATGGCCGCTGTGTGCGGCGCGTTCCTGAGGGCGTTGTCTTCGGGGTCCGCCAGCCCCAGCTCGACCTGCTGCATCTCCGCCCGAATGGAGATGAGCGCGTCGACGAGCCGATCCAGCTCCTCCTTGGGCTCGGACTCGGTGGGCTCGATCATCAGCGTGCCGTGCACCGGGAAGGACACCGTGGGCGCGTGGAAGCCATAGTCGATGAGCCGCTTGGCCACGTCCTCTTCGGTGATCCCCGTGGCCTGCTTCAGGGGTCGCAGGTCCACGATGAACTCGTGCGCCACGAATCCGCGCTGGCTGCGGTAGAGGATGTCGAAGTGCTCCTCCAGGCGCTTCGCCATGTAGTTGGCGTTGAGAATGGCGACCTCCGAGGCCCGACGCACACCGTGGGATCCCAGCAGGGCGATGTACGCCCAGGAGATGGGCAGGATGCTCGCGCTGCCCCAAGGCGCCGACGCCACCGCCCCGAAGGACTTCTCTCCCCCCACTTCGTGCACCAGGTGGTTCGGCAGATATGGCGCCAGCGCCTCGGTGCAGCAGATCGGTCCCATTCCGGGTCCGCCGCCGCCGTGGGGAATCGCGAACGTCTTGTGCAGATTGATGTGGCAAACGTCCGCCCCATAGTCTCCGGGCCGCGCGAGTCCCACCTGGGCGTTCAAGTTGGCGCCATCCAGGTAGACCAGGCCGCCGTTGTCGTGGATGACCCGGCACAGGTGCTCGATGCCGTGCTCGAAGACGCCGTGGGTCGACGGGTAGGTGATCATGAACGCCGCCAGACGGTTCCTGTGCTCGGCGGCTTTCGCTTCGAGATCCGCGACGTCGACCTCGCCTCCTTCGTCCGTCCTCACCACCACCACCTTCATGCCGGCCATGACGGAGCTGGCGGGGTTGGTGCCGTGGGCCGACGCGGGGATGAGGCAGACGTCTCGGTGCTCCTCGCCGTGGTCCCGGTGGTAGGCCCTGATGGTGAGCAGACCCGAGTATTCGCCCTGGGCGCCGGAGTTGGGTTGGAGCGAGCAGGTCGCCATCCCGGTGATCTCGCAGAGCCACGACTCCAGGTCCGCGAAGATCTCCGTGTACCCCGCCGCCTGGTCCAGGGGCACAAAGGGGTGCATGCGGCCGAACTCCGGCCAGGTCACGCCCTCCATCTCCACCGTGGCGTTCAGCTTCATGGTGCATGAACCCAGAGAGATCATGCTCATGTTCAGCGACAGGTCCCGGGATTCCAGCTTGTGCAGATACCGGAGCATCTCCGTCTCGGAGTGATACCGGTTGAACACCTCGTGCTGCAGGTAGGGCGAAGTCCGCCGAACCGGCTCGGGGATCTCGGGCGTGGCGACAGCCTCCGAGAGGGAGCGGGCGTCGAAGCCCGGCGAGCCAGCCCCCAGCGCGGCGAACAGGTCATCGAGGTCCTCGGGGCGGACGGCCTCGTCCAGCGTGATGCCCAGGGTCCCGTCGCCGAAATCCCTGAGGTTGATCCCGGACTCCAGCGCGGCCCCCAGCGCTGCGGCCGCACCGTCCTTCGGCCGGACCCGGACAGTGTCGAAGTAGACCTCCGTGAGGACCTCGTGCCCCAGGCGCTCCAGACCCTCGACGAGGACGCCGGTCAGGGCGCGGATCCGCTCCGCGATGGCACGCACGCCCTTCGGCCCATGGTACACCGCGTAGGCTCCGGCCAGGATGGCCAGCAGCACCTGCGCCGTGCAGATGTTCGAGGTCGCCTTCTCTCGGCGGATGTGTTGCTCACGGGTCTGCAAGGCCATGCGAAGCGCGGGGTTGCCGTCCGCGTCCACGCTTACGCCGATGATGCGTCCCGGCATCTTCCGCTTGAAGGTGTCCTTCGCCGCCATGTACGCGGCGTGGGGTCCTCCGAAGCCCATGGGTACGCCGAAGCGCTGGGTGTTGCCCACGGCGATGTCCGCACCCCACTCCCCGGGAGGCGTGAGCAGGGCCAGCGACAAGAGATCGGCGGCGGCGATGACCATGGCACCTGCGGCGTGCGCACGCGCGCAGAAGGCGCGATAGTCGAGCACGCGTCCGTCGGTGGCGGGGTACTGAATCACGACTCCGAAAGTGGCCTCGCCGAAGTCGTAGCTATCGTGGTCGCCCACCACCACCTCGATGCCAAGGGGCCAGGCGCGGGTCTTCACGACCTCGATGGTCTGCGGGTGACACAGCTCGGAGACGAAGAACCTGTTGGCCCCTTTCCTGCCTTCCTCGTGGGCCAGATGCATGGCCTCGGCAGCGGCGGTGCCCTCGTCCAGGAGCGAAGCGTTGGCGATCTCGAGGCCGGTGAGATCCATGACCAGAGTCTGATAGTTCAGGAGTGCCTCGAGGCGGCCCTGGGCGATCTCCGCCTGATAGGGCGTGTACTGCGTGTACCAGCCCGGGTTCTCCATGATGTTCCTGAGGATCACCCCCGGAACGATGGTGTCGGCGTAGCCCATCCCGATCCAGGAGCGAAGCATCCGGTTCTTGTCGGCGTGCTCGCGCAGACGATGCAGGAGCTCGGACTCGGGAAGCGGCGCCGGCAGGTCGAGGGGGCGCCGGAGGCGGATCGCCTCGGGGACGACCTCGTCGATGAGAGCGTCCAGCGATTCGTAGCCGAGGGTCTCGAGCATGGCTCGGACGTCGGCCTCGTCCGGACCCAGGTGACGACGCTCGAAGTCGGCCGGCAGATCTATGCGGGTAGTCATGGGTCGCTCACGAACGAAAGAGGGCCGCGCCGCCCCGGGGAGGCAGAACGCGGCCCTGCATTTATTGGCTTTGATTGGGGACGCGGTGCTCAGCCCCCAAGGTGACTCTCGTACGCGTCGGCATCGAGAAGATCTTTGAGGTCATCCTCGTTGGCGACCCTGAGCCGGATCATCCAACCCGCGCCATAGGGGTCGGAGTTCACCAGCGAGGGATCGTCGTCGATCTCGGAGTTCACCTCCACGACCTCGCCCTTCACGGGGCAGAACAGGTCGCTCACGGCCTTCACGGCTTCGATGGTTCCGAAGGTCTCCATCTTGTTGAACGACGTGCCGACTTCGGGAAGCTCTACGAACACGACATCACCGAGCTCACCCTGAGCGTAGTCGGTGACGCCGACGGTGTAGATGCCGTCTCGGTCGGTGGCTTTCAGATACTCGTGCTCCTCCGTATAGAGGAGGTCGGCGGGGATGTCGGACATTTCCGTCTCCGGGTGGTTCAACGGCTCGGGCGCCTGACGATGACGGGGTTTTGATCGGTCGTCAAGCCTCGTAATTTGGCTCGTCCTGCCCGCTCGAGGAGCCCCCGCTGTAGAGGCTTCCATATGGACATCGACGCTCGCCTCGACGCGCTCGTCGCACCCCTCAGGGCCGACACCCTTTCCGGTGCTTCCGTGATCGCCGGCGCAGCCTCGGAGGTGCTCCACCGGGGTGCGCTGGAGGCGGGGGGGGAGAGCCCTTCGGAGATCCGGGCGGCGATGGCCAGCCTGGTGACGAAAGTCCTCGCCGCCCAGCCCACCATGGCCCCCCTGGTGGCTCTGTGCCGAGAGGTTCTCGAGGCGGCATCCTCCGCCGCCGACGCGCTGACGGCCCGGGGCTCTGCCGCGCAGGCAGCCGACCTCTTCCGTGAGCGGCTGCAGCTGCGTCAGCGAGAGGTTGCCCGGCGAGCCGCGCGCATCCTGCCCCCGAGAGGTACCATCCTCACCGCGTCTTCATCGTCGACGGTGCGTGACGCCATCCTCTTCGATGCCCCTCTGCGGGAGCTGCGGGTCGTCTGCCTGGAGGGTCGGCCCATGCGCGAGGGTCGCGTGATGGCCGAAGCTCTCGCCGGCGCCGGGATCGACGTCACCTTCGCCGTGGACGCCGCCGCCGATGCGCTCTTGAGGCATGCCGATCTCGTCCTCCTGGGCGCCGACTCCATCGGGGACCTCGGTGTGGTGAACAAGATCGGCAGCCTGGGGGTGGCGCTGGCCGCGCGGCGCCGCGACATACCCGTCCATGTGGTCGCCGACGAGACGAAGATCCTCCCCAGGGGCTTCCCACAGCACGTCGTGGACGACCGCCCGGCCGAAGAGGTGTGGGAGGCCCCCAGGGGCGTTTCGGTCTGGAACCGCTACTTCGAGGTGCTACCGCTGGAGATCGTGACGTCGGTGGTCACCGACGAAGCGGTCTACCGCGCGGAGGAACTCGAGCGGCGCCGGGCCAAAGTGGCTCTTCCGGAGGAGATTCGGGCGTGGGGGGCGAACTACGAGGCCGGAGGACCCGCTCCATTGTAGATTTCTCCAAGCGCGCCGGTGGAGAAGGGGCGTCCAGCCCTCTCCGCGGCGACATCATTCAACGAACAGGAACACAGCGCCGAGGTCTCATGTCGACGGTTCTCACCGACATCCATCCCGCCCTCACCACGCTCTCCGAGCAGGAGCGCATGTTTCAGGAAGCCGTGAGGGATTTCGCCACTTCCGAGATAGCGCCCAAGTCCACGGCCATGGATGCGTCCCAGCAGATGGACCGATCGGTGGTGGAGCAGCTGTTCGAGCTCGGCGTCATGGCCGTGGAGATCCCGGAGTCGTACGGTGGCACCGGAGCGGACTTCTTCACTTCGGTTCTGGTCGTAGAGGAGCTGTCCAGGGTCGACCCGGCCGTCGGCGTGCTGGTGGATGTCCAGAATACGCTGGTCATCAACGCGATTCTGCGCTGGGCCAACGAGGATCTAAAGGCTCGCTATCTTTCCCGACTCGCTTCGGACACCGTGGGAGCCTACGCACTCTCCGAGTCGGGCAGCGGCTCGGATGCGTTCGCGCTGGCGTGTCGCGCCACCCAGGACGGAGACGACTGGCTCCTCAACGGGCAGAAGCTCTGGATCACCAACGGGAACGAGGCCGGCATCTTCATCGTCTTCGCCACGGTGGATCCCGCTGCGGGGTACAAGGGCATCACGGCGTTCATCGTGGAGCGCGACTTCGAGGGCTTCACGGTGGGCAAGAAGGAGGACAAGCTGGGCATCCGGGCGTCCTCCACCTGCGAGCTGATCCTCGAGAACGTGCGTGTCCCGGCGGACAACGTGCTCGGAGAGGTGGGGAAGGGGTACAAGGTGGCCATCGAGACCCTCAACGAGGGCCGTATCGGCATCGGGGCTCAGATGATCGGGCTCGCCCAGGGCGCTCTGGATCATACGGTGGCCTACGTCCAGGAGCGCGAGCAGTTCGGCCGAGCCATCGGCTCGTTCCAGGGCGTCCAGTTCCAGATCGCGGAGATGGCTACCGAGATCGAGGCCGCCCGTCTCCTCGTGTACAACGCTGCCCGTCTGAAAGACGCCGGCGAGCCGTTCCTCACCCAGGCGGCGATGGCCAAGCTATTCAGCTCGGAGACCGCACAGCGCGTCGCCTCCCGGTGTATCGACCTGTTCGGCGGAAACGGCTTCACCAGGGAGTTCCCCGTGGAGAAGCTCTATCGCGACGCGAAGATCGGCACCATCTATGAGGGCACGTCGAACATGCAGAAGCAGACCATCGCGAAGATGGTCATGAAATGATGCCCCTGGAGATTCCTCCCGCATTCGGAGCACGTCCGTGACGAGCCTACTCCCATCCCTCGCAATGTTCGGCCTCAGCGAGACGCTTCTCGTCCTGGTGGTGCTCATGCTGCTCTTCGGGGCGAAGAAACTCCCGCAGCTCGCCCGGGGCCTCGGTGCCGGCATCCGCAACTTCAAAGGTGAGCTGAAGGCTCCGCCGGACGACCGGCGCGAAGACGACTGACAGCGTGACTGTCGGCTCCCTTTCCCGGGTGGTGATCGTCCTCGATCACCCCCAAAACGTCGTCAACATCGCCGGTGTCATCCGACTGATGATGAACTTCGGCCTGTCCAGGCTCCGGCTGGTGCGGCCCGACGAGTTCGACCCCCACCGCATCGAGGGAATCGCCCACCGGAGCGCCTTTCTCATCGAGGCCACGACGCTTCACGACACCCTGGGAGACGCGGTGGCGGACTGCACCTGGGTGCTGGGTACGACCGCGCGTCCACGCACCGCCGGACGGAACTACGTGCGACCCAGGGAGGCCGCGCAGGCGGTGGTGAGGAACGCCACCGATGGCGACGTCGCCGTCCTGTTCGGCCGGGAGGACAAGGGACTCTCCAATGACGCCCTGGACCTGTGCCACGCCGTGGCGATCATCCCCACCTCGGAGTATTCGTCGCTGAACCTCGCGCAGGCGGCCCTGGTCATCGCCTACGAGACCTTTCTGGCCGCAGAGGGCCCTGCCGAGGAGCTTCCCCGGGGCCGTCGCGCCACCAGGCCGCCGACCCAGGCCGAGCTGGAAGTCACGTATCGGGGGCTCCGTCAGGGCCTCCAAGCCATCGATTTCTTCAAGGCGCGCAAGCCGAGCGCCATCATGCGCACCCTCCGCACCCTCGTGGCCAGAGCCCAGCCCGATCTGCGGGAGGCCAAGCTGCTGGGGGCCATCGGCTTCGAGACCGGCCACTACATCGGCCGGTTAGGAGCCGGCCAGGGGGAGGAGCCGATCCCCCCCGAGGGCGAGAGGGAGTCCCCCTCCGACACGCCCTAGTCTGAAGGCCGACGAGGCTTGTGCGGAGGCGAGGCTCAGAGGCAAGTTCTTGTCAGGTGCCGAAACGTGAACTTGTCTGTGCTCGAATCGGCAGTACCACCATCCCCCGAGGGCTCCAACCTGGGCTCAGAGGCAAACTCGTCCATGTCTTCACCGAACGCCGGAGGTACTCGTCCAACGGTCAAGGACCGGTATCGGGTGCTCCTGGACGTGGGTCGGACACTGGCGGGGACCTTGAGCACGGAAGATCTCTACGCGGCGATCTACCGGGAGACCACTCGCGTGCTGCCCGCGTCTGGCTTCTACGTGTCCCTGTACGATCAGGCCAGAGACCTTGCGACCGTCGTCTTCTACGCCGACCGGAACGAGATCAAGCGAGTCAACGTCAGCTATCTGGGCTCGGAGAGCGCGGTCATCAGCCAGCGACGGCCCCAGCTGGTTACGGACCGCCTCACGGACCGGTCCGTGCTCCTTCTGGGCGAGACCGATGCCGGGGTCACCCGCTCGGCGATTTCCGCACCCCTGCTCCGTGAAGACCGTGTGCTGGGCGCCATCAGCGCACAGAGCTACGAACCGGACGCGTACACCACAGAGGATCTGGACCTTCTCCAGGGCATCGCGGACATCTCGGCGGTGGCCATCGACAACGCCGTTCACGTGGCGGAGCTCAAGCGCCGCCGTCGGGAGGCGGAGCAGATCGAGGAGATCGGGCGCGCCCTCACGAGCTCACTCGACTCGACCGAAGTGCTCGGCAAGGTCATCGGCGCGGTGACCGACATCCTGGACGTGGACGGAGCGTCGGTATGGCTGTTCGACGCCGGAACCCACGTGGGTCGGGTCGCCGAGTCGGGTGGGGACGTCCTGCTGCCGCCGGGGCTCTCGTGGGACGTGACCGGTGAGCTTGCCGACCGTCTCATCGAAGAGCGCCGCCCTGTCGTACTGGACGACCTCGCGACCAACAGCCTCGTGCCCTCGCATCTCAGTGATCACCTGAGGGGCGGGTCCGGGATGGGAGCGCCCCTCATCACCGGGGACACGGTCGTCGGCGTTCTGACCGTGGGGAGTCGCCGAGCACGGGGGTTCAACGACGACGACACGGCGGCGCTGCAGCGTCTCGCCAACCAAGCGTCCGTCGCCCTGGAGAACGCCCGTCTCCACAGCCATCTGCAGGCGCTCACGCTGACCGACTCTCTGACGGGCATTCCGAACCGCCGTCACCTGCAGATCCACCTCGACAGGGAGGTCGCTGCGGCACGGCGCGGTCGGCCACTCGTGGTGGTCATCTTCGACGTGGACGACTTGAAGCACCTCAACGACACGATGGGTCATCTGGTGGGCGACGGGCTGCTGGCGGCGTTCGCCCGTGTCCTCGAGAGCGAGAACCGCGCCATGAACCTGGTGGCGCGCTACGGCGGCGACGAGTTCGTGAGCGTCCTCTCGAACAGCACCATCGAAGGCGCCACCCTGTACAGCCGGCGCGTACGGGAGCGGGTGGCATCGGACGATTTGCTCGCCCGCTACGGCATCACTGTGAGCAGCGGCCTCGCGGAGTTCGACCGCGCCTCCATGAAGAGCACCGAAGACATCATCCACGCCGCCGACGCCGACATGTACCGGGCGAAGGCGGCCAGGAAGATGTCCAGCGGTCGCCCGCGCCCGTTATGAAGGGGCAGGAGTCTCTTCACCGCCCCTTCGGCCTACCGCTCCTTCCCTTCAGCCCCCGCCGGGCCGGCCTATACGCATGGGCTTGACCCACCGCCCCGCCGCGGAGTCCAAGACCAGCGTGTCCAGGCGGCGCAGACGGGTCTCCTGCCGCTTCGCGCTCATGATCCACCAGGTCACGGTTCGACGATAGCCGGGCGACTGGGCCTGCCAGTAGGTCCAAGCCTTCTCGTTGGCGCGGAGGCGTCCCTCCAACTCGGCGTCCAACGCGACCTCGCCCTGCTCGAACGAGTATGCGCGTGAACGGTCTTCCCGGCGCCGTTCGAAGGCGGCCAGGCCGCTCGCCCGCATCTCTCCGGACTCGACGAGCCTTCGGGCACTGTCGATGTTCTTCGCGCTCCAGACGCTCCCCTCCCGGCGGGGCGTGAAGCGGATCACGTAGCTTTCCGAGTCCACGGACCTGCGCACCCCGTCGATCCAGCCGAACGAGAGAGCGGCATCCGCGGATTCCTGCAAGGTCATGCTGGGCCTTCCCGAACCCTTCTTGTAGAACCCGACCCACTGCACGTCGACTCGGTCGTGGTTCTTCTCGAGCCACCGACGGAACGCGGTCGAGCTCTTGAAGAAGCGTGGCTTCTCGGGTCCCCGACCCAGGGTGGTCAACGCTCCACGCTCGGCTCGGGCGGCGTCAGGGCCAGCCCCCGCACGAAGTCCACCACCGCGCGGTCGTCCCAGGCCGCAGCACCGAAGTGACGTAGCGCGATGCGCCCGCTCCGGTCCAGGACGAACGTGGCCGGTATGGCCCGACTCCGGAAGCATTCCGGGGCTTCCTCGGCCGTCAAATAGACGGGGAGCCGCATGCCGCGCTTCTGCACGAAGGGCCGCACCACATCCCCCGGCTCACGGGTCACATAGGCGAAGTGTACGCCGAATTCCGCCGTCGCCTCGCGTAGGCGCTCCAGGGCCGGCATCTCGGCGACGCAGGGCACGCACCAGGTGGCCCAGAAGTTCAGCACCAGCACGTCGCCCGCGAAGGCCCTGAACGAGACGGGGGCGCCGTTCAGGTCGGTGGCGGCCATGGCGTAGTCCCAACGACCCGTGGGCAGGACGGGCGGCGTCAGCCGGGACTCCAGGCCTCGCTTCGCTCTTCGTGTCACCACCGCCAGCACCCCACCGATGGTCACGAACGTGCCGAGCAAGCCCACCACCACGCCGCGAACGAAAGGGCCGCCAAGGATCGCCGCGACGATGAGCGCGCAGACCAGGGACCCCACCAGTAGCCGATAGAGGATCCCTCTCGTCATGTCATCGACGCAGACGCGGGAACGCGTCGTCTACGGCCGCCCATTGCGTCTCGGGTGGCCGATCGGATTCGCCAGACATGTAGCTCTTCCTGCGTGACTTATCCCGTTCCTTCGCGCGGGCCTTCAGCGCCACGGCCGGACGCGGGCGTCAGCTGCCCGTGATGGGCTCCGTCGTGGTCAGGGTCTTCAGGTTCATGGGAACCTGCATGGCGCCCATGGGCGTGCCCTCCATGGTGGCCTTGCCCGACAGCTCACTCTCGATCCGTGACCGGATGATCCAACCCGTGGCCTCCTCGACTTCTACGGTACCGGTGTTCCGCCCGTTCACGGCATACCGCACGCTCATGGCACCTACCGAATTGGATGAGGTGCTGTCCGACGCCACTTCCGAAGTCACGTCCATGGTGCCGACCCCGTCCTTCCTGCTTCGGAGCGTCCAGGTGGCCTTCTGAGTCAGAGGGAACGCGCCGTGCACGGCGTTGGTGCACGTCCAACTGTCGCCTACGGCGCCGAGCTTCGGGGGAACCGTGGTTACGGCAGCCCGCATGATGTTGGACATGAAGTCGTCGCCGAACGTGTTCTCCAACGTGGTGCGCATATCTTCATAGGTGACACCCGGAGGCAGGCTCATGGCGCCGAGCATGCTGTCCATGAGGCTGTCCCAGCCCTCCACGTGGCGATCGGAGCCGTCAGCCGCCATCACCACGGTGTACCCATGGCCGACGAGCGCGGCGAACATCTTCGCTCCGGCGGGAACCGTAGCCGTCGTGTCCGACGAGTCGTAGGTGAAGCCACCCATGGGGGTGCTGACCTGCAGACGTATGGACTCGTAGCTGATGTGGATCCGCGTCTGGCCGTCCCCAGTTGCGTTCTCCACATCGTACCGGACCCCCATGCTCATCACCTGATGCGCCGTCTGCTCCTGGCCCATCACCGTCTGTGAGGTGGTCTGGTCCGTCGTCAACAAGGTCCTTCGCGACTCTCCGGACTTGAGTCGGAGCACCGAGGGAACGGCGGTTCCGCTGGTCGCTCCCAGGGGGCACTGCGCCTCCGCGGCCGCCGGCAGGGCGAGCATCAGCGCCAGGGTGGGCAAGCCCCATCTCCATCCCTGTTTTCTCAACGGTCACGCTCCGCGCGCAGTCGCGCTCTTTTCAGATTGCCGGCTCCCCCGGATCGGTTCTTTCGCGCACCCGCCGACCACGGGTCGCGATCGTTTCCCCGGGGCGCGGCCCTCGTCGCGCCCCCTGCTCCCTCATCGTAGTACCGCCGAGCGTGGGCGAACCGGTATAGGTACCACCAGGCGATGGCACACACGCCCAGAGCCTCCAGCAGGTACGTCACCACACCACCCCAGGAGGCGCCTCCGATGATCTGCAGGACGGCAAGGGTGAGTCCGGCCACCGGCCAATAGAGCACCGCGAAGGGGCGCGCCCACCCGCGACCGGCGAGGAGCCCGTATGCCACGACGATCTGAGCACCCACGATCACGACGATCAGCGGCGTCATGGCGAGATGCTGACGAACGCCGACGATCGTCAGGCCCGCGACCTGCGTAACGCCTCTGCCCGGGTACTTCGCCTGGTCGAAAACGATCAGCCCCCAGGTCAGCAAGCCCAGGCAGGCAATGAGGATGAAGAGGATCGAGCCGAGCCACAGAAACAACGGTCGGCCGCCCCGTCTCAGGAGTGCGAGTCGCATCACGACCTCCGCGCCAGCTGACACCAATTCCCTTCACCCCAGGTCCCCCGGGGGTACCTGTGGTTTCGATACAACACCGAAACAAATGTAGTTATGCGGGAACAAGAATGCTTGACCGCGACGCCGCCCGCAAGGAGTAGGCCGCGTTTCACCATCGGGAACGGACATTCGCGCCGCTCGGATCCACGGTTCACCGACCCCGATGTGGCGGGGAGGCAACAATGCGAACGGGGGCGGGCGCCGCGGCGCCCGCCCCCGAGGACGTAGGGCCGGGGGACGGAGGCTTCAGCGACTTGCTAGCCCCCGGACATCATCTCCCGGTAGCCTTCGGGATGCTCCGCCTCGAGCGACTCCGGATCCACCATGGGTTGCCAGATCTGAATGGCGGGGAACGTGCTCAGGAACCAACGGATCGCGCCGATATAGAGCCCGAGGAACATGCACCCGATGAGCGGCTGCCAGATCGTGAAGATGGGCTGGCCCTCGTGCCAGAGGGCGGGAGCGACCATCCCGTAACGCTCGAACCAGAGCGCCAGCAGGATCTCGGCGGTGAGCGCGCCGAGGAGCACGGGCTTCATCTTGGGCTTTCGTCCGATGAGCCCGGCGAACGGGACGACGAAGCACATCAGCACGACCATGGTCGAGAAGGCACCCCACGGCGGAGCGGAGCGGAGCACGATCCAAGACTGCTCCTCGGGGAGCTTGCCGTACCAGATTACCAGGTACTGGGAGAAGAACAGGTACGTCCAGAACACGGTGAAGGCGAACGCGAGCTTGCCCAAGTCGTGGCGCTGCTGCAGGCCGACGTGATTGTGGATGTCCTTGTCCTTCGTCCGGAGGTACAGGCTCCACAGGGCCGTCGATGCGATGCCGCCCCAGAAAGCTCCCATGAAGAACCACGGACCGAGCATCGTGCTGTACCAATGCGGCTCCAGGCCCATCACCCAGTCGTAGGAGACGATGGTCATCACCACCGCGAAGACCAGCACCAGCGCCGGCGCCAGTCGGGTCATCCGCTGGTAGCTGTTGACCTCCTCCTGCTCCTGCCCCATCCACCCCTGCGTGAGTCGCTGCCGCCAAGCCCTGCGCTGCGGATCTCCGTCCTGGGTGGTGCCCACCAGACCCATGTCCGGCCGCACCGCCAGGTACACGAAGTACAGGGCGATGCCGAACAGGAGGGCGACCCCTACGACGTTCCGGCTCACCAGGAACGGAACGTTCAGCCAGGCTTCCTTCTTCTGCAGGAGGGGATCACTCGCCATCTCGTTGATCCAGGGGAAGAAGTTCCCCCGCAATCCGAGCATGGGGAGCAGCAGCACGAAGCTGATGGGGAGGAAGGCGACCATGGCCTGGCTGATCCGCCGTACCGACCAGTTCCACTTCGACTTGGTGATCCAGGTGGCAGCCGCCAGGATCACGCCGCCGATGCTGATGCTCGTGAAGTAGAGCCAGTTGCTCACGTACGACACCCAGGCCTGTTGGGCGTCCTGGTTCAGTCGGATGACGAACGCGACCAGCCCCACCACGAAGAGCCCGCCCGCCAGGATGGACGCGCCCGCCGAACGGGGCAGGTACCGGACGGGGATCTCGTCGGGAATGTGATGGTGTGCCATCTCACGCGCCTCCCGCGGCCTGGCCGTTGGCGCCGCCGCTCTGGCTCCCGCCCTGTCCGTTGGCCTCGTTGTACTGGCGCTCGAGCTCGCGCACGTAGTTCACGATGTTCCAGCGGTCGTAGTAGGTGAATTCGTGCTGATACGACGGCATCAGTCCCCTTCCCATGCGGATCATGGAGGCGATGTAGCCGTCGGCGTACGCCTGCACCTGCGGCCCGGCCAGGTTGTACGCCGCCACCGTGGGGTGCTTGGCCGCGATGTACGCCTGGGCACCGATGCCGGCCGGGCCGTGGCAGACGACGCAGACGCGGTCGTAGAGCACCTTGCCCCGGGCCAGCGACACCGAGTCGGCCGGCACGGGGTTCCGGAGGCTCCTGACCGTCTCGCTTCCCGGAGGCGCCATGTCCGCGGGCGTCAGGAAGGGCTCGTCGGGTCGCGTGCCGTCACTCTCACCGAGGTTTACCGAGAATCTGTCCTTGGTGAAGTTCCCGGCGGAGAACGCGATGCTGTGCTCCGGCTCGGGCCTGGGATTCTCGTAGGGGTCGAAAGAGCGCTGGTCGCGCATGCTCCGTCCGAAGATCGCGACCATGGTGTCGTCCAGGGGTTTGCAGCCGGTGGCCACCGCCAGCGTGGCCGTGGCCACGAGCAATCGCTGGAAGGTCCGCTTACGCATGGGCCGCCTCCTCTCCCACGCGGAGCTCGGCGGGCTCCTGCGCCTCCAAGATCCGTTTCGCTTCATCCACCCGATCGGCGGGCACCTCCACGAAGAGCCCGTAGCGACCCGCGCTGAACTCGGGGTCGTAGGCCACACGGGGCTTGAAGTCGGGAATGTGGGCGTTGATGCCGAGTCCGATGAGCGTGGCGAGAGCCCCGAAGAGCACCGCCAGCTCGAAGGTGATGACGATATAGGCCGGAATCCCGATGATGGGCTTCCCGCCCACCACCAGCGGCCAGTACGCCGACGTCCAGGTCGTCAGGGCCAGCCCCGTCGCGGCGCCCGTCAGCCCCCCCACCAGCGTGAATACCCGAACCGGACTCTGCCCGTAACCGAGGGCGGCCTCGATGTGGTGCTCGGGATACGGGACGTAGGCCATGATCTCTTTGAACCCGGCCTTCTTCAGGCCGTGGATGGCGTCTACCGCGCTGTCGAGGAAATCGTATCCGGCCAGCAGGCCGCGCTTCTCCACCGATGTCGTGGCGCTCATGCGTGCGCCTCCTCGGCAGGCTTCCGGATCTTCCGCAGGGGAGGCGGTAGCACCTCTTTGAGCTCGGCGATGGCCACCGGTGGAAGTATCCGAGTGAACAGCAGGAACCAGAACCCGAACCAGGCGAAGGATCCGACGAGAATCCCGACCTCGACGTGTGACGGCCGGTACATGCCCCAGGCGAAGGGCTCGTACTCATGGTGGAGGCTCGTCACGATGATGACGTAGCGCTCGAACCACATGCCGATGTTCACGAAGATGGAGATCACCCAGAGCGCGGGGATCGAGTGCCGCACCCGCTTGAACCACAGCATGATGGGCACGAGGCCGTTGCAGGTGAGCATGGTCCAGGTGGCCCACCAGTACGGCCCGAAGAGACGATTCCAGAACGACGCCCGCTCGATGACCCCGCCGCTGTACCAGGCCAGGAAGAACTCGCACAGGTACGAGTACAGCACGATGAGCGACGTCAGCAGACAGAGCTTGGCCAGGGCGTCGATGTGCTTGGTGGTGACGTACTTCTCCAGCCCCCAGACCTTCCGCATGGGCACGATCAACGTGATGACCATGGCCACGCCGGAGTAGATGGCGCCGGCGACGAAGTAGGGGGCGAAAATGGTGGCGTGCCATCCTGGCACGATGGCCATGGCGAAGTCCCACGACACCACCGAGTGCACCGAGAGCACCAACGGCGTGGCCAGGGCGGCGAGGAAGATGTACGCCTTCCCGAAGTGGTGCCACTGCCGGTCCGTGCCCCTCCACCCCAGCGAGATCACCTGGTAGAACCTCTTCCTGAGGCCGGTCGCTCCGTCGCGCGCGGCGGCGATGTCAGGGATGGTGCCCAGGAAGAAGAACGTCGCCGACACGGTGAAGTACGTGGTCACCGCGAAGACGTCCCAGATGAGGGGCGACTTGAAGTTGGGCCACAAGAAGCGGGAGTTCGGATACGGGAAGAGCCAGTACCCATGCCACATGCGCCCGAGGTGGATGAGCGGGAAGAGCCCCGCGGTCATCACCGCGAACACGGTCATGGCCTCCGCCGTCCGATACACCGCCTGCCGCCAGGGAGCGCGGAAGAGGAAGAGGATGGCGGAGATCAGCGTGCCCGAGTGGGCAATGCCCACCCAGAACACGAAGCAGGTGATGTAGACGCCCCAACCCACGGGGTCGTTGAGGCCGGACACCCCGATGCCGCGAACGAGCTGGATGACCCAGGACGTGAAGAAGACGCCGACCCCCGCAGCGGCGAGAAGGAAGAGCGCCCACCAGCCCTTCCCCGGTCGCGAGAGGATCTTGAGGATGTCGGTGTTGACGTCGGAGAGCCTCTCGACATCGGGATGCGTGAGCGCGCCGCGCTCGGTCGTCGCCGTCGCCATCAGCCCTCGGCCTCCACCTCGTGGAAGGTCACCTTCTTCAGATAGTTCACGGCAGGCTGGGTGTTGATCTCTTCGTTGAGCACCCGATAGGTGCGCTGGTTCGCCGACACCCGGGCAACCCGTGAGTTGGGATCGCGGATGTTGCCCCAGACGATGGCTTCGGCGGGGCAGCTCTGCTGGCAGGCCATGAGCACCTCACCGTCCCCGGGGATGCTTCCGCGGTCCTCCAGGGCGACCCGGTTCTCCGCCTCCCGTACTCGCTGCATGCAGAAGGAGCACTTCTCCATGACGCCGTTGTCGCGGACCGTGCAGTCGGGGTTGAACTGCCAGTTCAGTGGCTCGGGAATCGCGTCCGTGAACCGGTACCAGTTGAACACCCGGACCTTGTACGGGCAGTTGTTGGCGCAGTACCGGGTACCCACGCACCGGTTGTAGATCTGGGCGTTGACGCCCTCCGGCGTGCTGTAGGTGGCGAACACCGGGCACACGGGCTCGCACGGCGCGTTACCGCATTGCTGACACAGCATGGGCAGGAAGCGCACGTCGAGGTCACTGGCCGCCGTGGCGTCCACCTTCTCGTAGTAACGCTCGATGCGCATCCAGTGCATCTCGCGCCCCATGAGCACCTGGTCCTCGCCCACGAAAGGCACGTTGTTCTCGGACTGGCACGCCGTGACGCACGCGCTGCATCCGGTGCACTTGTCCAGGTCGATGGCCATGGCCCAGCGAGCCGTCTCTTCCGGCTTGTCGTAGGGAGCATGGCGCGAGCCCTGGAGCGGAAACGCTTCGGGAGTGCCACCCTGGGCGTCCACGGGCACGAAGCCGCCGACTCCCTGGAGCTCCTTCAACCCCTTCTCGTCCGCCGGCTCGTGTCCGGCACCGGGCGTCAGGGACGCCAAGGCCACGGCCGGCGCGATGGGCCGGCCCTCCTGGCTCCCGTTGGAGCCCTCCACCGTGGCCAGTCGTCGACCGCCTCCCGTGGGAACGATGGTGACCTTGGTGGCGATGGTCACCAACGCGCCCGAGGGCTGTTCCGAGACTGCCGGAAGCAGCTCCATGGCGTTCACGCCGTTGCCGTTGGCGTAACGGCCGTAGTCGGTGTGGCCCGCACCCATCGCCAGGGCGACGGCATCCTCACGGATCCCCGGGTAGCGCCACACCGGCACGGTCAGGGATCCGTACGGTGACGTCACGGTGACGAAGGCGCCGTTCTCGAGACCGCGCGCGTCGGCGGTCTCGGGGTTGATCTCCAGCCACGAGTGCCAAGTGATCTTCGACACCGGGTCGGGTAACTCGAGCATCCAGGGGGAGTTGGCGAACTCCCCCGCTCCGAAGCGTGGCGAGGGATATACCAACAGAGTCAGATCGCCGTCTCCGTCCAGCGCCGGCGCGTCGAACGTGAGCGCGGCATCCGGCGCCCGCAGTTGCGCGTCGGCGTGCATGGGCGCCACGTCGTGCTGGACGAGTCCCTTCTTGAGAGCATCCTGCCAGGCCGTCTCGAACTCGCCCATGGCCGGCGTATGAAGATCCTCGTGCGCCGCCCTCAGGTACTCGTAGAAGGTGGCTCCACCCAGGTCGTGACCCAGCCGTTTCCCCACCGACAGCAACACGTCGCCGGTGTGCTTCGACTGGAAGTGCGGCACCGGAAGCATGACGGGCTGCCGCAGCGTCATGAGGCCGGGCCGCGGCTCCGAATCACCCCACGACTCCAGGAAGTGGTTGTCCGGCAAAATGAGATCCGCCATGGCCGATGTCTCGTCGGGCGCCTGAGCGAACGAGACCTTGAAGCCCACGGAGCCGAAGGCGTCGTTGAAGCCGGAGCCCGACGGCAACGTGAAGGCCGGGTTGGCGCCGTGAACCATGACCACCCCCACCTGGCCGCCCGCCATGGCGCCGATGGCGCCCTCGACGTCTGCGTAGGGGCGCGCCGCCTGAGTTGGGCCGCCGTCCAGGGAGATGGTGCGACCAACGTTGCCGGCCACCGCGTTGAGAATCAGCACCGCGAGGTTCGCCGCGGTGGCGTTCCTGTGGTGAGCGCCCATGCCAGGACCAAGCGCCAAGCTGGGTCCCTCGTTCTTGAACCGGTCGGCGAGATCGCGAATATCGTCCTCGCTGACTCCCGCCGCCTGGGCCGTCGTCCGGGGATCGAACGCTCGGAGCACCGCATCGTATGGCCCCGCCGCTCCGCTGTCGCCGGCGATGATGTTGGCCATGGCCAGAGCCACGGACGCCTCGCCACCGGGCTTTATGGGCACCCACTGGTCGGCGTTGAGGCCCGTCACGCTCAGCCTCGGGCCCAGGAACACGAAGCGCCCCTTGGAGCCGTGCTCGTCCACGGCGCTCATGCGGCTGAAATCCCGACCATACTCGACGGGGCTGGCTCCCGACCCGATGAAGTCGTTGCCGAAGGAAAGGAGAAGCCGCGCCCCCGCAATGTCGTACTTCGGGAGCGCATCCACACCGAACGCGATGCGCATCGCCTCCCGTAGCGGCGCCTCGGAAAGCGCATCGTATTGCACTCGGCGCCCTCCCACGGCGCCCACGAACTGGTCCACCAGCCTCGTCATGGTCGGGCCCATGTGCCCGCTCACGAAGAGCGCGTTGCCGGCAGCGCTTTGGATGCGTTGCGAAAGGAGCGTCTCGGCCTCTTCCCACGTGGCCGGGCGCAGCGCTCCGTTCTCACGCACCATGGGACCGGCGTAGCGGTCCGGGTTGTACAGCTGCTGCAGCGTGGCATGCCCCTTGGAGCACAGGGCACCACCCGAGACTGGATGGTTGGGGTTTCCCTCCACCTTCACGGCACGGCCCTCTCTGGTGCGCACCCACATGCCGCACTGGGCCTGGCAGCCCTCGCAAACCGTGGTGTACCACGTAGCCACACCGGGCGTGATGTCCTCCGGCATGGTCAGGTAGGGGAGGAGTCGCTCGGCGGGCTTGGTGCTGCACCCGGCGAGGGTCGCCCCGGCGCCGGTGACGCCGAGAACCTTCAGGAAGTCGCGCCGCTTGATGCCGTCGGTCATGTCCGTGTCCCTCGCCTAGTAGTGGCACACGGCGCAGTCCGTCGACGCGCCCTTCTCACGATGACAGCTGATGCACCACCCCATGTTATGGCCGCCCCAGGCGGGATCTATCTTGTTGATCACCGTCATCTCCTGAACCTGCCCGTGGCACTGCTGACACTGCAGCCCGGCCTTGATATGGCGGGCATGAGGGTAGTGCACGTGGTCCGCGACCTTGTAGATGCGCACCCAGGGGATCGGCTCCTTGCGCTTCCAGTAGTCCATGAGCTTCTGGACCTCCTGGGGATTGGTAGTCCCCGGGATCACCTGGTGGCACCCAACGCAGAGAGACATGGGGGGCAGCCCGGCATCCACGGACCGCTCCGCCGAGAAATGGCAGTACATGCAGTCCATGCGATTCTGGCCGGGCTGAGAGCCGGCGTGGATGTTGTGCGGAAAGGCGATGGGCTGCCCGGACGGATACGTGTCCGGACTTTCGGCGTTGGCGGCCTGTTGGGCGTCTTGTACCCGCATGAAGGCCAGCCCGGCCAGCGCCAGCACGCCGGCCGTTCCGCCGATCAGCCAATGCTTTTTCATTCGACGCGTTGCTCCCTGAGCAAACCGCACCCCGGGGGTAGGGTGCCACTCTGGGCGTAGCGAAACCGGACTGTGATCGGACCACGGTCCCGCCAGACCGCCCCGATAAAGCGCGATGAACGTACCCGCGCCCCGGTATAGGGTCAAGCCAATAAGAACGGCTCTCCGAAACCATTTTTGGCGCGCCGGTGTTATACTCTTCTCCGTTCTCGAACGCCTGCATCCGTGGCGGATCGAGGCCATTCTGGAGCCGTTCCGGACCCGGCATGAGAGCGTGTCGGCTGCGGAGTCCCCGAGCGGGGCAGCGGCTCCGAACCGCGGCCCTCCATGCCCGAATCCACCGCACCGGCAACTCTGTTGGAGACGCGACCGTCGCTGGAGCTCCTGGATCACCTGGTCCAGGAGGTCGAGACCGTGTTTCACGGCAAGCGCGACGTCATTCGCCTGGCCGTCTCCGCCCTCCTGGCGAGGGGTCACGTGCTCTTCGAGGACGTCCCCGGAGTGGGAAAGACCACGCTCGCCCACGCGCTGGCCCGCACCCTGGGCCTCGACTTCCGACGCATCCAGTTCACGTCGGACCTCCTCCCGTCGGACGTCCTGGGAGTCGCGGTCTTCAACCCCCAGAGCGCGTCTTTCGAGACCCGTCCGGGCCCGATCTTCGCCAACGTGATCCTGGCCGACGAGATCAACCGGGCGCCGCCCCGCACCCAGAGCGGACTTCTCGAGGCCATGCAAGAGGGGCGGGTCACCATCGATGATCGCACCCACAACCTGCCGCGACCATTCATGGTGATGGCCACCCAGAATCCCCTGGAGCATCACGGCACGTACCCGCTACCCGAGAGCCAGCTCGACCGCTTCCTCATGCGAATCACCATCGGGTATCCGGACCGGGAGGCGGAGCGGCGCATCCTCACGGAATCGACCGCTTCGGAACCCGTCATGGATCGAGTGCGCCCTGTGCTTTCCCCGACTCAGGTCTTCCTTCTCCAGGACAGGGTGAAGGAAGTGGAAACCGACGAGGCCATCGTCGACTACCTCATGTCCATCGTCGATCGCACGAGGGCCTCCCACCACCTGCGCATGGGTGTCAGCCCCCGAGGGGCCATCGGGCTGTACCGCGCCTCACGGGCCTTCGCCCTCACCCAGGGGCGGACCTACCTGGTCCCCGACGACGTGCGTTCGCTGGTGGTGCCGTGCCTCGCGCATCGGATTCTGCCGACCGGCGCCACAGGAGCCACACTGGACGCTCACGAGCAGGCCGCCCAGATCCTCGAGGGGATCCTCGAGGAGGTCGAGGCACCGGTCTAGGGCGGACGCGTGATATCGGCACAGGGCGTCGTTGGGCTGCGGAGGGCTCACTGCGTCGTACCATGGAGGTACGCCTCAGTCGCCGTCCTCGCCCGCCTAGCCCTGCACTCGATTTGACGCGCCCCAGCACTTCTTTGGAGAGGGGCGCGACTCCACTACTGCTGGCACCCTTCCGCGGGGCCCGGGACGTCTGGCGGCGGATTCGGGCATGGCGGCGCATCTCCTTCACCATCGGGGGGGTGGCCTTCACCTTCGGCACCTTCGCCGTGGGCTTCGCCGCCATGAACACGGGCAACAACCTCCTGGACCTGCTGCTCGGAGCCATGCTGGGCCTCATCGTCGTCAGCTCGTGGCTCTCCGAACAGGTCATCCGGGATCTGGAAGTGGAGAGGCAGGTACCGCGTGCCGCCACCGTCGGAGAGCCCCTTCGACTCACCTATTCGGTCACCAACCACAAGCGGCGACTCCCCACCCTGGCCATGGAGATCGGGGAAGCCGGCCTGGCCAACCCTGCCTTCGTGGCCCGAGTGGCAGCGGGCGAGACGGGTCGTGCGCGCTCGGAAAACACGTTCGTGAAGCGGGGCATCTATCCCCTGAGCACCGTGACCCTCTCTACGGCGTTTCCCTTCGGCCTCTTCGTGAAGCAGCGCGACCTGCGGATCCCCGGTGAGGTGGTGGTATGGCCCCGGACGGACCGGCCCGTCAGGACCCCGACGCCGGGAGGTGGGCGGATGCCCCATACCGGGCCCGCAGCCGTCGGGGCGGCCGGACACCGGGGCGAGTACCGGAGCTTGCGCACCTACCGGCCCGGCGACGATCCGCGGGACATCCACTGGCGCTCCAGCGCCCGCCTCAGGGAGCCGGTTCTCCGGGAATACGAGCGCGATGGCGCGGAGACGCGCTGGATCTGCCTGGATCTGCGGGCCGAACCCGGCGAGGCCGCCGAGGCCGCCGTGGAGATGGCCGCCACGCTGGCGACGCGTGCCGCCGAGGAGAACCGCCCCTTCGCCCTCGTGGCAGGAAGCCAGGTGGTGGACCCCGGCGAAGGCCCCGGACAGGTCGAGCGGGTGCTGGACGTGCTGGCCCGGGTAGACTTTGACCCGCGGACACCGAGGGTCGCCCCTCCTGTGGATCGGGCCATGTGCGTCCTCGTCTCCGTGGAGGCGGCAGCAGGTTTCGGCGACGTGCTGCTGGCCGGGTCATGAGCGTTCGCCTGCTCCATCGCCGGCTGGCGGTGCTCATGTGCTTCGCCGGCCTGCTGGCCTTCGCCGGAGGAGCGGGATTCGAGCCTGTCTCCGCTGTCCTCGTCACCCTGGCCCTCGCGCTGGCCTTCGTCTGGCAACCCGACCGACACACCTCCGCCCGCCTCGAGCGGATCTGGCTCCCCCTCGCCGCCCTCCTGGTGGTGCGCGCCCTCGTCCACGTCTTCGTCATCCGTGACGACGTCGTCGTGCCGGTGGTGGACCTGCTCCTCCTGCTCATGGCGGCCGAGGCCCTGAGGGCCTTGGAGGCCCCCAACGACATCCGTCTGTATGCCCTTTCCTTCGCCCTGATCCTCGCTTCGACGGCGTACCGTCCAGGAGTGCTCTTCCTGCTGGCCTTCGTCGCGTACGTGACCCTCGCCACCGTAGCGCTCATGGTGGGACACCTGAAACGGAGTGCCGCGCGGCACGGTCTGCGTGACATGCCCGTGGGGCGCCGCATGTTGGGCACGACGGCGGCGCTATCCGGCGTCATCCTCCTCGTGGCCGCTCTCGTATTCGTCACCTTTCCGCGGGTGTCCCGGGCATGGGCGGGCCGGGGACACGACCTCGCCACCTCCATCGCGGGATTCGCGGACGAGGTGTCCATCGGAGAGTACGGCTCGCGCATCTTCGGCAACCCGGAGATCGCGCTCCGCGTCGAGTTCCCCGACGGCCCACCCGCCGACATGCTGAGCATGCACTGGCGCGGGCGCTCCTACGATCATTTCGACGGTGTGCGCTGGTCGCGCACGCGCGGGCTTCCTCCATCGTCGGCACCGATCCGGTGGTATCGGGAGCGATGGACCGCTCCCGTCGTGGTTCAGCGGATCTACGGGGCGCCTCTGGACGTCCGCGTGCTGTTCGCGCTGCACCCCGTGCTTCGCATCCAGCCCGACAACGGCATCCAGCCCCTGGCCGACAACGCCGGCGACTTCATGTACTGGGGCTCGGGCTCGCCGTCGTACACCGTATTCTCGCGGGCCTGGAGCCCCGGGGCGGGCGAGCTCCGCTCTGCGGAGGCCGGCTTTTCGCCGCCGGAACGCTACTTCCTTCAACTGCCTTCGGACCTCGACCCGCGCATTCCGGCCCTGGCCGATTCCCTCACCCGCGGCCTCCGCACGCGATACGACAAGGCCATGGCCGTCCAGCGATGGCTCAAGACGTTCCGATACACGCTGGAGCTGCCCGCTACCGCCAACGACGCCACGCTCTCCCACTTCCTCTTCGTGCGGAAGGCCGGGCACTGCGAGTACTTCTCCACCGCCATGGCGGTGATGCTCCGTACCCTGGGCATCGAGGCGCGGAACGTGAACGGCTTTCTGGGTGGGGAGTGGAGCCAGTTCGGGGACTATCTGGTGGTCACCCAGAATCAGGCTCACTCATGGGTCGAAGTGTGGTTTCCCGGATACGGATGGGTGACCTTCGATCCGACACCCGCCGGCGGGGGCGCCGGGGGACGGGCCGAATCGTGGTTCTGGCCCGGACGCATTCTCCTGGACGGCATCCAGCACCGCTGGAGCAAGTGGGTCCTCGACTACAACGTGGAGTCGCAGGCCAGACTCCTCCGCGGTTGGACGCGAGCGCTCGGCGGCCGCGGAGTGGACGAAGCCGTTCGTGCCGTCAGAGGCCAGGGAGGTCGCGGTCTGCTGGGCCTTCTCCTCGTGGTCCTGGTGATCGCCGGTGGCGTCGTCTGGGCTCGCCGGGGTTCCGCGCCCAGGCGGTGGGAAAGCAGGATGTACCTCCGTCTCCGCGGCAGCTGCGCCCGCGCCGGCCTGCGCGTCGCTCCGGGGCTCACGCCTCTGGCGCTCGTTGACCGCATTCGTCGAGAGCGGGGGGCCGCGACGCAACCCGCGCAGAAGGTTGTGGACCTCTACCTTCGATCGCGCTACGGTGGTGAAGCGCTGGGAGCCTCCCAACGACGCGAGATGAGGGATGCCCTCGAGGCGGCGCGCCGGAAGCTGCGGGAACGCAATTGACGACCACGGAGCACCATGAATCAACGACTCAGCGACCCGACCACGCTATGGGGTGACCGGCCGATGCCCGAGGATGGCGAGACCCTCCAGGTCGACGTGGGTCCCCTGACCCTCTGGTTCCGCACCGTCGGCGACGAGATCTGGCTCGCCAGCGCCCGCGTGGGCGGAGACGGCCCGTCCCCGAGTGAAGGCCCCCCGGACGACCTCGCATGGAGTCGCTGGGCCTTGCGGGACAAGCCGCATCATCTCCGAATCCTGCCGGTCCTGCCGGATCGCGCGATGGTGGTGAAGCCGGAGCACCCCTTCACGCTGACCCGATTGGCCCGGGCACGCGTCTACATGCGCGTGCCCACGTGGGTGCGCGTCGAGGCCGTGGAGGATGCGGGCGGCACTTCCGTGCGCCTTGCCGAGGTACCTACGGCTCCCCTGTCCGATACATGGTGGGGTGACTTCCTCGACGGTGAGATGGCGTACTGGCTGATGACCAAGGCGAGGCGGGCTCCCACCCCCGACCTGTTCGCACCGTGGGTGATCCTGACGGTGCTCCAGCTGGACAACCATTCGGAGGATGATCTCCTGGTGGAGAAGCTGCTCATGCGCGTGGAGCACCTGAGCATCTACGAGAAGGAGGGCCGGCTCTGGGCCGAGGAGGTGCGCGTGGAGTACCACGGCGAGGCCGAGGGGAGCGACATCCACATGGACGATCACCCACCCGACGAGGCCAAGGGAGCTCGAGAGATCACGCCTTCACGCACACAGTCCCGCTCGTTCAGGGCGCGTACGTTCGCTCGGCTCAGGGCGCTCTCGGGGTTCGGCCTATGAGCGCGCACATGCTGCTCGCGACCATGCTTCAGCAGGGAGGTGCCGCTCAGCAGGGTTTCAACCTGGAGCGGCTCCTGGCTCAAGGCCCCGCCCCCTTCATCCGGGTCGGCGGGCTGTTGCTACTCGGCCTGCCTCTGGCGTACGCCGTGTCCCGCTGGATACGCAGATACGTCACTCATCTCTACAACCAGCAGAAGGGGCTCATCGCCAGCAAGCTCGTCTACTACCCGTTGGTGACGATCATCCTCATCACGGTGCTGAGCGAGCTGGGCTTCAGGCTGGCTCCCCTCCTGGGCGCCGCCGGGATCCTGGGAGTCGCGCTCGGCTTCGCATCGCAGACCTCCGTGTCGAACATCATCAGCGGATTCTTCCTGCTGGCCGAGGAGCCGTTCCAGGTGGGGGACGTCATCACCGTCGGTGACGTCACGGGCGCCGTGCTGACCATCGACATGCTGTCGGTGAAGATCCGCACTTTCGACAACAAGATGGTGCGCATCCCCAACGAGTCGCTGGTGAAGAGCCAGCTCACCAATGTGACGCGCTTCCCGATCCGCCGCGTGGACATCAATGTGGGCATCGCATACAAGGAAGACATCGCCCACGTGCGCGAGGTTCTTCTGGACGTGGCCGAGAAGAATCCCAATGTGCTCATGGAACCCGAGCCCCTGGTCATCTTCTCGGGTTACGGGCAGTCCAGCATCGATTTCCTGTTCGCGGTCTGGGCGAAGAAGGAATCGTGGCTGGCGGTGAAGAACGCCATCACGGAGGAGATCAAGGTGCGCTTCGACGCAGAGGACATCGAGATCCCCTTCCCGCACATATCCATCTACGCCGGCTCGGCAACGGATTCCATCCCCGTTCGCCTGGTGCAGGGGATGGCGGAGGAGAAAGAGTCATGAGCACCGATCGGGTGTCGCCAGGCGGTGGATCGCACGGCCGTCCCCGGGGTCCGCACGTGGCGACGCTGGCCCACGAAGGACGCATCTGGGAGGTCTACCTCGAGATGGAAGATGATCCTCAACGCCCGAGCGTGTGCAGGGCCCTCCTGCGCTTCGACCCCACCGCCGGAAGCGCAGGCCAGGCCGCTGTGACCACCGGCGTCATCATCATCGAGGACTCGTACGAGGAGGCTCTGGCAAAGGCGCGCAGCTTCGACCCCCGCCAGATGGAGGGTCTTCTGCGATCCGCGCTGCCGGACGAGGAGTAGTAGGGCTCGGGGACGCTCCCAGCAGACGACGCGCGTGCCGTGGGCGTTCCCCGAAGAGGATGTACGGCGGAGGGGGTTGGACGACCCTCCGACGTCGAAGGAGCCGGGCAGGGCGCGCTCCCAGGAGAGGAAATCGGCGCCGGGGTATGGACGACCCGGCGCCGCTTAGCGAGGCCGTGATCACCCGCGTCGCGAACCGTCGACGCCTCCAGGGCTCGCGGTCCTCGAAGGGAGCGCGCCCTGCCCGCCCCCCTAAGCCTCCTTCACCCACCTCCACAACTCGGGCAGCGTCGGCCGCTTTCCCGCCATGAGGATCCCCACCTTGTAGATGCGTCCGGCCACCCAGGCCACCGCCAGGACGGTAAGGGCCATGAGCACGAAGGAGAGCCCCACCTGCCAGATGGGTGCGCCTCCCCCCGCCGCCCGGGCGAACATCAGGATCGGACTGAAAAAGGGGACCAGCGACAAGGTGACCGCCATGGTCGACGTCGGATCCTGGATCACCTGCATCACGAAGAGGATAGGCACGACCACGAGAAACATCACCGGGAACTGAGCCTGCTGCGCTTCCTCGTCCGTGTTGCACATGGCACCCACCGCGGCGTACAGCGCGGAAAAGATGAAGTACCCAAAGACGAAGAAGGCCAGGAAGAGCACTCCCAGCCCCACCCCGGGAAGCGCCGCTTGGATGTCCTTGAGGCTTGTCATCTCCGGCCGGGCGGCCATGAGCGCGGGGAGGCCCATCGAGGCTATGAGCGCTGCCGACACGGCCCACACCGCCATCTGCGTCAGCCCGACGGCGCCCACTCCGAGGATCTTCCCGAGCATGAGGTGCCACGGCCTCATCGACGAGATGATGATCTCGACCACGTGGCTCATCTTCTCCTCGATGGTCGCTCGCATCACCTGCATGGAGTACACAAGGATCACGAAGTACAGGAAGAACGCGCCGAGGTACGCCACCAGGAACTTCGGATCGCCCAGTCCCGCGCCATCCGACGACAGCACGTCCACGTGCAAGTCCCCACCCTTGAGGAGCGACGAGACGTCCACGCCGCTTCCCGCGAGGTTGTGCTCGAGGGCCGCGCGGGCGATGGAGCTGCGCAACGCCATCTCCTGCAGCGTGGACGGTCTCTTGCGGCCGTAGAACGCCGCTTCGCCGGTACGCAGCGTGCCCTCGTCCAGAACGAGGAAGCCACCGATCTTCTTGTCGGTGACCTGTTGGGTCAGGTCTGCTACCACGTCCTGGGACCACGACTCCTGATGCACCTTGTAACGTGCTTCCTCCAGCCGGGGAGCAAGCTCCTGGTAGAGAACCCCGGTGCGGTCCACCACGGCGATTTCCCGATCGGCGGCCTCGGACTTCGGGCCGAGGTACGCGGGCAGCGCAATCATCGCGCCCATGAAGATGGGAGCCCCCACCGTGGAGACGATGAACCATTTGGAGCGCACGCGCTGGAGGTATTCCCGGCGGATCACCGCCCACACGTTCGTCATGCTCATCGGACACCTCCCATGTGTGCCCCTAGTGGTGTCCCGGCGTCTCCCGTGGCGTCGCCGCCCGCGTGACGGACGAAGATCTCGTGCAGGCGGGGCTCCACGAGGTCGAACTTGTAGATGGTCGCCCCCGCGGAGATTGCCCTCTTCAGGATGGCCTGATGATCGGCACCCTCCACGAGGTGAATGAGGGCCTCGCCGTTCGATCGGTCGACTTGCCTGATCTCGGGTCCCTGAAGCCAGGTGTCGTCACCGTTGAACTCCACGGAGAGGAGGCCCTTGCGTTCGGCCGCCTTCAGCTCCTGGAGATCCGCGTCGAGCACCTTGTGGGCCTTCGAGATGAGACACACGCGCTCGCACAGGCGCTCCGCCTGGTCCATGAGGTGTGTGGAGAAGAGGATCGTGGTTCCCCTGTTGTGGAAGTCCATGACGATCTCCTCCAGCACATCCTGGTTGATCGGGTCGAGGCCGCTGAACGGCTCGTCCAGGATGAGGAGCTCCGGCTCGTGTATCACGGTACCGATGAACTGGATCTTCTGCTGCATCCCCTTGGACAGATCTTCCACCTTCTTGTCCGCCCACTCCCCGAGTCCGAGGCGGTCGATCCACGCTTTCGCCCTCTTGCGACCTTCGCCGCGCGGCACGCCGCGGATCTCCGCGAAGAAGACCACGAGATCGAGGCACTTCATCTTGCGGTAGACCCCTCGCTCTTCCGGGAGGTAACCCACCCTGGTCCGTCGCGTCTCGTCTGGATCGGCTCCAAAAAGATCCACCCGTCCTTCATCCGGATGCAGGATCCCCATGATCATCCGGATCGTCGTGGTCTTTCCGGATCCGTTGGGGCCGAGGAGACCACATATGACGCCCCTGGGGATGTCGAGGTCCAGGCCCGACACCGCGGTGTAGCGCCCGAAGCGCTTCGTGACGCCTTCCAGTCTCACGGCGTACCCGTTCACATTCATCGACCGTATCCCATCGTGTGGGTGGCGGGGGCGGGAAGAAATGAGCCAAAATGGCATGGCCGGCCCCGAAAACCGGGGGGGAATGCACGCCCACCACTACGTGAAGGGGGCGAAAAGCCTTCAGAACCGGGCAATACGTCGCCTTTTCTCGGATCCCCGTGTAGATTAGTCGGCTATAGCGTGAAACACGAGGAGGATGGATGGCCATCTACCGTACGCTCTATTATAGCGACGTGACCGTCGGTGTCGGCGGGCGCATCACGATTCCCCAGGACATGCGGGACGATCTCGGCATCGACGAGGGTGATACGCTCACGGTGCGGGTGGAGGAGAACCCCGACGGCGGCAGGCAGATGGTGATCTGGAAGACTGAGCAGCAGCCGGAAGAAGAGTAATCCCCGGGCGACTGACTTCGTGATCAGGATTCGGGTGGAGCGAGGAGACATCTCCTCGTTCAGGGGCGACGGCGTTGTGAACGCCGCCAACAACCATCTGCGCATGGGCGGGGGTGTGGCGGGAGCCCTGCTCCGCGCTGGAGGGCCCCTCATCCAGCAGGAGTGCGACGACTACGTGCGCGCGCATGGCCCCCTCGAAGTCGGCGGAGCTGCCCTCACCGGGGGAGGCAACCTTCCTGCCCGCTGGGTTATCCATGCCGCCGCCATGGGCGACACGCCGCCCACTCCCGATTCCATTCGATCGTCCACGCGCCACGCCCTCCGCATCGCCAGCGAAGCCGGCATGCGCACCCTTGCGTTCCCGATTCTGGGAACGGGCATCGGTGGTTTCCCCTTCGGCGACGCCGCGAGGCTCATGGTCGCCGAGATTCGCGCCCATGCGGACGGCGCCGATCTTCCGGAGGACGTGGTCTTGTACGCGTATGAGGAGGAGAGGGCGGCGGCGCTGCGGCGCGTGCTCGAAGAGAAGTAGCCCGTTCCTACTGTTCGAGGTCCACCCACCTCACGAGCGCCGCGAGGGGCCCATGTCCGTCATGGTGCCACCAGGGTGACGGGAACGGTAACCCGGCGAACCCGGTCACGCGGGTCGCACCGGCCCGCCCGAGCGCCTCGGCCACCGCCTGGGTCTCGTCACCAAGGCCCGCGAGACCCACCGTCTGCAAGTGAGCCGCCAGGGGCTTCGTCAGCGAAACGATCCGCTGCCACGTCGGGACGGGCTTCACGCGCACGACCCGACCAACGCAGAAGGGGAGGCGTGCCTCCCCGGGATCGAAGACCACGGTCCAGGAGGCCTCTCCCCCCTGGTGGACCTCTACCCCCGCACCCGAGGCGGCGAGCAACTCGGCGGTGCCCCGCGCCTGATGTAGCGTGGAGGCCTCTAACCCGTCGAGGACCCCACCTGGAAGGTGCTCCTCGAGCATCCTGAGCGCTTCCGCCAGCATCGACGCGAAGCCCCGTGCGTCTGTGTCGCCACCCTCCAACACGTAGATCACCTGTGGCGAAACGCATCCCCGCTGATCGAAGAAAGACACGGCACCGGCGACCTCCGACGTCGTGCGGCGGATCTGATCTGCGGTGAGCGCCTCGGGGCCGACGACGCCGATGCTGAGACGATGATGGTACGGGACGAAGCGCGCCGTCACGGGGCTGCGGTCCCTCAGACTTCGCACCGTGGCGTCTCCCCCGTAGACGGTGACGACATCGGCATCGCGAAGCGCGGCCTCTTCGAGGAGGTCACTGCCGCCCGGCCAGTAGACGACGGCCGCAGCGTCCGCCAGGTCGGGATCTTCGTCGCGCAACGCTTTGGCCACGAGGACCGGAAGCACCTCGTCACCCCGACCGGGCTTGACCAGGGTGGCGCCCTTTACCAGAAGGCTCCGCATGAGTGCAGTCGCGCCCACTCCGGGAACGCTCCCCGACACGACCTGCACGCACAACCTGGGGCCAAGAGCGCGTATCCGCCGGCCGGCTGCGTTCGGGTCGGGGACGAAGTCGTCCAGGACGCCTCCATCGCCAAGCTCCGCCCGAAGGAGCGCCTCGAGCCGCTCCCGGGTCCAGTCGGCCGCCATGCCGTCCAGAACCGCGGCCGACATCTCCGGCGACAGCCCCGATGTTGAGGGGAGAAGCTCCAAAGCCTCCCTGCGCAGAGGATCGCCGGGGTCGAGGAACCGGTCTCCGACGCTGCCCAGGGCGGCGAGGACGTCCACGGCGCGACGCTCCAGGAAGAGCAGGTGAGCCCGGGCGAGCGCTTCCGTGAGGCGCGCGACCCAGTCGGGCGTCGCATCGACGTATCGGACGCGCACGTCGCCGCTGTCGTATTGGAGCGGCACGCCATCCGGGAGCGCCACGCCGCTCGGCAGGGCCCAGGCCTCGAATCGGCTGGTCGGGAAGGTCATGAGCGTGCGCTCCCGGCGGATACCAACTCTTCCATGGCCCGAGAGCAGCCCCGCGGCTCGGCTCCGTCCACGCGACCCCGCAAGCGTACGCCGTCGGCGGTTACGGTGCCGATGTCCTCCGTGAGGATGTGGCAGACGGAGCCGGCGTTCGCCAGATCGAAGAACGCGAGGAGACCCGGCTCTCCGGGGGGAACCTGCTTCAGCGTGGTCGGATCCAGCGCCCGTACCCGGAGCCACGGCGGCGGCACGTGCCGCCGTTCGGAGCCCGGGCCCTCACGCAGCACCGGCTCGTAGAGCTGCGACAGGAGCTCGGTCATGCCGTACTCGTTCACCACCCGGTGCTCGGGCACCCCCAGGCGATCCTGGATCGCACCATACAGCGCGCCGCGCTCGAGGATCCTACTGCGGCCCTTGAACCCGCCGGTCTCCATGATGCGCGTGCCCTCGGGCAGATGCGCTCTGGCAGCCCGGGCGGCGAGGTCGTCGAGAAGATGCACGAAAGCGAATGCGGTGCCTGCCACGAGCACCGGGCGGCCTTCGCGGCGCATGGCCGTCGCCGTCCGCAGGAATCCGTCCACGTCGAGGCGTCCGTCGGCGTCCACCAGCCATACCGCGCCGTCACACAAAGTGTCCGCAGCAGCCCCGATCATCGTCGACAAAGAGGAATCGGGGACGGCATCGGGCGGGGGAATCAGCGAGAGCAGCGGGATCCGCTCGGCCTCGGGCAACAGTGCGGCCTGCAGATTGGGGAGAAGCGATGCCCGGTAGAGGGCGAGGCTCGGCACCAGATGGCGCCCCCGCTCGCCATGTCCGCCGGTCGTCCCGCTGGTGCGGAACGTCGCCTCCACCGCTCCGTCGCCCGACACCAGGTCGAGGTACTTGAAGGCTGTCGCGGGAACGGCGGGGATCTCTTCCCAGGCTTCCACCTTGCCCGGCGTGACACCCCGGCCCTCACAGAACGCCCGGTACGTCCCGTTGGCTTCCGTCTGGTGGGCAAAGATGCGGAGGGCCCAGGTCAGGAACGCCGCGTCGTCGAGGGGTTGGTCCACACCGCGGGCGAAAAGCGTGACGAGCTCCGCCGCCAATCCGGAAAACGCCCCCCCAACGTCGGGCCCCGGCTGCTGAGCGCTTCCCTGCTCGACCGACATGGACACCCCTGTCCGAGATACGGGTCACCTCAGGTGAAGCGACGTGGGTTCAGGAGATCCCCCCCCGGCACCGGATCCCCTTCGGTGACGATGGACGCGATCACGCGGCCCGACTCGAACGCGAACGGCAAGCCACCTCCGCTGAATCCGGAGATCACCAGCTCACCCGTGCGGCCGGGGAGAGGGCCGACAAGGGGCAGATAATCTGCCGTCCATCCGAAGATGCCGCTCCAACGCCGCTCTACCTCCAGAGGAGCGACGTCGGGAAACGCCTGCTCGAACCAGCCTTCTATAGCCTCCTGGAGGTGATGATCCACCTCCGGCCGTGCCTTCCAATACGAGCGGTCCCATGCGTCATGGCGCCAGCCGCCGAGAACCAGACGTCCCTCCGGGTCGGAACGCCACACGTTGAGCTTCCAGTGCGTCGCGTAGGCGCCCTTGAACATGTGGGGGCGCGGAAGGGTGACCATCCCCTGGCCTCGAATGGGAACGATCTCGTCCCCCACGAAAGCCGAGAAGCGGCGCGAATCGACGTGGGTGGCGTAGACCGCCATCTCCGCCTTCACCTCGCCACGGGTGGTCCGACAGTGGACAAAGCCGCCTTCCCGGCGAGTCTCCCCGACGTCGACTTCCTCCACGATGACGGCCCCCGCGTCCACGGCCGCATGGGCGACCGCGTCCGCGGCCACTCCCGGGTTCACACAGCCGCCCCCCTCGATCCGGTATCCGCCGCGGAAGCCTCTCCCGTGCGTGAGGGTGCGGACGTCCTCGCCGGTGAGCCACTCTACCGGCATGCCCGCCTGCTCGAGGGCATGGTGGGACGCCTGCACCTGATGCAGCGTGTGGGCTTCCGCTAGCACGTACCCTCCCGACAGGTCGAGCCCCGCCGCGATCGCTTCGCCGCGATCCTCGAGCAGTGACGCCAAGCCGGCCACGGATCGCAGCGCGAACGCCCAGATGCGGCGCGCAGTCTCCTCGCCGCGGAAATGCACGGTCTCGTTGAATGGCTGTCGCATGGGGGGAGAGAGCAGACCCACGGCCGTGGCCGTGGCGCCGGAGCCGATGCGGCCGCGCTCCAGGAGCACGGTGCGTACACCCGCGTGTGCCAGGTGGTAGGCGGTGGAAGCGCCTGCAATCCCCCCACCCACCACGATCACGTCGGTCGTCGCCGGAAGATCCTCGTGGAAGGGTCGCGCGGTGACGGTCTGCTCGCTCATGACTTCTCCAGAGGAGGGGAGTGGAGCGGGAGGCATGCTTCCGATGCCATGAATCTCATGAATCTAAGGGTGCGGGGGTGGCCACGCCCAAGGGGTGGGCACGACGTGCTTCCTACCCCCGGGGCCCGCGAGCGGCGTACTCGTACGCGGCAGGGCGCGGCCTGAGGGCCTACCAAGGTTGAGCGGAGGTCACCTAGATTTCGAGGCCCTGATCCCCCGAAGCCCACGCACGCGAGCTTATGCACACCGCCCCGGCCGTTCTTGTGGTCCTCTCCGTGGGCGCCCTGCTGACCTTCAGCGCCACCCGTGCCACGGCGACCGTGGACGAGGGTCCAGTCTTCCTGCGTTGGATGCTCGTGGTGTTCGCGATGTATCTCGCTCTGATCACGCTCCCGCTGATGATGGCCAGGGCCTGATACCAGGACGCTGTCCCGGAAGCACGGCTGAACCTTCCCCACCCGCCGACTCTTCCCATGCACACGGGGCGGGCTCCGGAGAGCCCGCCCCTCTGTCGCGGCCAACCACCGAAGCGGTGGGGTCGAGCGCGGCGGACGGGTACGGCCCGTCCGCCGAACGCGAGTTCCGCTACACCACGCCCTGGTCGAGCATGGCGTCGGCGACTTTCAGGAAGCCACCGATGTTGGCGCCGTTCACGTAGTTGCCCGGCGTGCCGAACTCGTCGGCCACCGTCACGCACGTGTGGTGGATGCTCTTCATGATGCCATGAAGCTTCTGATCCACCTCCTCGCGGGACCACCCGTAGCGCATGCTGTTCTGCGCCATCTCCAGGCCGGAAACAGCCACGCCGCCCGCGTTGGCCGCCTTTCCGGGCCCGTACAGGATCTTCGCCTCGAGGAAGAGCTCCACGCCGTCCGGGGTGGTGGGCATGTTCGCGCCCTCGGAAACCACGTAGACGCCGTTCTTCAGCAGGTTCTTGGCGTCGACAGCGTTGATCTCGTTCTGCGTGGCACTCGGGAACGCGCAGTGGGCTTCGTGATCCCACAGCGGATCGTGGTCACGTCCGGCCGCCACCGGCGTGTAGACGGCGCCCTTGAATTTGTCGGCGTACTCAGAGATGCGGCCACGTCGCTCGTTCTTGAGCTCCATGATGAACGCGAGCTTCTCGCGATCGATGCCGTCCTTGTCGTAGATGTAGCCGCTGGAGTCGGAAGCGGTGACCGGCTTGCCGCCCAGGTCGAGGATCTTCTCGATGGTGTACTGGGCCACGTTACCGCTGCCGGAAACGAGGCAGATCTTGTCCTCCAAGGTCTCGCCGCGGGTGCCGAGCATCTCCTGCGCGAAGTAGACCGCGCCGTATCCCGTGGCCTCGGGACGGATGAGGGACCCGCCCCAGTTGAGGCCCTTACCGGTGAGGACGCCGGTGAACTCGTTGCGGAGCTTCTTGTACTGCCCGAAGAGGAAGCCGATCTCACGTCCGCCCACGCCGATGTCGCCGGCGGGAACGTCGGTGTTCGCTCCGATGTGCCTGAAGAGCTCCGACATGAAGCTCTGGCAGAAGCGCATGACCTCGCCGTCGCTCTTGCCCTTCGGATCGAAGTCGCAGCCGCCCTTGCCGCCGCCCATGGGGAGCGTGGTCAGGGAGTTCTTGAACACCTGCTCAAAGGCCAGGAACTTCAGCATCCCGAGGGTTACGGACGGGTGGAAGCGCAGGCCCCCCTTGTAGGGCCCGATGGCGCTGTTCATCTCGACACGGAACCCGCGGTTCACCTGGACTTCGCCGCGGTCATTCACCCACGGAACCCGGAACAGGATGACCCGTTCAGGTTCGATGATCCGTTCCAGGATCTTCGCGGAGCGGTATTCCGGGCGCTGGTCGAGAACCAGCTCGAGGGACTCCGCCACTTCCTGCACGGCTTGATGGAACTCCGGCTCGGCCGGGTTCTTGGCCTTCACGGCTTCCATCAGGCTCGTCACGTAGCCAGCCATAGTCGCTTCTTTCCGTTGCAGTGTGGAGGGAGGGTCAGTCAACTAAAATGGTGCATTCCGGCCCAGATCGCACCCTCTGTCACGAGGCCGGGGACCCCCCCTGGAGCGGCGGCCTGCGACCGGACGCCACCGGTGCATGCACACGAGTCGTAACACATTGCCACTGTGATACTTACAGACCGTACAGGGTCACGACGGTTTCCCCCACTTCCAGGCGGCGCCCGCCTTCCGGGATGATGTGATCGACGGCGTGCTCGACGCCGAGGACGCGGGCGAAGGGTACGCCCATCCATCTGGCCACCACCAGCTCCAGCTTCGCCGATCTGTACGGGGGGTCCGCGAAGGCCAGGTCGTACGTCAACGCCGGCATCGTCTGCACGAACGGAATCGCGTCGCGTTTGAAGATGCGCGCGGTCTTCCTCCTCGCCGTGGACTTCCCGGTGCCCGGTGGACGCAGTCGAAACGCGGCGACGTTCGCCTTGAGCGCATGGAGCGCAGACGCTCCGCTCTCCACGAAGTCGACACTGGCGGACCCGCGCGAAAGCGCCTCGAGCCCCAACGCGCCGCTGCCGGCAAACAACTCCAGGACCTTGGCGCCCCGGAGGCGCGACTCCAACGCGTCCAGCCACGCGGCACGCACGGCCTCCGCGGTGGCCCGCACCCGCTGTCCCGGCGATGTCAGGCTGCGACCGGCCCATGTCCCGGCGACGATCCTCACGACACGCCCTCAGGAATTCGTTGCCGGGGCCCGGCCGGGCTTGAGCAGCACCCCTTTGCGCTCGGTACCGTTCATGATGGCGACGACGGGTGAGGAAAAGCGCAGGAGGCGCACCGGGCCCATGGTCGACGCTGCGGGTTGCGAGGCCAGCCAGTCCCAGTCCACCCAGCCCTCGTCCGCGACGGCGTTTACCGTGAAGTACCCGACACCCAACGACACCAGGCTCTGATAGAAGTGCGTGCCCTGGGAGGGTGTGACGCGAAAGTCGCGGAAACCGGCCTCGACGATGATCTTGGCTCCCGAAATGTCTTCCCACTTGACGGGGATACCGAGCCATGGCTGTGTCGAGCCCCATCTGCCGACCCCGATGAGCCCGTACGAACGGCCCTCCCGCCCGAGCATTGAGTTGTATTCGGCGACCGCCGCGGCCACCTCCTGGCTCTGAGAGCGCTCGTAGCGACCTCGGTCGACCACGATCCAGTCGGTGAGATCATCAACGCGGCCGTGGCCCAGGATGGACGGGCTCACGCAAAATATCCGCTCCTTGTCGATGTCCGCGAGGCTCACGTTGCCCTCTCCTCGGGACGGCGCCACAGGACGGAGCTGGAGAAAGCCCATCTCCGCCGTCTCCCCCGGGGAGCGGGGCAGCGTCGCCGCGAACTCGATCTCCACCGGCAAACGGGTTCCTGCCATGCCGAGCACGAGTAGCTCACGCAGGATGTCCGCAAGAGGGAACACATCGTGCTTCAAGATGGGTGCGAAGCTCACCAGGCGTACGCCACGGCGGCCGATGCCATCGTAGATGGCTCGATTCTCCGCCGAATACGTCGAGGCCACAGCAGCCAGGGCCCCGTCCTCCTCGGCGACCTTGAGCCCGCAGCGGGCCAGAGGGCCGTCCTGCGGCCATCCGCCGTCTGGAGGCGCCTGCCCGAGCTGCAAGGCCCAGAACTCGCGCTGGGAGTTCTCCAGCATATCCTCGAGCGTCGAATGATCCAGGATGTGCCCGGGGTGGGGCGGCGCGAACCGCAGGCACGGTTCTCCCTCGGCCACCGTCTTCCCCAGCCCCAGAGCCACCGCAGCGATGCCGTCCTCGGTACGAGCCGGCGGCGACGGATAGTAGTTGTGTGAGCGCGCGGCTCCCGACAGATGCGGATAGAACAGGTTCCCATGGCGTGCGCCCACCACCCTCTGGATGATCACAGCCATGGCCTCCTCCTCCAGGCGGTACGGCGTCGCCTCGATGAACGCGTGGGCAAGCCGTCCGAAGGTCGTGGCGTACACCCGCTTGACGGCATCCACGAGCTGAGCCAGGCGCCTATGAGGGTCGGCGTCGTCGTTGGGCAGGATCCAGGTGCCATAGATCCCCGCCAGGGGTTGCTGCGGCGAATCCTCCAGGAGTGAGGATGAGCGGACAGCGATAGGGGTGTGCATCACCGTCACCACCCGCTCCAGGGCGTCCACGACGTCAGGGGGCAGCGGCGCGTCCAGAATGCGTCGCAGTGTCTCGTCCTCGTCCTCACTCTGGAGGGCGAACGAGCGCAAGTCGTTGTTGTCGAGGAAGGAATCGAAGACGTCCGTGCCCAGCACCACCGCGGCGGGTACGGCGATGCGAATGCCGGGAAACCGCTCGGAGAGCCGGACCTCGTCGAGAAGCCTGGAGGCGAACGCCAGGCCTCGCCCCTTCCCCCCCAGGGATCCCCCGCCAATCTGGACGATCCCTTCCTCGCCGTCGAAGAGCTCGCTGCGGAAGGGGTTCACCGAGCCCCGGCTTCGCTCCCGTCGGTATCGGTCGAGATCGTGAACGAGAGAATCACGCAATACCTCCACACTCGGGTAGTCCTCCAGCAGGCGGGGACGGAGCTGACCCGCTAGACCGAATTCCGCACGCGCCCGAAGCCATCTGGAGAAGTCGTGTCGGCGGGCATGGTATGCCACGCTCTCGGCCGGCACGGTAGACAGCTTCTCCACCAGGGCCTTCAGGTCCGGAGCCCGATCGACCTCGTTTCCCGCGTCATCGCGGAACACGAAGTCTCCGAAGAAGAGATGCTCGGAGAGATACCGCTGGAGCTGGTGCAGGAAGTCCGGCGAGCCCTTGAGCAGGAATCCGACGCCCATCTCCTCCGCCACGGCGCGGTTCCTTTCGTGCGAAGACTGCAGCGAGATGGGGATCTCGGGCTGCAGCTCCCGGATCGCCGCGACCAGCGCCCGGCCGGCCTCGGGGTCGGCCTTGCCGCCCCGTGGAAACTGCATGTCCGAGAACACACCCATGATGGCCGTGCGGTAGCGCCGGAAATCGCGCAGCGCACTCTCGTACGTCGTGGCCAGCAAGATCTTCGGTCGGGCCCGGCCGCGCATGATGCGCTGGAGCTGGTTGCCGGCTTCGGCCTGGACCGCCTCCGACAGGTGCTGGACCTCCGAGTAGATGACCGGCAGGAAGGACGAGTAGAAGCGGACGTTGTCTTCCACTACCAGGAACACCGGCACGCCGATGCGCGTGTCACGCTCCACGTTCAGGCGATCCTCCACCGTTTGCACGATGGCCATCAGGATGCCTGCCTCCCCGCGGTAGAGGAACGTCCCCAGGATGCCCGTGTCGTCCAGGCGATTCTCCACCGCGCGCAGATCCTCCCGGTCGTACGCGAGGATCGTGACGGGAACGTGGATGTCCTCCTCGGCCATGGAGGCGGCGAGCTCCACCGCGTCCATGTCACCGAGATCCGGGCTGGTGATGACCAGATCGACACGCCGGTAGCCACCCTGGAGGAGATTGATGGCTTCCCGACCCGAGGAGACGCGCGTCAGGTCCGGAGGCTCCCGCCAGCTCGTCTCCAGGAACTTGCCGAGCACCCGCTCGTGCAGGTGCCCGTCTTCGGCGAGGATGAACGACTCGTAGAGCGAAGACACCAGCAGGACGTGGCGGACCTGCCGACTCATGAGGTCCCGGTAGCCGCCGGCACGGGTGCCGTACCGCTCTGAGAAATCGAAGAAGCTCTTCACGTGCGTTCCTGGCTACGGATCGGGATGGCCAGCGTCGAAGAAGATACTGTCACCGGCCCGTGATCGCCGATCCGAAGCCTTCTCCGGCTGCTGGCCGCTACCCCTGACGCCGCTTGAGCACGAAGTAGAGCGTGGGCGTCGCCAGGAGGGACAGGAGCACCGAGATCGCCAGAGCGCCGATGACCGCGATGGCCAGTGGCCTCAACATGTCGGCCCCCGAGCCCACTCCCCACGCGAGCGGCAACATGCCGAGGGCGGCGGCCAGGGAGGTCATCAGAACCGGGCGGAGGCGCCGACGCCCCGAGCGCACCACCGCTTCCTCGAGGCTCATCCCGTCGGCCCGGAGATGCTTCACGAAGTCCAGCACCAGGATCCCGTTCTTGGCCACGATGCCTATCCCGATGATCGCGCCCAGGAACGACACCACGTTGAAGGACGTGCCCGTGAGCCAGAGCGCCAGCACCGTCCCGAACAGCGCGAGCACGGCGCCGAACACGATGGACACCGGCTCGTAGAACGAGCCGAACTCCAACATGAGGACGGTGAACACGAGCGTGATCGCCATGAGCAGCACGAAGACGAGATTCAGGAAGGACTGTCGTTGCTGCTGATAGAGACCGCCGTACTCCACGGCTCTCGGGGGCAGAGACGGATCCGCGCTCAGCACGCTCCGGACCTCCCTCATGGCGCTCCCCAGGTCCCTTCCCTCCAGGCGGGCGGTGACGGCGATGTCCTGTCGGCCGTCCTCCCGGCGCAGCTCAAGCTGCCCGGGCTCCTGCACCACGTCGACCACCTGCGACAGCTTGATCAGCGTGCCGCCGGGTGTGCGGATGGGCAGGTCCTCCACGTCCCTCATCTTGAACAAGCGGGTGGAATCCACCTTGACCCGGACGTCCACGACCCGGTCGCCCTCCAGCACCGACGACGCAGTCTGACCCAACATGGCCGTGTTCACGGCGTTGGCGACGTCATCTGCGTTGAGCCCGAAGCGGCGCGCGTCGGCGGGTCGCACGTGTAGGCTGATGGTAGGGCCGGTGTACGTCAGCCCGTCGAACACGTCCACCACGCCGGGGATCTGCTCGAGCTTGGATGCCACCTCGGGGCCGTGCTGCTCCAGCCATGCCTGGTTCGTGGAGTACAGCTTCACTTCGATGGGGCTCGGCGCCCACATGAGGTCACCGATGAGGTCAGACAGGATCCCCGGGAACTCCCAGTTCACGCCGGGGATCTCCGTGTTGAGGCGTCGTCTGAGCTCCGCGATCACCTCATCGGTGGAGCGACTCCGATTGGAGCGCAGCTTGACCAGGAAGTCGCCGGTGTTCGGCTCGGCGATGGCGAGGGCCAGCCGCGCGCCCGTCCTGCGCGAGTAGCTCTCCACCTCGGGCACGGTGTGGAGGATGGACTCCGCCAGGAGGAGTTGTCGGTTCGTCTCCGCCAGGCTCGTCCCCGGAGGGGTGAAGTAGTCGATGACGAAGCCCCCCTCGTCCATGGGGGGCAGGAATTCGCTGTCGAGCTGCCGGTACACCCCGATCCCCAGGACGAGCACGACTCCGCAGGCGCCCAGCGTCAGCCATGGCCGGTGGAGCGCGGGACGCAAAGCCCGCTCGTAGATCTCGACCACGCGGCTCAACACGGGACCGCCCTGAGAATGCACCGGAGCCGTGTCGCGCCCCTCGCCCCGGCTCACGAACCACCCCGCGAGCGACGGGGTGAGCGTGGCCGCAAGGGCCAGAGACGTGAGGAGCGATACCACCATCGTCATCGCCAGGGCCCGGAAGAATACTCCCGTGATGCCGTCGAGGAAGGCCAGGGGCAGGAAGACGACCACGGGCGTGAGGGTGGATCCCACCAGTGGCTTGAAGATCTCGCCGATTCCCGCCTCCACCGCGTCGGCACGGGTGCGCCCCTCCATGAGGCGAGTGTGGATGGCCTCAACCACGACGATGGCGTCGTCGATCACCAGGCCAACGGCCGCGGCGATCCCCCCCAGGGTCATGAGGTTGAACGTGAGACCCGTGAGACGCATGGACACGAGCGTAATCAGGATCGTCACGGGGATGACCGCGGTGGCCACCAGCGTGGTGCCCCAACTCTGGAGGAAGAAGAAGAGGATCACCACGGACAGGACCAGCCCGAAGAGGATGGCCTCCCACACGCTGTGCACCGACGAGCGCACGATCTCCGACTGATCGTAGAAGAAGGCCAGCTTCATGTCCGGGGGTAGCTCCGCCCGGAGCTGCTGAATCTGCGTGCGCAGCGCGTCCGCGATGGCGAGCGTGCTGCCGTCGGGTTGACTGCGGATGTTCAGGAGGACGGCCTGGTGGCCATCGGCGGTGACGATGTTGAAGACGGGCTCCGGCCCCCGTTGGACCTTTGCGAAATCCTTGATGCGTACCGGCTGGCTGTCCGGCGCCTTCACCACGAAGTTCTCGATGTCCTGGATGCCATGGACCCGCCCGTCCACGACCGTCAGGTACAGGGTGTGGTTCTCCTCGTGCATCCCCGCCGGCGCGACGAGGTTGTTGTCGTCCAGCGCGTCGGTGACGTCGGCGAGGCTCAGGTGGGCGTTCTGGAGCAGCAGCGGATCCACCACCACCTGGTACTCCGGAGCCTTGCCGCCCACGAGATCGACGCGGGCCACGCCCGGGATCTGGAGAAAGCGCGGCTTGAGCTCGTAGCGGGCCTCCTCCCAGAGCTTGGTGATGTCGCGCGTATCACTGGTGAGGCTCACCCCCACGATGGGGAAGGCGGCGAAGGTCAGGCGATAGACCGTCGTCACCGCCGTGGCCGGCAGGGTGCTCCTGATCTGGCCCAGTCGACTCAGCACGTAGAGCTCGGACCGGACCATGTCCACCTTCCAGGTGAAGAAGACGTTGATCTCGGCGGAGCCCCGTCCGGTGGCCGACTTCACCGTGACGGTCCCGGGGATGTCCTTCATCGCCTCTTCGATGGGGCGGGTGATGCGCGCCATCATCTCGTCCCCGGGCATGACCCCGTTGTCCACGAGGATCACCACCCGCGGGAAGTCCGTCTGCGGAAAGACCGACGACGAGATGCTCGTGGCCGCGTAGACGCCCGCCAGGCACAAGGCGACGCTGATGAAGACGATGGACATCGCCTGGCGGTTGGCGAAGCGTCCGATCATGTCAGCCGCCCACCACCCGAACGTTGGTATCGTTGGGGAGGCCGTACGCCTCCTGCGTCACCACGCGCATGCCTTCCGTGACCCCTTCACCGGACACCTCCGCGAGCCCCCGGTCACGCAGTCCCACCGTCACGGGATGGTGCACCGCCTTGTCTCCTTCCACCACCACGATCCACGTTCCCTCGCCCGGGCGGGTGATCACGCTCTCCTCGGGCACGACCAGCACGTTCGCGTGCTCCCCCGCGACGATGTGGACCTCCGTGAACTGCCCCGGCCTGAAGCCCGACCCCTGGGGCACCGACACCTGGACCCTGTAGGTGCCGTCCGCGGGGTCGATGTCCTTGCCGACGATGCGCACGGTGCCCTCCGGAACCGAATCGCCCACGCCCAGGAGCACGCGCTGGCCCACGGCGACGCCACCGATCTCCCGGGCGGCGACTCCGGTGGTCACCACCAGACGATTCAAGTCCACCACCTCCGCCAGCTGCGTGGCCGCATCGACGTGCTGGCCCACCTTTGCGTCCATGCGGAGCACCGTCCCGGACAGTGGGGCGGTGATGTTCACATAGGCGAGGCCGGTCTCCGCGTCGGCGAGGTCGGCGCGCGCGGCATCCCGGGCCGCCTTGGCCTCCAGGTACGCCTTCTGTGAGGTGCCGTTGGACTTCACCAGCACCTCCTGACGCTGGAACGCCTGCTCGGCCACGTCGGCCGCGGAGCGAGCCCTCTCCAGCTCCGCCTGGGCCATCCGGCTGTCGAGGCGGACCAGCACCGTGCCTTCCCGGACCCGCGTGCCCTCCACCGCGTCCACCTCGGACACCACGCCGTCCACGAACGGCGTGATGACGGCGCCTCCGGCCGGCTTCCCGTTCAGCGCCGGCGATGGCTGCACCGTGCCGTACGCGGTGACGGTGTGCCGGAGCGTCGCGCGTCGGATGGAATCGACGTGCACCGCCACGGTCGGCGTCACCTCTTGCTCCTCGCCTCCTCCACGGCGCATCCAGACGATGATGAGGAACGCCACCACGACGATGGCAAACAGGATAAGGAGCTGCCGTCGACGGATCATCGAGCACCTCCGCCGGATCCGGTGCTGCGTCGTGGGGCATCCAACGTCCACTTCTCCATGTCCAGCGGCGTCTGCATCGCGTCCTCCAGTGCTCCGACGGCTGTTTGGGCACGGGACAGGGCATCCAGGCGGGCCAGCGCCGTGGCCACGGCCTCGGCCTGGAGGCCCAGGAGATCGAGACGTGAGATCTCCCCTACGTCGAAGGCGGCCTGAGCCGTGGACTCCTGTCGTGCCAGAGCGGCGAGCAACGTATCCGCAGCCTTTACCTGTGTGACCGCGGCTCGTGCCGACGCTACCGCGCCTTCCACTTGGCCCAACACCTTCGACTGCAGTGCCACGAAGCTCGCTGCCGCCTCCTCGCGCCTGGCTGCAGCCTCCGCGATGGGCCCTTGGTTCCGGTTCAAGAGTGGTAGGCTGAACGACACCAGCAGCGTCCACTTGATGTCGGTCTGGTCGAGCTGGTAGCCCGGACCCAGGCTGATGTCCGGGTACTGCTTGCGGACCTCGAGCTGCAGATCCCTTTGACTCGCTTCGTACTCTGCCAGGGCGGCGAGGATATCCGAGCGGTGTAGCAGCGCCCGAAGGCGCGCCTCCCGATCGGGAACTCCGACCTCGACCCGCGTCAGCTCACCGAAGTCGAACGAGATGGAGTCCAGGGCGCTGGGCGGGACCCCCACGGCGTCGGCGAGATCACTCCGGGCCTTCACCGCCGCCTGTGCCGCGTCCAGCGCCGCGACACGGCTCTCGGCAAGGGCGACGCGGCCCTGGGTCACCTCGGTAGGGGAGGCCTCGCCGGCGGCGCGCTGGCTCTCGAGGATGGTCAGGGACTCGGTTCGGATCTCCCTCTGCAGGGCGAGCAGCGAATCGGTCTGGCGGGCGATGTAGAGCCCGATGAACGCCTGCCGTATGCGGCTGCGCACCTGCCAGGCGGCGCTGACGAGGTTGAGGCGGGCGGCATCCGAGCGCTGCCGGGCCGCGGCGATGCGGATGCCCCGCTTGCCCGCCACCTCGATGGGCAGGTCCAGGCTCGCTTCCGGAATCCAGGGGGTGATCTCACTTCTGGGGGTGGTGGCGTTGTACCCCGTTCCCCCACTCACCGAGGGGTTCGGCCGGCCACCTGCTGTGATCACGCCGCCCCGCGCCACTGCCCACTGAGCCCTGGCCACGTCCAGCGCCGGACTGTAGTAGAACGCTGCCAGCGTCAGGTCGTGGAGACCCCAATCACTGGGCGGCCACTCCGACACCTCGCCATGCGACACGAGGAAGGTGTCGAGCTCAGCCGCGTCGAGACGCCTCGCCTGGAAGTCCTCGAGGGTGCCGGACGGAGAGATGGGGTGGGCGTGATAGCGCGTGCATCCGGCGGCCAGGCAGCACGAAAGAGCCAGCACGGCGAGGTTCCGTGGCCGGCTCCCCGCGACGATCCGCGTCAACGCTCGCGGCGCCTTCAGAGGGCTGCTCTTCTGCTCTGGATCATTCATCAATCTCCACGGCGATGCTTGCCCTTCCATTACAGCCTGGCGTCGCCCCGCACCGCTCTCCCCGCCAGTTTTCCCGTCTGCTCCCCCTCGCGGATGGTGACCACTCCGTTCACGATGACCAACGGAATCCCCACCGGATACTGGTGAGGCTGGTCGAACGTGGCCCTGTCGGCCACGGTCGCGGGATCGAAGGCGACGAGGTCCGCGAACAGACCCTGTGCCACCCGACCCCGGTCCGTGATGCGCAGCTTCGCCGCCGACATGCCGCTCATCTTGTGAACCGCGGCCGCCAGTGTGAGATCGCCGGTGTCACGCACGTAGTGCCCCAACACCCTCGGGAATGTGCCGTAGCCACGGGGATGTGGCGAGCCCACGCTCAGTGGTCCGTAGGGAGCGTAGGCACCTCCGTCGGAGCACACCATGCCCAGCGGATGGGCGAGCATCTTCGCGGTGTTCTCCTCGCTCATGCCGTGCCCGATCATCCCGACACCACCGTGGTTCGCGTCCAGAAGCTGAATCGTGAGCTCGTATGGATCGACACCGCGCTCACGGGCGAGTTGGCCCAGACGCCGGCCGCGTGCCCAGGCCGTCGCGTCGTTGGCACTGGAGATCTGCACCGAGTCCCAGTCACCCAACAACGCGACCT
>JAJDNI010000301.1 GCA_022340755.1 Gemmatimonadota bacterium
TGGCCGCGGTCCTCGGCGCGGAGCGCTTCCTCCAGGAGATCGCCACCACGGCGCAGCTCCAGCACCCCAACATCCTGCCGCTCTTCGATTCCGGCACCGCCGAGGGCTTCCTCTACTACGTGATGCCGTACATCGAGGGGGAAACGCTGCGGGCGAGGCTGGACCGCGAGACGCAGCTGGGCGTGGACGAATCGGTGAAGCTGGTGAGCGAGGTGGCCGACGCGCTCCAGTACGCGCACGAGCAGGGGGTGGTGCACCGGGACATCAAGCCGGAGAACATCCTGCTGCACGCGGGCCGTCCCATGGTGGCGGACTTCGGGATCGCCCTGGCGGTGAGCGCAGCGGCGGGCGGGCGGATGACGGAAACCGGGCTTAGCCTCGGCACGCCGCACTACATGAGCCCGGAGCAGGCGACGGCGGAGAAGGTCATCAGCGCCCGTTCGGACATCTACTCCCTGGGCAGCGTGCTGTACGAGATGCTGACGGGGCAGCCGCCGCACCTGGGGGGCTCGGCGCAGCAGATCATCGTGAAGATCATCGCCGACCAGGCGCGGCCGGTGGGAGAGCTGCGCAAGAGCGTTCCTCCGAACGTGGCGGAGGCGGTCGCCGTGGCACTGGAGAAGCTGCCCGCCGACCGGTTCGAGAGCGCGAAGGCGTTCGCCGCCGCCCTGACCGACCCGGGGTACCGGTCCAGGGCCGGCTCGACAGCCTTGGCCTCTGCTGGCCGTTCGCGGTGGTCCAGGCTCGCGCTGGCCGGATGGCTGCTCTGGGCGCTCACCCTCGCCGGAGGTGGGTGGCTCTGGTCTCGGAGCCGGTCCGGCACACCGGAAGCGGTTCGACGCTACGCGTTCGACGCGTCCGGACCCGAGGCGGCGGCCATCGACGGCGTGGGCCTTCTTGCCGTCAGTCCCGATGGGAGCCGGATCGTGTACGTGGGCGGCGGAGCGACCGGCTCGAGCCAGCTCTGGGTCAGGGACCGGGACCAGTTCCACGCCCGTGCGCTTCCCGGTACGGGGGGCGGCCGGTTCGTTTCCTGGTCGCCGGACGGGCGTAGGGTGGCCTTCCTGACCGAGCAGGGAGCGCTGGACGTGGCCACCATGGATGGCGCCCCACCGATCGTCGTCACCGATTCCCTGGCTGTCGGCGGGGGCGGGACCGCGTGGGGGCCGGACGGGGTCATCTACGCCGCCGGCGGCTTCGGAAGCCTGGGGGGCGCGGCCATCGTGGGTGTCTCGGTGAACGGCGGCACGCCGAAGGTTCTCACCCACATCGACACGACGCGACACGAGTTCGCGCACGTGAACCCGTCCGTGCTGCCGAACAACCGGGGGCTGCTGTTCTCCATCTGGTATGGTCCGACTCGGCCCAACGATACCGAGATCGCCGTCCTCGACCTGAAGACCGACACCTACCGGGTCCTCCAGGGCGGGCTGCGAGCGCTGTACCTCCCCACGGGGCACCTCCTCATCGCTCGCGCGGACGGTTCGCTCGTGGCAGTGCCGTTCGACGAGGACAAGATGGTGACGACCGGGGCCGGCGTTCCGGTGGTCACCGGTGTGGCCACGCGGAGCGGATACCTGGTGAACTACGATGTCTCTTCTGACGGGACCTTGGTCTACCTCGCCGGTGAGCCGCGGGACGTCAAGGAATCGGTCCGGCCGGTCTGGGTCACCCGCGAGGGGGTCGCCACGCCGGTGGACTCGGGCTGGACCTTCGACCGACCGTACAACGGCGGGATGAGCCTGTCACCGGACGGCGACCGGCTGGCCGTCGCCATCGCGGGCCAACCGACCTCCGATATCTGGATCAAGCAGCTGGATCGTCATCCTGGCCCGCTTTCCCGCCTGACCTTCGAGGACTTCCTGAAGTATCGCCCGACCTGGAGCCCGGACGGCCGGACGGTGACCTACATCGTCGATCCAGGGAACAACAACGCGTCCCTGTATGAAAGAGCCGCTGATTTCAGCGGGACGGCGAAGCGCCTGCTCGGCTCCGACAAGGCGCTGGCGGAGGCGTACTGGTCACCCGACGGCCAATGGATGGTGGTGCGCACGACCCTGCCGACCCGGGACATTCTCGCCTTCCGACCGGGCGTGGATACCACGTTGACGCCCATCGTGGCATCACCGCAGTTCGACGAGCGGGCGGCGGCCCTTTCCCCGGACGGCCGGTGGATCGCGTATCAGTCGGATGAGAGCGGACGGGACGAGATCTACGTGCGCCCCTTCCCTCGGGCCGAAGAGGGAGGCCGGCGGCAGATCTCCGCGGCAGGGGGAGGCGAGCCGCTCTGGAGCCACGACGGGCGGGAGATCTTCTTCCGCGCCAGGTCCGGGGAGATGATGGCGGTGCCCGTGACCACCACGCCGACCTTCACCAACGGGGCGCCGCACGTCCTCTTTCCGGCGGGGCAGTTCGCCCGGGGGCCGTCCTACCGCGCCTACGACGTATCGCCGGACGACCGACGCTTCCTGATGCTCAGCCCGGTTTCGGACTCCGTTCAAGCCGTGCCGAGCCGACTCGTGGTGGTGGACCACTGGTTCACCGAGCTCGAGGCCAAGCTGAATCACTGACCGAGGCCCGTTGCACGAGGCAAGCCCCGCCGAGTCGCCTCGGCGGGGCCTCGCGCATTCCGGTTTCTCGGCGCGGCCGCCTGGATCGCCGCGGACTCGGCTCAGCCGGTCCCAGTATCCGGCGGGATCAGCTCGGAGCCCGGAGCCGCTTCCATCGCCGGGTGAACCGTCGGAGCCGTGGCTCCGGGCCACGATTCGTGCTCCAGCGTGATGACCCAACGGCCCTCCTCGCGTACCAGGACATCGGTCCACATGAGGAGAGGGGCCTCATTGGAGCTTCCCTGGATGGTCACCGCGGCGACGTTGGGGGCCAGCACCTGCGTCTGGACGATCCGGTGCTGGAAGGTGACCCCGGGATGCTGTGCGAAGAACGACGAGGTCACGGACTTGAAGGCGTTCCAACCCTCCAGGAACTGCGTGACCGTCACCGAGATGAACTCGTCGCTGTTGCGGTAGTGCCCATACACCGCGTCCACGTCACCAGCGTTCATGGCGGTGAACACGGAATCGATCACCTGCGTGACCTGGGCCGTGATCTCGGTTCTCTGAGCGTCGGTGACTTCGGCCGAGCCGCCGGACTGACAGGCGGCCACCGCCATGGCTGTGGCCAGGACGCTCACGAGGGGCATGCTGCGCATGGATGCTCTCCGTAGGGCAGTGCGATGGACTCTGGGCCGCCGGAGTGGGTCAAGCTCGAGCTTCACCCCCTGACGAGCCGAGGGCACCGTACCCCCCGGATCGCTCCGGGAGCCACGATGCCCTGGCTCTTGGTCGGGGTCCGCGACGAGCGCGGGTCCCGTTTCCTACTCAGCCACCTACGAGTGCGCCCATCGCCTCGATGGTGTTCTGCAGGACCTGCGTGATGTAGGGCGGATTGTGCACGCCCTCGCTCTTGTCCTCGTTGACCGTCTGGAAGTTGATGTAGCCCGCCACGATGTCGGCCTTGTACGTCCCGGGGATCGGAGACGTGCTCGGTGCGGGGGACATGGCGCCCAGCTTCCGGAGGAGGACCGCCAGGCTATCCAACTGATTCGTGACCTGGCTCTGGATGTGACCCTGGTTGAATCCGTCGGGCATGGAGCTGTGGCACCCCGACGTCATGCACCCTGTGGTGTTATCGACCTCGGAGCCATGCTCCTCATACGTCATGTTCAGGGTGTGCCCGCCTGCTTCGTTCCCGTATCCGGCGGCCATGTGGCAGGTGGGGCACCCCACGGTCGAGCTGCCGTGGATGAAGGGCCCGCCCGCGATGGTCTGAGACCCCGGGAACTCGAAGAGGCCAAGACCACCCATCACCTCTGCAACCGGGCTGTGGTGGGTCCCGTAGTGGGTGGATGTGATCGCCACGTCGGGTCCGCCGAGCGTGATCGTGCCCACATCCCGCTGTTGGTGGCAGCTGGCGCACAGGTTGCCCTTCCCGAAGTCCACGGTGGTTCCGGGGAAGCGCAGAAGGTCCACCGGGTCCTGAGCACGCAGGGCGTAGTCGGCACGGGTGTAGGTCTCGTGGATGTGGTGACAGGTGCGGCAGTTCTGCGGCGCCGGGTCGTCCACGGCCGTTCCTGCGCCCCAACCCCCGGCCAACCTGGCGAGGAAGCCCTGATGGGTGTGGCAGTCGGCGCAGCCGCTCCGGTTCCCGTAGGCGTAGTTGCCGCCGTTGAAGTGCACCGAGCCCTCGTACTCCATCTCACGGGCGAACATCTCCGTGTCGTTCACGTGGCACTGGACGCACGTGGAATTGCCGTCCTTGCCGGCGGGTCCGGCGGGTCCGGCGGGACCTGTGGGTCCGGCGGCTCCAGTGGCCCCGGCCGGACCGGACGGTCCCATGGGCCCCTCGCATCCCGCCAAGGCGAAAGCGAGAAGCGCCGCACCAGCGAGCAGCGGTATCCGCTTCTTCATGGGCACGACTCCGTTCTTTCTTCTTCCTCCCCATCACGGGCGGGGTGGGCCCGTCGTTTAAGACGGGACCCGCTGTCTGGTCCTGGGTGACGTTTTGAGGAGGTTGGAGATCGGAGTCACCCCAGGCCGGGACTACGCCCTCCGTAGTTTCCCGGATAGGGGGGGGAGGCACCATGCGCCATTAGTACCTGCTGGTCAGGTACGAAAGTACTAAAAACGCCTGGAAGTGGCTCAGTGGAGCCATTTGTGGAATTTTGCACAAGCATGGAAACACACCCGAAAGTGCCCGAAGATAGCTCGGGCTTACCTGATCCTCCGGCGGAGGGGGCCACGCAATGCTTGTCCGTGCCGTGTCGGTGGCCTCGTCTCAGGCCATCAGACCCACGGTACGCAGGCGCTTCTCGTGCGACATTCTCGACCGTGTACAGCGCGCCGTGGGTTGTCGCGTCCTCACCCTGGGCCGCCTCGAGGGCACCGCGCCCCCCGCATCGTTGTGGGAGCCACGGTGCCCTCACGCCAACTACCATGAGCGTGGGCGAACGTCCACCCGTTCAGTTCACCAGCGTGTTCATCTTCTCGATGGTGTTCTGCAGGATCTTCGTCACGTAGGGCGGGTTGTGGACGCCCTCGCTCTTGTCCTCGGTGATGAGCTGCCAGTTGACGAAGGCGGCAGCGACGTCACCGGAGAAGGTCCCGGACTTGCTCGAGACGCTGGGCGCGGCGGCCATGATACCGGCCTTGCGCAGAAGCACGGCCAGGCTGTCCAGTTGGTTCTGGACCTGGCTCTGGATGTGACCCTGGTTGAAGCCGTCGGGCATGGAGCTGTGGCATCCCGACGTCATGCACCCCGTGGTGTTCTGGGTGATGGTGCCGTGGCTGTCGTACTCCATGTTCAGCGTGTGCCCGCCGCCCTCGTTGCCGTAGCCAGCGGCCATGTGGCAGACCGGGCAGCCCCCCACGGTCTTGCTCCCGTGGATGAAGGGGCCCTCGGTGATGGTCTGGGAGCCCGCGAAGATGAACAGGCCCTTCCCGCCGAGGATGTTGGCCACGGGGCTGTGGTGCCCACCGTACCGGGTGGACGTGACCGTCACGTTGGGGCCGCCCACCGTCGGAAGAGGACTGATCTCGCGGGCGAGGTGGCAGTGCGCGCACAGATTGCCCTCACCGAAGTCCACCGTCCCCGAGCCGAAGAGAAGCTGCATGGGCTCCTGAGCCCGCAGGCCGTAGTCGGCGCGGGTGTAGGTCTCGTGGATGTGGTGACAGGTGCGGCAGTTCGGCGGCGACGCGTTGTCGCTGGGCTGGCCCGCTCCCCAACCGCCGGCCAGTCGCTCGAGGAAGCCCTCGTGCGTGTGGCAGTCGGCGCAGCTGGCCCGGTTCCCATAGGCATAGTTGCCGTTCAGATAGTGGCCGGAACCTTCGTACTCCATTTCACGGGCGAACATCTCCGTGTCGCTCACGTGGCACTGGACGCACGTCGAATTGCCGTCCGCGCCTGCGGGGCCGGCAGGCCCGGCCGGGCCCTGTGGCCCCGTCGCCCCGGTGGCTCCCGCGGGACCCGACGGTCCCATGGGCCCCTCGCATCCCGCGATTGCGATCGCGAGAAGCGCCCCAGCCCAGAGCGGTATTCGCTTCTTCATGGACACGACTCCGTTCTCGCTTCGTCCTCCTCGAGTCACGGGCGGGACGATCCAGGAGCCTCACTTCCTGGGCTCATCGTTCGGTCCTGGGCCGCCTATCGAGGAGGTTGGAGATCGGTGCCGTCCCAGTCCGGAAATACGCCCTCCGTAGTTTCCCGGACAAAGGGGAGAAACACCATAGGTACATTCGTACTATCTGGCTATTCCGAAGCGCGTGTGCATGTGCCGAAAGGCTTCGGCGGGGCCGTTAGTGTCATCGGGCACAAGCAGGGGGGAGCTCCGAGGACGGGCTGAGAGGGGCACCCGTCGGGGCGGGAACTCCCGACTTCGGCGGGGATTTCCCGACTACGCGGGGTAGGGTCGAGGGCCTAACGTTCGGGGACTTCCTGCTCCGCTTCGCGACCGAACGGGCCCGCCATGTTTCGATCCCTTCGCCGTGTCCTCGTCACCTTCGTCGCGCTCTCCTGCGCCGCGCCCCTGGCGGCCCAGAGCTCCGTCGCGTTCAGCCTCGGGCCCCGCATCGGGATAGTGTCGCCGGATCGCTACCTCTACGAGCAGTACACCAACTTCAGCGGGGACGGACCGGTGGAATGGACCGACGGCTCGCTGGGCCGCGCGCTGGTCCTGGGGGTCGGATTCGAGGCGGGTCGGCCCGACGGCGGTGTCTTCCTGCGTGGCGAGGTGCTCCGCTCAGTCGATACGTGGCTCTCCGTCTCCCGGTCCATCGTCATGCCCAGGGTGCTCTACGATGCGCCGTACGTGGAAACGACCTGGCTGGACGTGCCGGCCACCGTCCTGGTCACCACGCTCGAGCTGGTGATCCCCACCCGGGTCACCCTCTGGGACGCACAGCCCTACGTGCTGGTGGGGATCGGTGGGAAGCACTACCACTTCGGGGAGCCCACCGAAGCCAACGACGTGAACGCGATCCTTCCCCACGATGGCTTCACCTGGGGAGGGGATGTCGGCGCAGGGGTGACGGTGCCGATCCTGGGTCTCACGCTGGACCTGCAGGGGCGGGACGCCATCACCCGGTACTGGTCGAAGACCGAGAACGACTTCGTCTATTCTGCGGGGTTGCTCTGGCGAATCCGCTGATCCGACGGCGCCTACGAGAGAAGGGTGCCCGGGCCGAAGTCGGTGCTCCGACCCGGTGCCGGCCCCTGGGGGCTGGGGTTGAGGTGGCTGGATCGGAGCCCCCCCAGTGCCGGCGGCACCCTCCGTACTATTTCGGGTGCGGGTTCCGGGAGCCATGGGCCGTTCGTACCCACCAGATGGGTACGAAAGCCCCAGCGAATGGGTTAGCTTAACACCTCCCGCCTACGACACGGCCCTCGCGGTCGACATCGTCGAGCCTTCAACGGTCGAGGAACTCCATGGTGGACGTGGCCGTCGCGGTCCATGACTTCCTCCCGCGCAAGGGCATCCAGGCTGCTCTGGATGATTCGGACGTCGCTCGGGTCGTTGCCTGCCTCGGCGACCTGGAGGAGCTGGACTCCGTTCTGCGGGAACACCAGCCGGAGGTCCTGATCCTGGATGTGCGTTTCCGACGCGAGGACCCGGGTCTCCTGTCGACCCTCGCCCGGCGACACCCGTCGTGCCGCGTGCTGGTGCTGGTCCCGCACAAGGCGAGCGAGTGTGCGTTCCGGCATCTGCTCTCCGACGGGAGTGGGCTGCAGCTGTCGCCGGCGGCGGCGAGTCGCATCGACGAGTGTTGCCTGACGTCCCTGAGGGGGGAAGCCCGAGGGTGCCTCGCCTGCGAAGCCAGCGCCGACGAGGTGGTGCGGGCTGTCACCGCGGTGGCGTCGGGGAAGGTCGCGGCGGCGGGGTGGCTGAGCGCCTTCGCGGACGTCGGCGTGGGGCAGGTCAACGGGCGACCGTCCATCACGGCGCGCGAGCTCGAGGTGATGGCCCTGCTGGTGGAGGGCCTGGGCAACAAGGCCATCGCCCGAAAGCTCGGCATCCGGGAGCAGACCGTGAAGAACCATCTCGCCCGCCTCATGGCCAAGCTGGGGCTGAGCAGCCGGGCCCAGGTGGGCCTGGTTGCCGCCCGCTACCACGTGCGGGTGACCTCCACAGGCGACGCGTAGGGAAGGAGGCCCGCCTCCGAAAGCAAGGCTTGTGGCGAAGGAGGCCGGGGCGTAGATCGTTCCGGAAGTCGCCCATCCCATCGTCGGAGCCCCACGTGAGCCTCACCAAGCGCTACAGCGGGTACACGTCGTACGCGTACCTCGACGCGGACACCGACTACAAGGTCTTCGATCTTGCCGACGAGCTCGCGCGCGTCGAGCCCCATCTGGTCCCCCTCTCAACGGAGGAGGAGGCGAGGGCCGGGGCGCTCGTCGAGCGATGCCCTCTGGTCTCCTTGCACGAGCACCTGGGCGTGTTTCCTGCGCACATCGAGGAGACTCCCGAGTACGTGCGCCATGGCCGGATGGCCACGGCGTTCCGGGGACTCGCGGCGTCGCACTGGGACTGCGTGTTCGACAACCTCATGGACGGGATCTGCACCATCCACTCGCGTTCGGGCTGGCAGTGGGACGACGTGCTGCACGACCTGGGGATGCGTCTCTGCGATCTCGCTCACCAGGACTTCGTGATCCATTGTCGTCGGGTCGCCGACATCCACCGCGCCCACGACGAGGGCAGGGTGGCCCTGGTGGCGTCGATGGAAGGTGCCGCGATGATCGAGCACGAAGTCGATCGCATCGACCTCCTCTACGGGTTCGGCGTGCGGGCGCTCGGCATCACCTACTCGGAATCCAATGCCCTGGGGAACGGGCTCAAGGAGCGGCATGACGGAGGTCTCACGGCCTTCGGTCGCAAGGCCGTGGAGCGCATGAACAAAGTGGGCATGCTCATCGATTGTTCGCACTGCGGCGATCAGACCACCCTGGACACCATCGAGCACAGCGAGATGCCCATTCTCCTCTCGCACATCGGGGCCCGCGCGCTGTGGGAGTCCAATCGACTGGCCCCGGACGAGGTGCTGGAGGCGTGCGCCGCCAAGGGGGGCGTCATCGGCGTGGAGGCCGCTCCCCACACCACCCTCACCCGGAACCACCGTGTCCATGACCTCGAGGCGTTCATGGAGCACTTCGAGTACATCAAGGCCCTGGTGGGTGTGGATAATGTCGGATTCGGGCCTGACTCCCTGTACGGCGACCATGTGGGCCTGCATCGCACGTATGCCGCGAACCTCTCCCTGAAGGAGGCCCACGGGGCGCATCGTCCCGACCAGGCATACGAGCCGGTCGAATACGTGAAGGGCCTGGAGAATCCCACGGAGGGATCCAAGAACATCCTGCGCTGGCTGGTGGCCCACGGGTACTCCGACGAGGACATCGAGAAGGTCATGGGGGGGAACGCCCTGAGGCTCCTGGGCCAGGTGTGGGCATAGGACGCAGCGGTCGGCTCGTCCGCAGCGTCATGGGCTGGACGAGCCCCGGTGGGGTGACGTTGCTGTTGCTCGTCGGTGTCGCCTGGATCCTGCTGGCGGTCACCGCCCGGGGTGTGGAAGGCCAGGGGACGGTGCGCTCGGCCCACATGGTGGTCGACCTGAGCGGTGCCGGATCCGAAGCGCGGGTACGCCTGGAGTACCTCCTCGACGGTGTGCCCGAAGGGAGGCCCTTGGGCCTCTCGGTTCTGCGATTCGGGGCCGCCCGCGTCGCGGAGGTCCGTGCCGGGGAAGAGGCCGTGGCCCTGCGCGCGCTCCCCGGCGTCGCGGCAGCGGCCACCGTCACCGCGGTTGCGACCGACGCGCCCGGAAGCGCGCGCGTCGTCCTCTCCTACGAGGTGACGAACCCGGTGACAGCCCATGAGGATCAGGCCCTACGCGGCTACCTGCCCGTCCTGACCCTCGACCTCCCTCCCGAGGAGGCGCGCCCGGGGCTGTTTCAGGCGGAGCTGATCCTCCCCGGCTCCTGGAGACTGTCCGATGCGTTCCCCACGGGCCTGGCCCCGACCGCCGCGGACGGCGAAGCGGGCCGGTGGGCCGTGGACCTCCCCGTGGTGCCCTCCGTGGTGAGCTTTCGTGCGCACCTCGATGGCCGCTGGCACGCGGGCCTCCCCTTGATCCTGGACCTCCTGGCGGGCGCCATCCTGCTGCTCTTCGCCTCCCTGGGATGGAAACACCTGCGGCAGGTCGCGCGATGACGGACCCGGGTTGGGTCTTCTGGGGGCTCTTCGTGGCCTGCTTCGCCATCCTGTTGGCCTACGCGCTCTGGATCTGGTGGGTGGAGCGTCCATGAGCGTCCAGATCCAGATCTTCATCGCGTACTTCGTCGTGGTCTTCGCCATCGGCTGGTACAGCATGCGCGCCACCCACGACGAAGCCGACTACTGGATCGCGGGTGGGAAGCTGGGGTGGTTCACTGGCGGTGCGACCATGGCTGCTACCCACACGAGCGCCGGCACGTTCGTGGGCACCATCGGCGTCATGTACACGGCAGGCTGGTCCTTCGGGTGGGTCCTGCTCTCCATCCCCCTCGCGTACTGGTTCGTCGCCGCGGTGCTGGCGCCCCGCTTCACGCGGGTGAAGGAGCTCACCATCCCCGCTTTCATGCAGGCCCGCTACTACAGTCGGAGAGTGCGTGGCTTGTCCGCGATCATCGTGCTCATCGCCACCGTGGTCTACATGCAGGCGCAGATCGTGGCCGGTGGTCTCATCGCGAACATCGTCTTCGGCCTGCCCACCCGGTGGGGCATGGTGGGCTTCACCCTCATCCTGCTGGGGTACACGGTCGTCGGCGGCATGATCGCCGTGGTGTACACCGATGCCTTTCAGCTCGTGGTGATGTGCCTGGGCGCGCTCTTCGCACTTCCGTTGGCCGTCCATCAGCTGGACGGCTTCGGCAATCTCCTCACGCTCGTGCAGTCGGCGCACCCCACGGTGTTCCATTGGGGCACGATGCCCGGGACGCTCCTCTTCACCATGGGGCTCGCGTTCTTCCTGGGGTCCATCGCCACCCCGGAGAAGCTGGTGCGGCTGTATGCGATGAGGGACATGCACACCGTCAGGCGGGGCGTGCTCTTCGCCATCGCGGTCATCACCACCCTCAACCTCGTCGTCTTCCTGCTGGGGCTCGCGGCCATCGTGCTCTTTCCGGAGCTGCCCACGGGGGATCTGGCGATGCCCATGATCGCGACGGCGGTGCTCCCCACGACACTGGGCGCGCTCATGCTCGCTGCCATCACCGCCGCCATGATGTCCACCGTCGACTCGCTGCTCATCGTTGCCGGCTCCGCTCTCTCCGTGGACCTCTATCAGAACCTGATTCACCCCGAGGCGTCTCCCCGGCGACGGATGTGGGTGGACCGGATCGGTATCCTCGTCGTGGGGTCGGTTCCCGTGGTGCTCCTCCTCAGCGGGGTGGGGCAGGGGGAGCTCATCCAGTTCATCGTGCTCCTGTTCACGGCTCTCATGGCCTCCAGCTTCGCCGTCCCGGTGGTGGGCGGCGTTCTCTGGCGAAGGGGGACGCGGGAAGGAGCCGCGTGCGCGATGGTCGGCGGCGTTGCCGCAACGTTCCTGTGGAAGCTGTACGGCCCGGCCTCCATCGACTCCGTCGTGCCGGGATTCCTCGTTTCGGCGATCGCGTGGGTGGGGGTTAGCCTGCTGACGTCCCCGCCACCCCGGGAAGCCGTGGACCCGTACTTCAGCGAATAGGGGAATGCCCGCGGCGACAGCTTGCCGGGCTCGCGCGAGGGTGTGACCTTCGGCGGGCTCCACTTTTCCCTGCTCTACCCCAGAACACGGCTTGCCCAGACGATATCGATGCGTTCGGTGTCGATCGCACGTCGACCCGGACCTGAGCTCTTGTCCGTTCTGCGGAGAACACGATCCGCTGCGGTACCGGCGCATCCGCCGGGCCTACGGGCTCGTGCTCGCCCTCCTTGTTCTCGCTCTCGCGTCCGCCTGGGTGGCCTTCTGAGGCTGCCAGCCCCTTCCGAACGACAGAACGGAGGTGTTCCGTGACCCGTGCCACCGCGTTGACGGGTACGCTTCTCCTGCTCCTCGGCGTGACCCCGATGGGCGCCAGCACCCAGCAGATCCCCCAGCGTGACCGGGACGCCGCGAAGCAGCTCATCGCGGCCGCCATGGCGGACCATCACGCCTACGATCGGCTCGGGTACATGGTGGACACGTTCGGGCCGAGACTGGCCGGATCCGTGGCGCTGGAGCGGACCATCGACTGGATTCTCGAGGAGATGAAGGCGGACGGCCTCGACAGGGTCCAGGTCGACTCCACCATGGTGCCGCACTGGGTCAGGGGCTCGGAGTCCCTGGAGATGCTGGAGCCGAGGGAGCGGAAGCTGCCCATGCTCGGTCTCGGCGGGAGCATCGGCACGCCCCCCGGGGGCATCCGCGGCGAGGTGCTCGTGGTGAGCAGCTTCGACGATCTCACCGCCCACGCGGCACAGGCCAGGGGGAGGATCGTGCTCTTCGACGTGCCGTTCACCAGCTATGGGGAGACGGTGCGCTACCGGACCCAGGGTGCTTCGGCAGCGGCGAAGGTCGGGGCCATCGCCAGCCTCATCCGGTCGGTGGGGCCGGAGTCCATGCAGAGTCCCCACACGGGGGTCATGTACTATGAGGACGGTGTGCCGGAGATCCCCCACGCGGCCGTCACGCTTGAAGACGCAGAGATGATCCACCGCATGCAGGACCGCGGTCAGCGCGTGGAGCTCCTCCTCAACATGGAGGCACAGACGCTGCCCGACGCACCCTCGCGCAACGCCATGGCGGAGGTGACCGGTAGCGAGCATCCCGAGGAGGTGGTCGTCCTCGGTGGGCACAGCGACTCGTGGGACGTGGGGCAGGGGGCCATGGACGACGGCGGCGGCGTGATCGCCGCTTTGGAGGCGGTCCGCCTCATGAGGAAGCTGGGCCTCCGGCCGCGTCGAACCGTGCGCGTCGTGGCCTGGGTAAACGAGGAGAACGGCGGCGCCGGGGGCCGACAGTACGCTGCGGATCATGCCGACGAGCATCACGTTCTGGCCATCGAGTCCGACGGCGGTGTCTTCAAGCCCACGGGCTTCGGCTTCACCGGGTCGGACCAGGCCATGGCGGTGGTCCGAAAGGTGGCCGAGCTGCTCCAGGACGTGGGCTCAGGAACCATCACCAGTGGCGGCGGCGGCTCGGACATCGGGCCCCTCATGCAAACCGGCGTGCCGGGAATGGGGCTCAACGTGGATGACACGCGCTACTTCTGGTATCACCACAGCGACGCCGACACCATGGACAAGCTGGACCCGGACGACGTGGCGCGCTGTGTGGCCACCATGGCGGTGATGGCCTTCGTCATCGCCGACCTGCCGGATTCACTGTCGCGCTGAGGGCTTTCCCGGGCGATATCTGGGGCGGCGTCGGGTTGGATCCGACCCCGACCCCGCGGTTGCCGCACACACAACCATGGCGCTGTGCGCACGGGGGCCACATCGTGTGGCAACGTCAACCCCGACAGGAGGCTTTCCATGGCATCGGGTAGTGGCTCCCTCGTAGACCGGATGATGGGCGCTGCGTTCCTCTCCGTCGACACCTTCGAAGAAGTAGAGCACGACGAGACCGCCACGCTCCAGGCGGGTCTGGTCGTGGTGATCGTAGCGGTAGCGGGGGGTATCGGGGCGCTGCACAGCGGGCTCATCGGCAGCCTGGGGGTGGCCGGCTCCGCCCTGGTCGGGTGGGCGGTGTGGGCGGGGATCACGTACCTGGTGGGCGCGAAGCTCTTCCATGGAACCGCGACGTGGGGCGAGCTCCTGCGAACGCTGGGCTTCGCCCAAGCTCCGGGGATTCTCCTTATCCTCGGCTTCGTCCCGCTGCTGGGATGGATCCTGCACCTGCTGGTGCCGCTCTGGATGCTTGTCGCGGGCTTCATCGCAGTGCGCCAGGCCTTGGACTTCGGAAACGGCAAGACCTTCCTCACGGTCCTTGTGGGGTGGCTCATCTACGTCGCCCTCGCCGCGCTCGTCATGCGGTAGGGAGGGCAGTCGAACCGGAACCGATTGGGGCGCCTGCGATAGAAGCGCTTGCTGCGGCTCTCCCCCGACGAGAGCTTGTCGGCCATGACTGGCGGTCCTCCCCACGATTCTCCGCGCGCCCGCCTGCTCGGCGTCGTCCTGGCCGGCGGCGAAGGACGCCGTTTCGGGCGTCCCAAGGCGGGGGCCACGCTTGCGGGCGTGCCTATGGTGGCGCGCGCCGTGGATGTCTTGCGAGCCGTGACCGAAGACGTGGTGGTCTCCGCGTCTTCGTCCGTGCCCGATGTTGGGGTCCCCGTCGTGGCCGATCGAGTTTCCGGTGCGGGCCCGCTTGCCGGGCTCGAAGCGACCCTGCTCGAAGCCGAGGCCCGGGGGCTGGAAGGAGCGCTCGTTCTCGCATGCGACCTGCCGCTGGTGGAGCCGGAGCTCCTCCGCCAGCTCGTGCGCGAGGCAGGGGGTGCCCTGGCCGCGGCGCCGGCCCGCGAGGGTGGAGGCGTGGAGCCGATGTGCGCGCTCTATCGCGTGGACGTGCGTGAGGCGGTAACCCGGCGTCTGAGCAGCCAGGACCGGTCCCTTCAGGCGCTGTTTCGTGACGTAGGCGGCCGGGCGATCCCCTGGGAGCGCCTGAGAGCCGAACCGGACATCCTCTTGAACGTGAACACACCGGCGGATGGTCAGCGGGCGGAGATGGTCCTCGAAGCGCGGAGGCGCCCATGAGCGAGACCAGGCTCGGCGACGGCTCACCCGTCATCGTGTGCATCCTCGGAAAGAAGAAGTCCGGGAAGACCGCCACGACCATAGGCCTCGTTCGTGAGCTCCTCGCTCGTGGCCGCATTGTCATGACCGCGAAGCACGGCCATCGCTTCGACATGGACAGAGAGGGAACCGACTCCTGGCGCCACCGTGTGGAGGCGGGTGCCCATCGCGTGGTGATCGCCAGCCCGGGCCAGTGCGCGGTGATGGGGGAGTGGGAGGATGGGGGTGAGCAACCTCTGGAGGAGTTGGTGCGGCGGTTCCTGAGCGACGCCGAGGTCGTCGTGGCGGAGGGCTTCAAGACGTCGTCGGCGCCGAAGATCGAGGTCTTCCGCAGAGCGACGCACGCTCAGCCGCTGTATAGAGTAGATCCCGAGGTCAACGGCGAGTACATCGCGGTTCTCACGGACGTTCCCGGGTTCCAGGCCCACGTGCCGGTGTTGCATGTCGACGACCCCGATCGTTTCTCGCGGCTCGCGGACCTGGTGGAGAACCTCGTCGACGGAGAGCGAGCTTGACCCCCGCGCAGGCGACACCGGCGGAGCGCGACCGCGGCGCCCTCGACGCCAGCGCAGCCGCGGATACAATGCGTAGCGGGCGATTGGTGTCACTGGATGCGTTCCGGGGGCTGACCATCGCCGCCATGATCCTGGTGAACAACCCGGGAAGCTGGAGCTACGTGTACTGGCCGCTGGAGCACGCCGAGTGGAACGGGTGGACACCCACGGACCTCATCTTTCCCTACTTCATCTTCATTCTCGGCGTCGCAGTGCCCTTCTCCTTCGGCCGCCGGATCGCGGAGGGGGCGAACCGGCGTGCGCTCTTCGCGCACGTGGTCCGCAGGGCACTGATCATCGTCGCGCTGGGCCTCTTCATGCGGGTCTTTCCCGACTTCCACTTCTCGGGCATCCGATGGCCGGGTGTGCTGCAGCGCATCGGAGTGGTCTACCTGGCGGCGGCCGGGATCTACCTCTTTGCCGGCGCGAGAGCGCGCTGGGGGTGGACGCTCGCCCTGCTTCTCGGGTACTGGGTCGTGATGGTCCTGGTACCTGTACCCGGCCACGCGCGGGGAGACCTGAGTCCGGCGGGGAATCTGGGCGCGTGGGTGGATCGCGCGCTCATGGGTGGGCACCTGTACCGGGGCACCTGGGATCCCGAGGGGATCCTCTCAACGTTCCCCGCCGTGGCGACGGCGCTCCTGGGGATCTTCACGGGGGAGTGGCTCCGGTCGGGGAAGAAGGGGAGGGTGCTCTCCCGTGGCATGCTTGGTGCAGGGGTGGTGCTCACTGTGGTGGGGCTCGTGTGGGGTCTGGTGTTTCCCATCAACAAGAATCTCTGGACCAGCTCGTATGTGGTATTCACCGCCGGCACGGCGCTCATTCTGTTGGGCCTGATGCACGAGGCGATCGACGTTCGGGGTTGGAGAGGTCGGTGGCACGTTCCGCTGGTGGTGTATGGAATGAACGCCATCGCGGTATTCGTGCTGTCCGGGCTCGTCACGAAGATGCTGACGTTGATCCACACGGGTGGAGAGGGAGGGCGCTCCCTGTACGGTTGGATCTTCGTGAACGGCTTCCGGTCGTGGGCCGGAGACTATAATGGTTCCTTGTCGTTCGCGTTGTGCTACGTGCTCGTGTGGCTCGGAGCCATGTGGGTGCTGTACCGCAAGCGCATCTTCATCAAGATCTGAACGGTGGGTACGACGCCGGTGCCGAAGCTCGTGAGCAAGACTGCGCGCACCCGTACTCGCAGGATACCCGGCGGGGGCACCCTGGTTGTGCTCTTCGTCGCCGGCGCGGTGGTGGCCCTCTTCGCTGTTCCCCAGATCGTGGGACGGCGGTCGACCGAGGCGCAGCGTGAGATCGCCGAGGTGCTCGACCCCGCGCTGTTGGCGGCGACGCGCATCTCGCACATGCAGGCCCTCGAGATGTCGGCCTTCCAATCCTATCTCATGACGGGCGAGATCTCCTATCAGCGCAGGTACCAGGACGCCGTCAGTCAGGAGAGGGATCTGTACCGGCAGCTGAGGGAGTTCGGCGCGGGCCTGGACGACATCCAGGGAGTTCCGGAGCAGCTCGCCACCCTGTCCACCGAGATGGAGAGCTGGCACCTGCTCCAGCAGCCGGCGTTCCTGTCCGACTCGTTGCGCGAAGCGGCACTCGAGAATCTGGACGCGGAGCAGGCCCGCTACGAGGAGATCCAGCAGCGCACCCTGGACCTTGAGCGGGCGCTCCAGGCGGAGGGCGACAAGGTGCGGGCGGAGACCGAGTACCTGCAGCGGATCGAGGGGTGGATCACGCTGGGTCTGGTGGTGCTTGCCCTCGGCGCTACCACGCTGATCGCCGTCGTGGGCCGTAACCTCCACGTGCTGGCGGTGGAGGCCCAGGATCGACGCCGCGACGCGGTGCGAGCGCGCCGGGAGATCGACGCGCTCCTCGAGGCCACGGGTGACGGCGTGCTGGGCATGGACCTGGACGGGCGATGTACCTCCCTGAACCGGGCCGGGTGCGAGTTGCTGGGCTATCTGGAGAGTGCCTTGCAGGGTCGGGACGTGCACGACGTTCTCTACCACACGACCCCCGACGGCCATCCCAGACCCCGGGATGGATCGCTGCTCCTCGCGGGGCTCGCGAACGGAGAGCGGATACGCTCTCCCGATGTCGACGTGCTCTGGCGTCGGGACAACACCCCACTCTCCGTGCAGTGGTCTCTCCACCCCATGGTGGACGGGACGGAGCTGAAGGGAGCCGTGCTCACGTTCACCGACATGACGGAAATCAGGGAGAAGGAGGAGGCGCTGCGCCGGGCGGTCCGTGTCCGTGAGGAGGTCGTCTCCATCGTGTCCCACGATCTGCGGAACCCCCTCGGCACGGTGGCGGCGGCTGCCGATCTCCTCCTGGACCTGCCGCTGAACGAGGAAGAGCGGAAGAAGCAGACCAACATCATCAAGCGATCCGCGGAGAGGATGTCCCGGCTCATCGGTGACCTTCTCGACGTGGCCCGCATCGAAGCCGGAGCCCTCGTGGTGCGTCCTGCGCTGGAGGACCCGCGGGGCGTGCTGGAAGAGGCGCGTTCGATCTTCGCGCCGCAGGCCGAGGCCAAGGGCATCGCGCTTGAAGTGAAGGTCGAGCCCGGCCTGCCGCCGCTCATGCTGGATCGGGACCGCATCCTGCAGGCGCTGTCGAACCTCGTCGGCAACGCCCTGAAGGTCACCGAGGCGGGGGGGTGCATCACCATGGGAGCGGAGGTCCTGTCCGAGGGGGAGGGCATGTCCATCTCCGTGACCGACACCGGACCGGGGATCCCGGAGGATGCGATGGACCGCTTGTTCGACCGGTTCTGGCAGGCCAGCCGACACGACCGTACGGGATCGGGCCTCGGGCTGGCCATCGTGAGGGGGATCGCGGAGGCCCACCAGGGCTCGGTATGGGTCTACTCCGAGGTGGGCCATGGCGCCGCGTTCCACATCGTGTTGCCCCCCTCCCTCGGCGCCTCCAACCACGTGGGAGGGGAGAGGTGAGCCGGTGAGGGGCGGCATGATGAGCTATCCGCTCACCGTGCCAAACCTGATGGAGCGAGCCGCCACCCTCTTCGGCGACAAGCAGGTGGTGAGCCACGGCGAACAAGGCCGAGTGGCCGTCGGCTGGCGTGAGGTGCGCCGCCGCGCAGGGCTGCTGGCCGCGGCGCTCCCGGGGCTCGGGGTGCGGCCCGGAGACCGGGTGGCCACGCTGGCCTGGAACACGCATCGCCACCTGGAGTTGTACTTCGGCGTTCCCGAGTCGGGGGCGGTGCTCCTCACGGTCAACGCCAGGCTTTCGGTGAGCCAGATCGCTCATATCCTGCGCCACGCGGATGCCAGGGTGGTCTTCGCGGATCCGGACCTCGCCGATCTGGCGGCCGAAGCGGCCGCGACCGTACCCGACATGAGGCACCGGGTGGTCCTGTCCTCCGGGTCACGATCCGGATGGACTCCTTACGAGGAGCTCATCGCGGCGCATACGCCGGGGAAGGACGCGCGCGGTCCCGGCGGAGTGGACGAGAACGACGCGGCGGCACTCTGCTACACCTCCGGGACCACCGGCGAGCCGAAGGGTGTCCTCTACTCGCACCGGGCCCTGGCGCTCCATACGCTCGCCATCTGCCTTCCCGACGGGTTCGGATTGGGGGAGTCGGACGTGATCCTCCCCGCGGTTCCCATGTTCCACGCCAACGCTTGGGGGCTCCCGCATGCCGCCGCCATGACGGGCGCGACGCTGGTGCTCCCCGGCCCCCGACCCTCGCCGGGATCGCTTGCGCAGATGCTCTCCGACGAACACGTGACCTTCGCGGCGGGAGTGCCCACGGTATGGATGGCGGTGCTGGACGATCTACGGTTACGTCCGCGAAGGCTGGCTCCCCGCCTGCGGATCCACTCCGGTGGCGCCCCAACGCCACCGGCGCTCATCGAAGCCTGGAGGAAGGAGTTGGGCGTCGAGATCCTCACGGGGTGGGGCATGACCGAGCTGACGCCGGTAGGCATGGTCACGCACCCTCGGGGAGACATGGCCGAGTGGGATCCGGTGCGGCTGTTGCCGGTGCGCACGAGCCAAGGGACCCCGCTGCCTTTCGTGGACGCCAGGATCCTGGACGAGGATGGCGCTCCCGTGCCCGCGGACGGCGTCACACCCGGGGAGCTGGAGGTGCGGGGTCCCTGGGTCATCGCCGGGTACTATCTGGAAGATGGCATTGACGCCTTCCATGACGGCTGGCTGCGGACAGGTGACGTCGCCACGATCGACGCGCGGGGATACGTGCGACTCGTCGACCGCACCAAGGACCTCATCCGAAGTGGAGGCGAGTGGATTTCGAGCGTCCAGCTCGAGCACGCGCTCATGGATCATCCCGACGTGGCGGAAGCGGTCGTGGTGGCGGTGCCCGATCCCAGATGGCAGGAGCGACCGTGCGCGTGTGTGGTGCTCCGGGAGGGCGCCCGGACGTCGCCCGACGAGTTGCTCCGGCCGCTGGCGTCGCGCTTTCCCGGATGGTGGATACCCGACGACGTGGTTTTCCTGGAGGCGCTTCCCCGAACGTCCACCGGCAAGTTCGACAAGAAGGCCCTTCGTGAGCGGTTCAGGACCGACGCAGCAGATTCCGGCTGAGTCGGTCCGGGCGGACTTCTCTCGAGGTGGTCCGGTCGCCTAGCTTCAACGCCCTCGTTGCCAGGCCACCAGCTCCGCCACCTGGTTGGTGGTGATACGCCGCACTCCGGCCTCGAGCACACGGGTGGCCTGGTCCGTGTCGTCCACGGTCCACACCGCGAGGTCGATCCCCGCGGTCGCCGCCCGACGGGCGATGTCGGGGTCGCCCAGAAGGTCCGCGCGCAGGTCCACGAGGGAGCGGGGATCTCCGGCAGCTCGCTGCAGGGCCTCGGTGGTCTTGCCGGCCTCGTCCACGATGTAGCCGATGGTGAGATCGGGCGCCTGGCCCCTCATGCGGTCGAGAGACGTCCAGTTCATCGAGATGAAGGTCACCGTCTCGAGCATCCCACAGCCCCGAGCGATGCGGACCATTCGGTCCAGATCCTCGAGCTCACGAAACCCCTTCACCTCGGCGTAGACGCGTCCGATGCGACCGCGGAGGTGCTCGAGGGCTTCCGCGAACGAAGGGATACGCTCGCCTTCGAAAGCCTTCGAGAACCACTTGCCGGCGTCCAGCGCCTTGAGCTGTTCCAGCGTTCGCCTGCGCAGAGGGCCCACCCCGTTGGTCGTGCGGCTCAGCATCGCGTCGTGGAAGAGGACAGGGGTTCCGCAGGCCGCCGTGTGGAGGTCGAACTCCACGGCATCCGCGCCCGCCTCCACGGCGGCTTCCAGGGAAGCGAGGGTGTTCTCCGGCGCCACCGCGCTGAAACCGCGGTGGGCGATGATCTCGATGGACTGTGGCACGGGCGTCGTCGGGAGAGGTGCGCTGATCTCTGGATGGAAGGGCCACCGCGTCGGATGCAGTCGGTAGGTCCGCCACTCATCCGATTGGGCTCACGGCCAATGTCGGCCCCGGGGACCCCCCGCGCTACCCGACGGGTTTCCCACCGCCCTCCTGCGCGTCGGAGCCGCTCTGCAGAGCCCCCTGCGGGCCGGATCTCAACTGGTTGTGAAACTCCGTGACTTCCACGAGCTGAGCGACTCTGGATTCGAGCGACTGGATCTGCTGCTCCATGAGCGCCATGCGTCGCTCCATGATCTGCACGTTGTCATCGAGCCCTTTGTGCTCGAAGAACCGACCCAGCGCCTCCACGGTCGGCTTCAGCGCGAAGCGGATGGTCAGGCCGATCACCGGGAAGAGGACGATCGAAATGCCCATGATGGCCGACACCAGGGCGACGAGATCGACGGGAAGAACGTCCATATGGCTGGACTCGCTGCGAGGGGGGCGCGCTGTGCCTCGTGGTGCCGATGAAACGCCAGCGACGTCCGTGACCGCCGGCGCTCTTGTGGAAGGTGGGCACGCCCCACCATGGTGCGCACGGCGGGTCGTGTCTCGCAAGAGATTCTTCCAACCCGGCTCGCCTCGCCTCCGTCCAATGGGGTGAAGATGGGAGACGGCAAGCCAAGGAACCCCGGGACCTGGTCGGTGCCTGCATACGCAGAAACCTCTGACGTGGAACGAGCCGCAGGCGGAGACCACGATGCCTTCGAGCGGCTCTATCGCGAGCACGTCGGTCGCGTACACGCTCTGGCGCTCCGCATGGCCGGTGCCGAGGTCGCCGAGGACTTCACCCAGGAGGTCTTCATCAGGGCCTGGGAGAAGCTGAGGACATTCCGTGGAGAATCACGATTCGGGACGTGGCTTCATCGATTGGCGGTGAACCACATCCTCAGTCGGAGGGAGACGATGCGAAAGCGCGAGGCCCGTCAGGTCGGCTCGGAAGGGATCCTGGATCGCGTCAGCGCGCCACCGACGCGGAGCTCGGGATTGGCCCTGGACTTCGAGGCGGCCATGGAACGGCTCCCGGACGGGGCGCGACAGGTCTTCGTTCTCTATGACGTGGAGGGGTACGGGCACGATGACATCGCGAAGGCCATGGGGATCTCGGTGGGGACGTCGAAGTCCCAGCTGCACCGGGCCAGAATGCTCTTGCGCGGACACCTGAACCGATGATGAACGATCTGCATTCCCGCTGGACGGACCAATTCTCCGAGTACCTGGACGGCTCGCTCGGGGCTGAGGACCGGCGTGCGGTGGAGGAACACCTGGCCGGGTGTGCGCGGTGCGCCGCGGTCTTGTCCGATCTCAGGGGAGTTGTCGACCTAGCCCGGAGCCTCGGTGACGTCCCGCCGGCGCGCGACCTGTGGCCGGATATCGCCGCTCGTCTGTGGTCGTCCCCGGAGGAGCGCCCCACGGAGGTGATTCCACTTCACACCGGGCACACCGGGCACAGGCCGCAGGCCGAGCCGAGAGGGGTCTACATGTCACGGCGGCAGCTGGCCGCGGCGGCCGTGATCGTCGCCATGGCGTCCGCCGCCGCCACGTGGGCATTGGGACCGGGCATCGCGGTACGGCCGGTGGGGACGCCGCTGCCCATGCCGGCGGCCGTGTCGCCCGCCGCGACCGAGGAGGGGCCGCCCCCCGCCATGGCCGACGAGCTGGCCCATCTCGAAGCGACCCTGAATGCCGCCAGAGATCGCCTGGATCCTACGACCGTGCGCATCCTGGAGAAGAACCTGGACGTGATCGATCGAGCCATCCAGGACTCGCGGAAGGCCCTGGCGACCGATCCTGCCAATCCGTTCCTGAGGGAGCACCTGGACCGGGCCTATCAGGACAAGGTCGACTATCTGAGGGAGGCGGCGGGTATCGCCGAGTGGGCCGGATGAGCGTCGCCATCCTCTTGACCAGCCTCGTGGTGCTCGGTGGCCCCGTGCGGCCGGATACCACCGTGACCTTGCGCCGGGGAGACCGTGTGCAGGTACGCGACCTGGGCGGCGAGCTCGAGGTCCGGGCGTGGGATCGCGCGGAGATGGAGGTTACCAGCGAGGACCGGAGCGCCGGGAACGTGACGGTATCCCGCAACGGAAGCCGGGTCCTCCTGGAGCCCGAGGGGCGGAAGGGAAGGCGTGAGGATGTGGTGATGACGATCAGGCTCCCCTCGTGGGCGGCTCTCGACGTTCAGGGAAGGGAGCTCGACGTCGACATCTCCGGCACCGCGGGCGACGTCTCCGTGCGCAACGTCAGCGGCGACATCCGCGTGCAGAAGACCACCGGTGATCTCGATTTGTCCAGTGTGGAGGGCGAGGTCACGGTGACGGATGCGAGGGGCAGCGTGCGTGCCCACTCCCGGGGAGACGACGTGACCCTCACGCGGATCGTCGGCGATGTCGACGCCGGCACGGGAGACGGCAACGTGCGGCTCGATGGCATCGATGCCGCGTCCGTCAGTGGGGAGACGTTGGATGGGGACGTCTACTTCGCCGGCTCCCTCATGGCCGGGGGACGGTACTCGTTCTCCGTCCACGACGGCGACGCCACGCTGGTGATTCCCCGCGCGTCGGAGGCCCACGTCACGGTGTCGACCTTCGATGGCGAGTTCTCCTCGGACTTTCCGGTGACCCTGCAGCACTACACGGGTCAGGGGCGATTCGGATTCACTCTGGGGAAGGGTAACGGCGCACAGGTTTCGGTGGAGGTCTTCGACGGGGAGATCCGTTTGAGACGTGGCAATGGGCGTGAGGGAGGGGAGTAGGCATGAGCACGGAGATTCGCGTCGGCCCACGGGCCGATCAACGAGGAGGTCCGATGAAGAAGGCGGTGTTCACAGGCGCGGCGTTGATCCTGGCATGCGCGAGTTCGGTGGGTGCGCAGGAGAGGCAAGCCGTGCCGGGGCAGGACGTGGCCATCTACAATCTCGCCGGACACGTGGAGGTGGTGGCCGGGAGCGGCTCCGATGTGGTGGTGAAGGTCACGCGCGGAGGCGCTGATGCGTCCAGGCTACGCATCGAGACCGGAGACATCGGCAGGGAGTCGACGCTGCGCGTCGTCTACCCGGACGACCGGGTGATCTACCCCGACATGGGACGTGGGTCGAACACCACGGTGCGTGTCCGCGACGACGGCACGTTCAACGACTCTGACAGCAGGGGCCGAGGCAACCGGGTAGAGGTGCGCGGCTCCGGCTCCGGGCTGGAGGCCTGGGCCGACCTCGTCATCGAGGTGCCGAAGGGAAAGAGCGTCAAAGTGTACGTCGCGGCAGGAAAGGCGGAGGCGCGGGGTGTGTCGTCGGATCTGAGGCTCGATACCGGGTCCGGGTCGGTTCAGGCCTCGGACATCGAGGGATCGCTCACCGTGGATACGGGGTCCGGCTCGGTGACGGTGCGTGGGGTCCGCGGAGATCTGAGCGTGGACACGGGATCCGGCTCGGTGGAGCTGCGGGACGTCACGGGTGAGACGGCGCTCATCGACACGGGCTCCGGGGGCGTGCGGGGCGGGGGTGTGCACGCGTCGTCGCTGAAGGTCGACACCGGCTCGGGGTCCATCGAGCTCGACGAGCTGTCGGTGCCGGACGTCGTCCTGGACACCGGGAGCGGATCGGTGGACATCGTGCTCCTGACAGACGTCGAGCGCCTCGACATCGACACGGGCTCGGGTGGGGTGACCGTGCGGGCCCCCGAGAACCTGGGCGCCCAGGTGGAGCTGGAGACGGGCAGCGGCTCCTTCGACCTGGGCTTCGCCGTGCAGACGCGGTCGGTGCGCCGTGACTACCTGAGGGGCACCATCGGGGACGGAAAGGGCCGGATCCACGTGGACACGGGATCGGGCGGGATCCGAATCATCCGGAACTAGGGTCCAGCCTGCAACGCCTCCGCTGATGCTACCCCCGCGCGGCGGGGCCCGGTGTGACGTCCGGGCTTCGCCGCGCGGCGCAGGTCCACCACATCTCCTTCCTTCGGTGCCTCGGAGTGAGTATGGTGCTCGACACCCATTCCTCCGGGAGCGCCCGTGGACCCAGCATTCCGCTTTCGCCGTTCCGTGGACGTCCGATTCAGCGACGTCGACCTGGGAGGCCATGCACATCATGCCCAGGCCCTCGTCTATTTCGAGGAGGCTCGATCCGCGTACTGGAGAGAGGTCGTGGGCCGCGCCGGAATGGACGACATCGATTACATCCTGGCTGACGCCCGGGTGCGATGGCACCAGCGGGTGCTATGGCCGCAGACGCTGTCGGTGGGTGTTCGGGTGAGCCGGCTCGGTCGCAAGCACTTCGTGATGGAATACGAGGTCCTCGGCTCCGACGGGGCCCGTCTCCAGAGCGGCGAGACCACCCAGGTCATGTACGACTATTCGGCCGGTGCCTCGAAGCGCCTTCCCGACGAAGTCCGCGACGCCATCCAGGCCTTCGACGGACCCATCGGGAGCTAGCGTGGTGTGGCGGAAGTCCGTTGGCATTCGGGCGCCGCTGCATCCACCGGATGCTTCGTTGCACCTCCTCGAACTAGCGCTGCTAGTCCTTCGTCGGCGCGCCTCGCTCCGG
>JAJDNI010000307.1 GCA_022340755.1 Gemmatimonadota bacterium
GCGAACCGGGTGTTCGGGTGCGACATCTGCCAGGAGGTGTGCCCGTTCGTGCAGAGGTTCTCGGTGGTGGCGACGGAGCGTGATTACGCTGCGCGGGAGGCGTGGGAGGCCGTGTGGGACCGCGACCCGGCCGACGGGGACGTTTCAGCTGAAACGTCCGACGACGGCACCTCCCTCGAGGACGCCGCCGCCCCCACCGAGGCGGTCATCCCCACCACCGACGGCCCCGCCCTCGTCGACCTCATGCGTATGAGCGAGGACGAGTGGGACGCCTACACGCGAGGGTCGGCCGTGCGGCGAGCGGGCTACTCGGGGCTCCGGCGCAACGTGGCCATCGCTCTGGGGAACTGGCTGGCGGGGAGGGATACGCCCGACCCGGAGGCGGTGGGGGAGCTGGTGGCGGCGTTGTCGGACGAGCACCCGGTGGTGGCGGAGGCGGCGGCGTGGGCGCTGGGGCGGGTGGAAGGACGAAGGTGAAGCTCGCCTCCTGGGACTGGGCATCGACTTCGTCGTTCCTCCACCCACCCCACCTTCATCCCACTCACTCTTCCTTCAGGACCATGACGGGGTCCACCCGGAGGAGCCGACGGGCGGGGAAGTAGCTCGCGAGTGTGCTGAGCCCCAGGAAGAGGATGGCCACGCCTGCGTAGATGGGCACATCGAACCCCTTCACGCCGAAGAGGAAGGCTGCCAGGATCGGTCGCATCCAGAAGGCCCCCAGGAGTCCCGCCCCGACTCCCACCACTCCGGTGAGGGCCGCGTCTCCCACCACGCTCCCCAGGAGGATGCCGTCCCCTGCCCCCATGGCCTTTCGGATCCCCATCTCCCGGGTCCGATGGGCCACATGCCTGGCCGTCACGCCGGCGATGCCCACGGCCGCCAGAACCGTGGCCAGGACAGCGAACACGGTCATGAGCACGGCCCGGTACCGCTCCCCGGCCGCCGAGTCCTTGATGGCGTCCGACAGGTAGCCGGAGCGGGTGATGGCCAGGTCGTTGTCCACCTGCCACAGGGCGGCTCGCATGGCCGGAAAAACCACCCCTCCCGGAGCCGTGGTATGGACCACGAAGCTCAGGCGCCAGCGGGCGTGCTGGGCAAAGGGGACGTAGAAGGTGGCGGCTGGAGCATCCTGGAGAACGGTCTGCCTCACGTCCCCCGCCACCCCGACCACGGTCACCGTGCCCATAGGGTAGGTCATTTCCTGTCCTACCGGAGACCGGTCTCCCCAGAGTGCCTTCGCAAGGGACTCGCTCACCACCGCCACGGGCGGAGAGTCCGCGTCGTCGGAGGCCATGATGCCCCTCCCGTCCAGGATGGGGATTCCCATGAAGCGCAGGTAGCCCGGGGCCACGTGGTAGCCGACGGACATGAGGTAGGTGGAGTCCTGCGGGTGCAGGCGGACGCCCCATGTGGAAGCGTTCCCCGGAAAGGGGAGGGCGTTCGCCGCGGAGACGGCCGTGGCCCCGGGAACCGACCGCATGTTCCTCAGGACCTCGTTCATGAGCGTGTTCAGCTCCCTGGTTCCCTTATACCGGTCCACGGGGAGGTCCACCGAGACCTCGGCCAGCGATGCGGGCTTGAAGCCAGGCCCGATGTCCAGCAAGTGGGAGAGACTCCGAGCCAGGAGTCCGCTGGCCACCAGCAACACAACGGTCGAGCCGATCTCACCGGCCAACACCCAGCGCCCCAGTCCCGCCTTCCGCCGGGATCCGACCCGCCCTCCGGACCTGAGGGTGGTGCCCACCGCCCGTCTGGCCGTGAGAAAGGCAGGGGCGACGCCGAAGAGGACCCCCGAGAGGGTTCCCAGGCCGGCGGCGAACGCCAGTACCGTCAGGTCCACCCGAACGAGCTCCATCCGGGGGATCGGGGGCGCCAGGGAGACCAGTGCCTTCGTGCCTGCCACCGCCAACAGGGCGCCGAGGGCACTCCCGGTGATCCCCAGGACCAGGCTCTCCGTCAGCAACTGCCGGACGATCCGCCGGCGATCCGCGCCGATGGCAGCCCGTGTGGCCACCTCGTGGATCCTGCCCGGCATCTCACCCAACGAGAGCGCCGCCACGTTTCCGCAGGCGATGAGGAGGAGGAGACCCGTGGCCCCGAACAGGAGGAAGAGGGGAGAGCTGATTCCCCGGGCTTCGTCCTCCACCCTGGGGACCAGGACGGCGTGGGACCGACCCCAGTGCCAGGCGTCCGCCAGGATGGCGCTGGTTTCGGATCGGGCCTTCTCGAAGGTGACGCCCGGAAGGAGTCGGCCCACGGCCTCCCACATGGTGGAACCTCGGGCGGGAACCCAACCCGGCGCGCCCACCGGGACCCAGAAGTCCCTGGGGCCCGGGTCGTCTGCCCGGATGAGCGAGGCGCTCAGCCACTGCATCCTGAAGTCCGCCGGCAGCACTCCCACCACGGTGTAGCTTCGGCCGTTCAGGATCACGGTGCGCCCCAGCACGTCCCGGTCTCCGGCGAATCGCCGGGTCCATGTGTCGTGGCTCAGGACGGTGACCATGGCCTTGTCACCCACCTGCTCCCCCTCCTCCTCGGGGAGGAACCATCGACCGAGGATGGGCGTCACTCCCAGGACCGGGAGAAGGCTCGCCGTGGCCGCGCCCACGGTTACGATCTCAGGCGTGGGACCTCCCGAGAGCGTGGTCTTCCCCCAGGCCGCAGCGTAGACCGCTACAGACTCGAACGAGGTGCTGGCTTCCCGGATGGCCTCGTACTCGGGATAGTCCAGGCGGGTTTCGCCGGCGTCGGTGTAGCCTCCGTGTCCTTCGATGCTCTGCCAGATGGAGACGAGGCGGTCCGGTTCCCGGTACTGTCTTCGGGTCAGGAGGATGCCGTCTACCACGCTGAACATGGCGGTGGCGGCGCCGATCCCCAGGCCCAGGGTGACGACGGCGACCGCCGCGAAGAGGGGCCGTCGAGAGAGGGTCCGGAGGGCGTAGCGGAGGTCCTGTCGGAGGGACTCGACCAGGGTGGCTCTTAGCGGTTTCCCAGGGTGGGATCTCGGTCCGGGGGAACGGTCCCTTCTCACCCGGGAAAGACTCGCCGCCAGGTCCCGGACGATGTCCATCCAGAAGCGGAGCCATCCCAGGATGAGCACCCTGTAGTGGGGTTCCCTGCGCTGCTGTTGGACGAAGGCCAGCCACTCGTGCCGGTACTCTTCTCTGAAGGGTCTGGGGAAGAGCCTCAGCAGGAGGCCCAGGAGGAAGCGATCCAGGCGGGTCAGCTCCCGGGGAGCGGAGCGTCTCGGTGTCATGAGACTCGGCCCTCCGCCGGGGAGAGACGCGACCGGGCAATGGCGACGTCGGCCTCCAATCGGCTTGCTTCCGCCCGAAGGACCCGGGCGCCCAGGGGCTGGATCTCATAGAATCGCCAGCGGGAGCTGCCGGCTGCCTGCGGCGCGGGCGGATCACACTCGGCGATGAGCCCCCTCTTCTGCAGGCTTCCCAGGGCGTGATAGAGGGTCCCGGCGCCGAGGCGTATCACGCCTTTCGTCCGCTTTTCCACCTCCCGTTTGATGCCGTACCCGTGCTGAGGGCCGCCCTCCAGGGCCAGCAGGACATGGAAAGCGACGGGAGTCATTGGCAGGAACGACGTGGGATCCGTTTGGGTCATGGAAACTCGCAGGGCTTCGGCACCAGTCACGCCGAGCATCGAAGTTCTGTGATTGTTGGACGCTCCCATTGGCCAGATGGCTGCAACTGCCTGGTGACGCGCGGCGACACGCGGAAGCGGGTGGTCTCTGCATGGGTATACCGGCACATCTCGCAGGAGGTGTGCCCGTTTGTGCAGAAGTTCTCGGTGGTGGCGGAGGAGCGCGATTACGCTGCGCGAGAGTCGTGGGAGGCGGTGCGGGCCCGGGAGGACGTTTCAGCTGGAACGCCGGAGGGCGACGCGACCGGAGCCTCGGCCTCCGGAGAGGAGGGCTGATCCGCCTTCCCGACGTGAACGTGCTGGTCGCCCTCGCGTGGCCGCACCATGTCCACCACCCGCGGGCCGTCACGTGGTTCGTCGGTATCCGAGAGGACGGGTGGGCCACGTGCCCCATCACGGAATCAGGCTTCGTGCACGTCTCCTCGAACGCACGAACGTCATCGTCGAGTTCGAGCCGATCCAGCACTTCGCAGGCTGAGGCCGGCGGGCTGCGCCCGCGGTTCCGTCGTCAGCCCTTCTGCCGCTCGGCCAGGGTCCGGTCCAGGTTCTTGTAGCTCCACTCCATGCCGTCGGTCATGCCGGTGGTGACGGCTTCGTCGCGGCTGGCCCGTGAGTCGTATTCGATGAGCGTGGTCATCACGGTCGCCCCATCGTGCTCCTCGAAGGTCACCGTGATGAGGGCCGGCTCGGCGCCCATGCTCCCGCCGACGTCGCCGGGGTCGAAGGCCTCGGTGTTGTGGAGGCGGGCGGGGGCGTCGACCTCGACGTACTCGCCGTGGAAGCCGAACTCCTTCCCGTCGGCGTCGTCGCGCCAACGCCAGCGGAAGGTCCCTCCCGCGCGGACGTCCATCTCGCACACCGTCATCGTCCACCCGGGATATCCGGTGAGCCAGCGCCGCATCAGCTCGGGGGTCGTGTAGGCTTCCCAGACCAGCTCGCGGGGCGCGCGGAACGCGCGCTTGACGCTGACCTGGGTGTCGCCGGGCAGGGAGAGCTGCGCGGTCTCGGGGAGGGTCGGCATCGTCTGCTCCTTGCTCTCGTGGGTCTCGGGGTGGGGGTCAATCGGAACGCCGCGCGGCCTTGAGCTCGTCCAGCACCGTGTCCAGGCGCCGGAACTGGGACTCCCAGAGTTCACGGTACCGGGCGATCCAGTCGGTCGCGGCATCCAGGGGCGCTGTTTCGAGGCGGCGGAGCCGGCGGGTACCGTCCTGGTCCACCGAGACCAGGCCCGCGCGCTCGAGGACCTTCAGGTGCTTCGAGATGGCCGGCTGGCTCATCTCGAAGGGCTCGGCCAGCTCTCCCACCGACGCTTCGCCGGTGGCGAGCCGCGCCAGGATGGCGCGACGGGTCGGGTCGGCGAGCGCGAAGAACGTCGCGTCGAGGAGGTCGGCGTCCGGTGTGAGAATAACCATACAGTTATATAGCGTGCTGGTTATGGATTTGGCAAGTCCGCTGGCTGGGGTGCGTGCGGACTCCTCCGGTCAGTCGGCCCGGAGGACCTGCGCCACGTCCGTTCGCGGCTGACGCGCGGAGGTGGCAGCTCGGGCGCTGGTGTGGGTGAAAGGACGAAGGTGAGGGTCACCTCTTGACGTGCGACATGTAGTCCGCATACATATAGCTCGGCGACATCTTGGTCACCAGACAGGCCGCAGAGGAGAGAGGATTGTGGCGGGAAGCGACATGTACCAAGGCACACTGAACCTCTTGGTCCTGCAGACACTGAAGGGCGGGACGCTACACGGCTACGGGATCGGCGCCGTAATCCGGGAGGAGAGCGCCGGACTTCTGGATCCGGGCACCGGAGTCCTGTACCCGGCGCTCCGTCGGATGGAGCGGAAAGGGTGGATCCGGAGCCAGTGGGGGATGACCGAGAGCGGCCGAAGAGCCCGGTTCTATTCCCTCACCGAGAAAGGAGAATCGGCTCTGAAGAAGGAGAGCGAGCGTTGGGAAGGACATGTCGGGGCCGTCTCCGCCGTCCTGGGCTACTCTCGGGGGTGAGTCATGAAGCGGCTGTTCCAGATCTTCGAGTTCACGCCCGATCCTCGGCGGGATGTTCGCGAGGAGATCGATGCTCACATCGAGCTCGAGCGGGATGGGCTCGTGGCCAGGGGCATGCATGAGGATGATGCAATGCGGGCGGCACAGGCCCGGTTCGGAGATCGAGAGAAGTTCGAAGCGGAGGCCGTCAGAGAGGCCTCGAGCCAACAGCGGACGCTACGCTTGCGTGGCTCCCTGGTATCCGTGGCCCACGACCTTCGACTCGCGGTCCGTCGTCTCGCCACGAGCCCGGGATTCTCTCTCGTAACGATCTTGACGCTCGCATTCGGGATCGGCGCTACGAGCGCCCTCTTTTCAGTGGTCCATTCGATCCTGCTGTCGCCCCTCCCCTTTGAACATCCGGAGGAGCTCTTCTTCGCCACGGAAACGAGAGACGAAGGAAGCAGGATCGCCCTGGTCTCTGCTCTGAGCTTCAGGGAGTGGCGGGAGGCCACCGCAGGCACGCTCGAGATGGCTGCAGTCCGTGAGTGGCCTTTCAATATCACGGACTTCGACGTACCGGAACGGTTGGCCGGCGGACAGGCTTCGCCGGGACTCTTCTCCACACTGGGGGTCTCGCTCCCCGTAGGACGGGAGTTCACGCCCGAGGAGGAGCGCCCCGGCTCAGGGGCGGTCTGTCTCGTGAGTCATGCGTTCTGGCTCACACGCCTTGGTGGGAACCCGGACCTGGCGTCCCTTCGGGTGACGTTGAACGGGATGAGCCACGCGGTAGTGGGCGTCCTGCCGGAGGGATTCGAGATCGCCGGCGTCGGCCCTCTTCCGATCGTCACGCCTTTCCCCATCGATCCGGCTCAATCCGGCTTCTGGAGCAACCATAACGCAGTGGTGATCGCCCGAACGGCTGAGGGAGTCGACCTCGAGCGGGCACAGGAGGAGCTGGGATCCGCCGCCGAGGCCCTCCAGGCGAGCCATCCGGACTGGAACGACGGCATCGGTGCCCGACTCATACCGATGAGGGAACTGGTCGTTGAAGGGTCGAGCCGGGGCTTGTGGCTCCTGTTCTCGGCGATCGCTCTCGTGCTCTTGATCGCGTGCGCCAATATCGCGGGCTTGCTCACGGCACGCGGTGCTGCGGCGGAGCAGGATATGGGCGTTCGCATCGCCCTCGGTGCCTCGAGAGCTCGAATCATCCGTTTTTCCCTCTCGGAAGCGTTGGTCCTGGGTACAGCGGGCGGTCTGCTGGGACTCGGAGTCTGCTACTTCGGAGCAGAGCTGTTTCGGCGTTGGGCGCCGGAGGCTCTACCCAGGATGACCGAAGTCTCCGTGAATCTGCCGGTCGTGGGTTTTGTCGCGGCAGTGAGCCTGGGAACGGCTCTTCTGGTCGGACTGGTGCCGGCGGTCCACGCCTCCCATGCGGACACGGGAGATCTCCTGAAGGCCGGCATTCGCGATCTCGGCACGCGTCGCCGCCAGCGGACACAGCGCTTCCTCGTGGTAGGCGAGGTTGCGCTTGCTGTTGCCCTGCTAGTGGGGTCAGGGCTTCTCGGTCGGACCTTCGTGAACCTCACGAGGGTGGACCCGGGGTTCCATCCGGAAGGTCGGATTGCCCTGCAGGTGTCCCTTCCCCAGTCGTCCTATCCAGACCGTGAAGGGGTCTCGGCCTTCCTGGATCGGCTTCACGAGAATCTCGATCGCATCCCCGGGGTCCAGGCGTCCGCCAGCTCCGTCGGCCTTCCCTTCCAGAACCAGCTGTGGAGGAAACAGATCACGGTCGCAGGTCAGCCGGCGGCGAGCCTCCCCGAAGTCCCGGTGGTGGACCTATCCATCGTGACCCCGGGTTGGCTGAACGCACTGGGGATTCCTCTGGTCCGGGGGCGCGCCCTTCAGGAGGGTGACAATGAGACCGCTCCGTTCGTCGCGCTCGTGAACGAGACCTTCGCCAGGACCCAGTTTCCCAACGGGGATGCGCTGGGGCGGCGCGTTCGTCTGGCTCCTCCCGACCATCTCCTTCCGGATGGGCAAAGCACCACCTTCCCCTGGTACACGATCGTTGGTGTGGTGGGAGACGTACGCCGATGGGATCTGGCGGCGGACCCCACGCCAGAAGTCTTCATCAGCCAACGCCAGGACCTGGACGTGGCCCGAGAGTTCTTCGTCGTGGCACGGACGAGCACGCCCGAGGGCAGTGTGATGGCAGAGATGCGGCGCGCGGTACGAGACGCCGATCCGAGTCAACCCGTTGGCTGGGTCAGAACCATGACCTCCATGTATTCCGACATGGTGGCGCTGCCCCGCTTTTCCGCCTTGCTCGTGGCCGCCTTCGGCATCGCCGCACTCTTTCTGTCCGTGTTGGGGATCTACGGAATGATCGCCAACGGGGTGTCCGCACGCAGGCGGGAGATCGGTCTACGGATGGCCTTGGGAGCTCCACGTTCAAAGGTGCTGACGGACGTCGTGCGGGACGGGGTTGCCACGGCGTCCTTCGGGGTGGTCGTCGGTCTTCTCATCGCGGGGGCCGCATCCCGGGCCCTGGCCAGCCTCCTGTTTGGTGTAGCGGCCCTCGACCTGGCCACCTATCTGCTTGTGGTCGCGGTAGTCCTGTCGGTAGCGGCCGCAGCTGCCCTCGGGCCGGCGTGGCGTGCCGCCAGGTTGGATCCAACGGTTGCCCTGCGCCAAGGCTAGACGAAGCCGACACTCAGCAGGCTCAACATCGCGACACCCCGTAGGTGGGGCGGGGAGGTATGGGAGGGAAGGTGTCATGGAAGGTAGACGGCTTCGGACGGTCCTCACGGCTTCGGGCGTGTCGGTTGGACTGTGGGGTATCGTCGGCGGCGGCCAGATGATGTCCACCGG
>JAJDNI010000013.1 GCA_022340755.1 Gemmatimonadota bacterium
TCATGCGCTGCCACGACTCCCATGAGGTGGTGCGGCCATAGACCGAGTTGGTCTTGTGCGCGATGACCAGGTCCACCGCCGGGAGCACGGTGATCCACTGGCCGATGGCCCCGCGGGCGGTGTACGCGCCCTCGAACGGGCCCGTCGCCTTGGGTCCATCCCACACCCACCACATGTAGCCGTACCCGAAGTACCCGCTCTGACGCTGGACGGGGTGCATCTCGCTCACGGGCGTCACCACCGAGTGGATGCGCCGGGCCCAGTCCGCGTCGATGACCTGCCGGCCATTCCAGGCGCCGTCGTGGAGCATGAGATAGCCGATGCGGGCCATGTCGCGCGTCGACAGCCAGATGTGGTATGCCGGGTTCACGCTCACGTTGAGGTTACCGCTCTTGTGCTGGGCGCTTCGGTCCCAATCCTCGAACTGCAGCGGAATCGCCAGCTGCCCCTGAAGCTCGTCATAGATATTCCGGCCGGTGAGCTTCTCGAAGGCGGCACCGGCGGCGTTGAAGTCCCAATTGCTGTAGAGCTGATAGGTCCCGGGCTCCTGGGAGCCCCGGGGCGGCGCGGACGCCAGGTCGTCGCCGCTGTTGGACGCCGGATGATAGACGCCGGACCGCGCGGTAATGAGGTCCAGGATCCGGGCCTTCTTCTCGATGGGCAGCAGACCCCCCACGTCGTCCATGCCCAGGTCGCCGATGGTCTCCTGCAGATCGATGGTGCTGTCCTTCACCCAGTAGCCGTACAGCATGGCGAGGATGCTCTTCCTGCACGACGCCAGATAGCTCAATTCCTGGACGTCGCCGTATGTGAAGACGACCCTACCCCGGTCGACCACCACGAGCCCCGTGGTGTTGGCGCTGTCGCGGATGAAGTCGCGAACAGTGCGCAGCTTGGCCGCGTCCCAGCCGTACGCTCCGAGGTCCTGGCGTGAGACATAATCCCAGTGCTCGCCGGGGTAGACGTCCTCCGTCGTGGTCTGACAGGCGGCGGGGGCAGCCAGAGCGACGGCGAGAGCGACGACGGTGGCGATGGGATGAAGGCGGTGGGCAGCGGATCGACGGCGGATCATGGTACCTGGCTCCCGAAGTGGATCGAGGGGACGCGACAACGTACGGGCGAGCGACCCCTCGGGCGACAGCTGTAGTTCGGCGAAGCGGGCTGCGCTGCTGACTGTTCACTGGCTCCGGGTCCCGTCGACACCTATCCTGCCGCGCCGGAGAAGCGCTTGCACCTTGCTCACGGAGCTCGACTGTCATGACCCGCCGCGTCGCCATCGTCACCGGAGCAGCACGGGGTATCGGCCGAGGGTGCGCCCTGGCCCTGGGGGAGAAGGGGTTCGACATCGCCCTGGTCGACGTCCTCGTGCCGGAGATGGAGCGCACGGCGGCGGAGATCCGCGCGCTGGGGCGGGAAGCGCGCACGTACGAGGCGGACGTCGCCATGTTCGCTCGTGCTCAGGACGTCGTGGACGACGTCGTGGACGAGTGGGACCGCGTGGACTTCCTCCTGAACAACGCCGGCCGATCCATGCCCAAGGGGATCCTGGAGATCACCGAGGAGGAATGGGACCGCACGCTGGACGTCAACCTGAAGAGCTGCTTCAACTGGAGCCGCGCCGTGGCGCCGACGATGCTTACCCAGGGGGACCCCGTCGGCGGACGCATCGTGAACATGTCGTCGCTGAACGCCTTCAGCGGGGGCGTCACCAGCGCCGTCAGCAAATTCGCCTATGCCGCGGCAAAGGCCGGCATACTCGGCCTCACGCGGGCGTTGGCCAAGGAGCTCGGCCCCACGATCCAGGTCAACGCCATCTGCCCCGGCGTCATCGAGACCGAGCTCGGCAACACGCTCACCAGGGCCAGGGGACCGGAGCTCGCGGAGGGGATCGCCCTGGGCCGGCTCGGCACGCCCCGTGACGTGGCGGAGGTGGTGACGTTCCTGGCCACGTCGGTGCCCTCCTTCATCACCGGACAGAGCTTGGTCGTGGACGGATTCCAGTGGGTTCTGTGAAGGGGCGAGGTCACAGCCACGTGTCGGCACCTGCCACCGCGCGGCGAGCGGTGGCCGCCGCCGTGGTGGGCAACGTCCTCGAGTGGTACGACTTCGCGGTCTACGGATACGTTGCGGCCATCATCGGACGGACGTTCTTCCCCACCGGCGACGCCACCACGGAGCTGCTGGCCTCCTTCGGCGCGTTCGGCGTCGGCTTCCTGGCCCGTCCCCTCGGGGGCATCGTCATCGGGCGCATCGGTGATGTGCGCGGCCGCAAGACCGCCCTGCTCCTCACCATCTTCCTGATGGCCGGCGGTACCGCGCTGGTGGGGCTGATCCCCACGTATGGGCGCATCGGCATGGCGGCCCCGCTCCTGGTGGTGCTGGCTCGGCTGGTCCAGGGCTTTTCCGCCGGCGGCGAGTGGGGCGGCTCCACCGCGTTCATCGTTGAGTGGGCGCCCGAGGGGCGGCGCGGCTTCTACGGCTCTCTACAGCAGTGCAGCGTGGCCGGCGGCTTGCTTCTGGGCTCCGGCACCTCGGCGCTGCTGACCACGGTCCTCGCTCCGCAGGCGATGGAGACGTGGGGATGGCGCGTGCTCTTCCTCCTGGGCGGGCTTCTGGGACCCGTCGGCCTGTGGATGCGGCGGGGCATCGAGGAGACGCCCGCATACGTGAGCGTGCGGGAGTCGGAGGACCGGACCGACCTCGAGGCGGATCGGAGGGCCGGCGGCTCCGTTTCCGAAGGGTCTACGCGCGCCACGCATCCGGTGATCCTCGCGGGCCGGGCGTTCGGTTTCACCATCCTGTGGACGGTTTCGTACTACATCTTCCTCAACTATATGCCGACCTTCGTCGCGACGTACGGGCACCTCACCGAGGCCCAGGCCCTCTGGTCGAACACGCTCGGCATCGTGGTCCTGGTGGTGGCCATTCCCCTCATGGGGACGCTCTCCGACCGAGTCGGGCGTCGACCCCTTCTGCTCCTTTGCTGCGCCGCGTTCGTCGTCTCGCCCTGGCCGGTAGCGACGCTTCTGGTCGCAGGGCCCCCGTTCGCCGCCGTCGTGGCCCTACAGCTCGGCCTCGGGGCGATCATCGCGCTCTTCTCCGGCGCGGGGCCCGCGGCCATCGCCGAGATCTTCCCGACGCGGAGCCGCTCCACCTGGATGACCACCGGGTACGCCCTGGCCGTGGCGATCTTCGGCGGCTTCGCGCCCACCATCGCCACCTGGCTCATCCGGGCGACGGGCTCGCCCGTGGCATGGGTCTACTACGTGATGGCGGCCGCCATGGTCTCGGGCGTGGTCATCTGGCGGCTCGAGGAAACGGCGCACCGACCGTTGGCGTAGGGCCAGCGACACTCAGGGGCGTGTCGCCACCCAGTCGAGAGCGTAGGTAGGCCCAGGCAAGCTCTCCCCGCATGCGGCCGTCGGCTTCTGGCCCGGCTGACTACCTCACCAGCTCCAGCCCCTGAACGTCCTCGAAGTCCTCGATGTTGAGCGTCCAGAGCCTGGCATCCCACGAGAGGGCACACGCCGCGATAGCCAGGTCGACCTCCCGACCACGGGGTCTGGTTACGAGTGCGTACAGCTCCGCCGCGATCCGGGCCTCACGCGGCCCGAACGGAATCGCGTCTTCCCCGGGAAAGAGCGCCTCCTGCGCGGCCAACTCCGCCGCGTGCCTGGGGCCCCGCAGCCACTCGTAGAGCACCAGGGTCGGAACAGTCATGCGCTCGCGCCGTGCCAGCGCGTCGCGCAGAGCCCCACGCATGGTGCCGCCGGCACCCAATCCTTCCACCAGCACCGAAGTGTCGAGGACGATCACCTGCGGGACTTGCTCTCGCGGCTGCGGCGTCCACCACCCCGACGCGCGTTCCTCACCTCCGCCAGCTCCCCCTCCACCTCGCTCCGGGGACGATCCGGAATCCTTGCCGTCACATCGTCGAACACCTGAAGGAGTCTATCTCTCTCCTCCGGGGTGAGCGTTTCCATGTGCTCACCGTAGACACGGATCGCTTCGCGTACGACGCGACTCTTCGGCATGCCGAGCCTCGCCGCCGTGCGATCGAGATAGGCGACCGTGTCGTCGTCGAGCGTGAAGGTGACCTTGATCATCGGCGTGGATATGGTGGTATGGTGGTATGGTATCCATGCAACCGCCCGCCGTCAAACGCAGGGTTGACGCTTCCCTAGACCCCACCCAGCGCCGACACGGGATCGACCGCGGTCGCCCGCCGGGCCGGGAGCAGACAGGCCACGAGCCCCACGAGACCCAGCACGACGGCGACGGCCAACATCACCCTCGGGTCGGTGGCGCGGACCTCGAAGAGCTGGGCCTGCACCAGTCGCGTCAGCAACAGGGACGCGCCCACCCCTACCACCAGCCCCAGCGCGGTGACGCGGAGCCCCTGGGCGACGACGCTCCGGAAGACGTCCTCCGGCGCGCTTCCCATGGCCATGCGGATGCCGATCTCGCGAGTGCGTTGCGTCACAGAGTACGCCAGCGCTCCGTAGATGCCCACCACCGCGAGGAAGAGGGCCACGGCGGCGAACACCCCGAGGAGCACCAGGGGCACCTTGCGGGACTTCAGCGAATCGTCGATGCGAGCCTGCATGGTCTCGACCCCGTACAGGGGGAGCTCGGGATCGATCTGACCGAGGACCTTTCGGATCGCTGGCGTCACCCCCGCCGGATCCGTGGCGGTGCGCACGACCAGCGTCATGAATCCTGGAGGCCTCTGTCGGACCGGGAAGAAGTAGGCGCCGACGTGCTCCCCCGCCGGAGCGGTGAGGTCGTTGTCTTTGGTCGTGGCGACGACACCGACGATGGTGGCGAGGTTCTCCTCGGGGATACTGTCCGCTCCGGGCGGCATGCTGAAGACCATGCGGGACCCGAGGGGACTCTTGTTCGGCCAGTACCGGTCGGCAAGCCACTTGTCGATGATGATGACGTTGGGCGCGTCGGGCCCGTCCGAGTCCCGGAAGTAGCGTCCCTCGACGAGCTTGATCCCCATGGAGGTGAAATAGTCGGAGCTCACGTAGCTCTGCCGGGGCGACAACACCGACTCTCCCGGCGACGGCACGTACCCCTCGGGAAAGATCACGCTGCTTGAGTTGTTCCCGGTGAAGGGAAGCATGCTGGTGACGCCCGCCGCCTCGACGCCCGGGATGGCCTGCACCTGGCGCATCAGCTCGTCGGTGAACTGTCGCCGCGCGTCACCGTTCGGGTATTTCGCCGACGGCAGTGAGACGAATGCCGTCAGCACCCCATCGGCGTCGAACCCGGGGCTCACCGAGAGCGCCGCGCGGAAGCTCGCCAGCATGAGGCCGGCGCCGATGAGGAGCACGAACGCGAGGGCCACCTGGCTGGTCACCAGCCCGTTGCGCACCATCACGGCCTTGCGGCTCGCCGTCCCGGACCGGCCCTCCGTGCGGAACACCGGCGACAGGTCTCCGCGCATGATGTGCACCATGGGGATGGCCCCGAACACGATCCCCGCACCCACCGCCATGGCCAGCGTGAAGGCGAGCACTGTCCCGTCGATGCCGATCTGCGTCCCGCTGGGAAGATCGGCGGCGCCCATGGCCAGGAGTCCCTTCAGGCCCAGCGCGCCCAGGCCCACGCCCAGCGCTCCTCCGAACACCCCCATCACCACCGCCTCCGTGAGCACCTGGCGAGCGACGCGCCGCCGTGGCGCGCCCAGGGCCAGCCGGGTGGCTACCTCGCCGATGCGGGTCTGGGCGCGGGCGAGCATGAGGTTGGCGATGTTCACGCACCCGATGAGAAGCACGAGGCCAACCCCCGCCCAGAGCATGTAGAGGACTGGCGCGATGTCGCGTACGAGATCTTTCTGGGTGTTGACCACGACGGTGTGATACCCTGCGTCCTCAAGCAGCTTGCGCGCATTCGGCACTGGCCACTCGTCGATAAGGCGATCGTTCAGCGCCTGATTCTGTGCCACCGCCTGTTGGATGGTGGCTCCCGGCGCGAGGCGGGCCATCATCGAGTAGTTGTTGGAGTGCCAGCTGTCCATGTTGCGCTGGGATTCGGTGAACGCGATGGGCATGAAGAACCGGACGTTGGCGTTGCTGGGGAGCCGGAAGGTGGCCGGCAGCACTCCCACGACGGTGTACGGTCGCCCGTCCACACGGAGGTCCTTCCCCACCACGCTTCGGTCACCCCCGAAGTGCTCTCGCCAGTATGCGTCGGTGAGGATTACCTCCTGATCGTGACCCTCCTGCATGGCGTCCTCGGTGAAGGTCCGCCCCAACTCCGCCTGTACGCCCAGGAGGGGAAAGAACGAAGGAGTCACGCGCATGCTGGACACGCGCTCGGTGCTCCCGGGCTCGCCCACGGTGCTCCCGCTACCCTGGTAGAGCGCCACCTCCTGGAAGGCCGGGACGTTCTCTCTGCGCTGGAGGAAGTCGATGGAGCCGTTGGACGCCCGGGCTGCCCCAGCTCCCGGGTAGCTGTTGAAGACCGTCACCAAGCGGTCGGGGTCCTTGAAGGGGAGGGGTTTGAGCAGGACCGTGTTGATCACGCTGAAGATGGCCACGTTGGCGCCGATACAGACCGCCAGCGTGACCAGCACGGTGGCGCTGAAGGTCTTCTCCTTCCACAGCATCTTGAAAGCGAAGCGGACGTCCCGCAGCAGCTCTTCCATTCGGTGTCACCTCTCCAGACGGTATGCGCGGCTCTCCCGCTACACGACGGTTCCCGGGACGGCATGGTTTCGTCACGCGGAGGGTCGCTGGCCGTTGGGGAGCCGGTCGGGTAACGTGAGGCATGATTAGCGATACCCCTGCCCTCGAGCCCTGGCAGTGGCCGGAGGAGCGCTGGCGCGCCCTGGTAGGCCAGGTGCGTGCCGGACGTCCCCTGCGGCCCGCCAGCTGGAAGGACGGCGCACGCTGTGCCGTCGCCCTGTCCTTCGACTCCGACCACGAGACCAACGAGCTGCGTGACGGCGGCCGCTCCATCGGACGCATGGCCTGGGGCGAGTACGGAGCCCGCCGCGGCGTCCCGAAGATCCTCGAGATCCTGGCCAAGCACGAGATCAGAGCCACGTTCTTCGTGCCGGGGGTCTCGGCGCTCCTGCACCCCGACGAGCAGAGACGCGTCGTCGACGAGGGGCACGAGGTGGCGATCCACGGTTGGATCCACGAGCTGAACTCCGAGCTCCCCTACGAGGCGGAGCGCGATCTCATGCTCCGCAGCTCCGACACGCTGGAGAAGCTCACCGGCGTGCGACCCGTCGGGCTGCGCACCCCGTCCTGGGACTTCAGCCCCCACACGCTGCGCATCCAGAAGGAGATGGGCCTGCTGTACGACTCGTCCCTCATGGCCGACGTGGATTGCTACGAGCTGCTCCTCGAGGGAGAGCCCACCGGCATCGTCGAGCTCCCGGTGGAGTGGATCCGCGACGACGCCGTGTATTTCGGGATGCACCGCTTCCAGGCGCTACGGCCCCATATGCCGCCGTCCGCGGTCTTCGACGTCTTCCGGCGGGAGTTGGAGGGCGCGTGGCACGAAGGGGGCATCTTCCAGCTCACCATGCATCCGCACTACTCGGGGTACCGCTCGAGGCTCTGGATCCTGGAGGAGCTCATCGACCTCGCGAAAGGTATGGGGGACGTCTGGTTCGCCACCCACGCGGAGGTGGCGGCGTGGGCGAAGGAGCACGCCGCCTGAGGGATGCGCGAAGCCCCGCGACGCTGACGCGCCGCGGGGCTTCGGGATCCTACGGGCTCGGCCGAGCCTTACAGCTTGACGACGTTCTCCGCCGCCGGGCCCTTGGTGCCCTGCGTGATGGTGAACTCCACGCGATCACCCTCCGCCAGGCTACGGAAGCCCTCGGACTGGATGGCCGTGTGGTGGACGAAGCAATCCTTGCCGCCGTCCTCGGGGGTGATGAAGCCGAAACCCTTCTGATCGTTGAACCACTTCACGGTTCCTACGGTACGCATCTCCCTACTCCTGTTGCGTACTGGCCTTCGGTCGGAGCGTTCGGAAGATCCGTACCTGCCGACTGCAGACCCGCGTGGTCTGACCCCCACGCTGGGTACGTGGCGACGTGCCACAAGGCCAACAAAGTCGCTGCCTAGAGGCCCCCCGTCAATCTTCTTGTGACAGCCGTCAAGGACCCCGTGCACGACACAAGGTCCCAAGGGCCTGAAGCACCGCTTGACGCCCGGACATCTCCGGGTCAGGATCGGTCATGAATACGCGCTTGTGGAGGTACCTAACCGGTGCCGCGGCAATCACCATTTTGGCGGCCTGTGCGACGGTGCGGCAGGACCCCGGGGGCCCGCTGGACGGCCCTCTCCCTCCGGGCACCTACGAGCTCGAGGGCAACGTCACCTATCGCGCCGATTCGAACCTCCGCGCACACGAGGCGCACTCCAGCTTCAGGACCCGCCTGTACGTCAGCGTTGACGGCACCACGGAGCTGTACAGCGGGCAATACGAGTGCGCGGACCCACGCACCTTGCCGGGCTACCGCCCCCGGCGAGAATGGGAAGGCGGGAACCCCGGTCACCACTTCTCCTGCGGCGACAGCGACTGGACCCTCTGGGCCAACCACGACGGAAAGCTCTTTGGCCGCATGTCCACTACCGTCACCGAGTCGGTGGCCACAGGGAGGAAGTGCATCATGTGGGAATACGGCAGCGGCCGGCCGGTCTGCCATGAGTACGGGTACGAAGTCTCCTCGAGGAGGACAACGGTCACGTCCGACGCGACGGTGAAGAGGGTGGGAGGGTAGCTGGCCCGTCTTCGCCTCCCTTCGGCCCCTGATCTACTCAGTTCCCCTCACGTCGTTGGCACCCGGAACTCCCGGCGCGCCGTCTCCGCCGCCGTGCGTGTCGCGCAGCCATGATCGTGGTCGTTCACCAGGCCCATCGCCTGGAAGAAGGCATAGGCCGTCGTCGGTCCGACGAAACGCCACCCCCGCGTCTTCAAGTCCC
>JAJDNI010000023.1 GCA_022340755.1 Gemmatimonadota bacterium
TCCGGATCACGTGTCCAGAGCGACGCGTCCTTGTCGTGCAACCGCCGGGAGAACCGACGAGTGGTCAGCGACTCGACGATGGCGTCGACGTGCGGGGCCTCGGTCCCGAGGTCGGACGGCTCGGGCTCTCCGCCGACCCGCAACGAGCGGGCCCGCTCGTCCGTGATGGTGGTGAGGAGCGCGTCGAAGGAGTCCATGAACTTCTGCACCCCTTCGTTCATGAGCTGCTCGGTCACGGCGGCCATGTCGATGCCCACGTCATCGAGTGCCTCGAACGTCCGACGGGCCTCGTCGACGCCGCCCGTCAACGTGTCTTCCACCACACCGTGGTCCGCGAACGCGGCGATGGTCCGATCGGGCATCGTGTTGACCGTATGGGGCCCGATCAGGGGCTCGACGTAGCGCACGTCGGAATACAATGGATCCTTGGTGCTCGTGGACGCCCAGAGGAGCCGCTGCGGACGGGCGCCGGCCTCTTCCAGGCGCTTCCAGCGATCCGAATCCAGGAGCTCCAGGAAGCTCTGGTGGGCGAGCTTCGCGTTCGCGATGGCGGCCTTGCCCATGAGATCTTCGGGGGACACCGAAGCGTCGCCGCTCGGTTCGCCGCTCTCTCCGAAGCGGATACGGTGGCTGAGGAGCTGGTCCACGAGCACGTCGATCCTGCTCAGGAAGAAGCTGGCCACCGAAGCCACCCCGTCGATCGCGTCACCTTCCGACAGGCGGCGCTCCAGCGCCCGGAGATACGCCTCCGCCACGGCCCGGTACCGCTCGATCGAGAAGAGGAGGGTGACGTTGACGTTGACGCCCTCGTAGAGCATCTGCTCGATGGCCGGAACGCCGGCCGGCGTGCCGGGGATCTTGATGAGGAGGTTCGGCCGGTCCACCTCGAAAAAGAGGCGCCGGGCATCACGCATCGACCCCTCCGTGTCGTGCGCGAGGTAGGGCGAGAGCTCGAGGCTCACGTATCCATCCAGACCGTCCGACTCGTCGTAGACGGGCCGCAGCACGTCACAGGCGTCCCGGATGTCCGCCAGCACCAGGGCCTCGTAGATCTCGTAGGCGCTCTTGCCGTCTTTGGCCGCCCGATCGATGAGCGCGTCGTAGTCTTCGCTCCCCGAGACCGCCTCGTGGAAGATCGACGGATTGGACGTGAGACCTCGCAGCCCCTCGCGGGTCACGCGTCGCTCGAGCTCGCCGCTCCGGATCTTCTCCCGGGTCAGGTTGTCGAGCCAATAGGACTGGCCGTGGTCGATGAGTCCCAGAAGCGGGTTCTCGATCTCACTCATGGTGCTCCTCCTCGTATGGTCTCTCGTCCCGAACCGGCGAGGACACGAGCGAGCGCCCTCGGCGCACGACGTGCTCCGCAGTCAGGCCGTAGTGTTCGTAGATCTCCTTCCATGGGGCGCTGGCCCCGAAACGGTCGACACCGATGACGGCGCCGGCATCGCCGACCCAGGCCTCCCACCCGAAGGGCGAGGCCGCCTCCACCGCCAGCCTGGCCTTCACGTCGGGGGGCAGAACCTGCTCGCGATAGGAAGCCGGCTGCGCGCGGAACAGCTCCCAGCACGCGAGGCTGACGACGCGTGCGTCGATCCCGTCTTGCTTCAGGCGCTCGCGGGCCTGCAGCGCGATCTCCACCTCCGAGCCCGATGCCAGGAGAATCAGATCGGGCCGCTCGCCCCGCTCGGCGGCGAGCACGTAGCCCCCCCGACGAACGCCTTCGGCGGACGCGAGCCCGTCGCGACGATCCAGGACCCGGAGCTTCTGGCGGCTGAGCACCAGCAGGGTGGGTCCGTCGCGGCGCTCCAGCGCGACGCGCCACGCGAATGCGACCTCGTTCGCATCTGCCGGTCGCATCACGTACACGTTCGGCATGGCTCTGAACGACGCCAGGTGCTCCACCGGCTGGTGCGTGGGGCCGTCCTCACCGAGTCCGATCGAGTCGTGGGTCAGCACGTAGACGACCGGCTGACGGGTCAGGGCGGCCAGACGGATCGCCGGACGCGCGTAGTCCGTGAAGATGAAGAACGTCGACGCGAAGGGACGCACACCTCCGTGAAGGGCCATGCCCGTGGACGCCGCGGCCATCCCGTGCTCCCGTATGCCCCAGTGGAAGTTCCTTCCCCCGGGCGAGGGAGCCTCGAAGTCCTTCGTGTCGGGCAGGAGCGTCTTGGTCGATCCCGCCAGATCGGCTGCGCCGCCGATCAGCCAGGGGAGGCGGGGCGCCAGCGCCTCCATCACCTTCCCGGATGCCGCGCGGGTCGCCATCGGCCCCTCTTCCGCGCTGAACGTGGGGATGTCCCGATCCCAACCTTCCGGAAGATCCCCGATCCGCGCGGCCTCGAACCGGGCGGCCAGCTCGGGATGGGCCTGCCGGAAGGCCGCCATCTTCTCGTCCCACGCCGCGTGCAACGCACGGCCGCGCTCGACGGCTCGGCCCATGTGCTCGCGGACGCCGGGCGGCACGAGGAACGTCTCGTTCTCGGGCCAGCCGTAGCGCCGCTTGGTGGCGCGTACCTCGTCTTCACCGAGCGGCGACCCGTGGGCGGCCGCGGTATCCTGCTTCTCGGGCGCACCCCAGGCGATGTGGGAGCGAACGATGATCAGGGAGGGGCGCTCGGTCTCGTCGCACGCCGTGTTCAGCGCCTCGGTCAGGGCGTCCAGGTCGTTCGCCCGTTCGCCCACGTCCTGCACGTGCCACCCGTAGGCTTCGAATCGTCGCGCCACGTCATCCGAGTAGGCGAGCGCGGTGTCGCCCTCGATGGTGATGTGGTTGTTGTCGTAGATCCACACGAGCTTCCCGAGCTTCAGATGACCGGCCAGGGACGCCGCCTCGTGCGAGGCTCCTTCCATCAGATCGCCGTCACTGCAGATCGCGAAGGTGCGGTGGTCCACGACCTCGTGACCGGGCCGGTTGAAGACGGCGGCCAGGTGGGCTTCGGCGATCGCCATGCCCACGCTGTTCATGATCCCCTGACCCAGAGGCCCGGTGGTCGTCTCCACGCCCGGCGTCCGCTCGACCTCGGGATGCCCGGGCGCCTTGCTGTCCCACTGACGAAAGCGTCGAATCTCGTCGAGGGCGAGATCGTAACCGGTCAGATGCAGCGCGGCGTATTGAAGCATGCAGGCGTGGCCGGCCGAGAGCACGAAACGATCGCGATCGAACCAATCGGGATCTCGAGGATCGTAGCGCATGATCCGGTCCCACAGCACGAACGCCAGGGGCGCCAGCGCCATCGGCGTACCGGGATGCCCCGAGTCGGCCTTCTGGACCGCGTCCATCGCCAGCGTGCGCATGGTGGTGACACAGAGATCCTCGATCGGCCAGGTGGACAGATCCCGGGGGCGGTTCCGTGGCTCCGCCTTCCCCTCCCTTCCGTACCTTCGTCGCGTCTCGACCGTCCTATCCATCAGCCCACCTCATGGTTCGAATTCGTCCTCGTCACCCTCCATTCGATGCAACACCCGTTCCACCCCACTCGCCGCACCTTACGCGACACCCGATTGTTTAGCGAATAGGATGCGTTGTGGGGAACGTGGTGGCGGTCCTGAGCGTATGCCTGGTGGACGCTCCGAGTCAGTCGGACCGGAACAGCGAGGTGAGCACATGCCCTGGAGAGGGAACGCAGGGAACGGGGAGGCCGGCCCCACGGACCGCGGGGATCTCGGCCCCTCGACGAATGGGATGAACGGCCGGCACCTGCGCGCATGGCGGCGGCCCCGGAGCGGCGTCGACGGGGACGTTCGTCCCGCGGATCTCCGCCGCGAGATCCGGAAGGTCGCACAGGGTACCGCATCGTGGCTCGAGTCGGGAGACCCCACCCTGCCCGATCACCTCCCCGAGCGCTTCCGGGACATGGCGCTGGCGTACCGTTTCCATGGCTTCAGTGTGACCGACACCCTCCAGGATCTCGGTGACCTGGAGGACGCGCTCTACAAGGACTCCGGCCGGTCGCCGAGCCCCGACGACTGGATACGGCTGCGGCGCGCGATGCGCGTTCTGGTCGAGGA
>JAJDNI010000028.1 GCA_022340755.1 Gemmatimonadota bacterium
AACCGATGGGCGTGGTGCGCGTGGCGGTTCCGCTCCTCGTCTACTTCGTGGTGATGTTCGCGGCGACCTTCTTCATGAGCCGGCGATTCGGGGCGGACTACAGGCGCACCACGACGCTGTCGTTCACTGCGGCCTCCAACAACTTCGAGCTCGCCATCGCCGTCGCGGTGGCTACCTTCGGCATCGGGCACGGCGCGGCCTTCGCGGCGGTCATCGGACCACTGGTCGAGGTCCCCGTGCTCATCGGGCTCGTGAACGTCGCGCTGCGCTGGCGGACACGGTACTTCCCCGACGACCCGTCCAGGTTGGAGGGGCTGTCGAACTGCGCGGTGCCGGCGGGAATCACCGGCGAGGCCGGCGACACGTAGGCTGCGGCCCGGGAGCGGGGCGGGCACGCCCTCGCGCTCCACCGCAGCGGATCCAGGCTCCGGGAAGGCGAAGACCATTGCATCCCGGTTCGGGGCGTTCGCACCTTGGCGGGACCATGACCCCCATCGACCCTTCCCTTTCGGCCGCCCTGGCTGCCCGCTACGGCCTCGAGAAGGAGCTGGGCGAAGGCGGGACCGCCACCGTGTACCTGGCCGAGGATCTGAAGCACGGCCGCAAGGTGGCGGTGAAAGTGCTCCGGCCGGAGGTTGCCGCTGCCGTGGGGCACGAGCGCTTCCTGCGGGAGATCACCACCACGGCGAACCTCCGGCACCCGAACATCCTTCCCCTGTTCGACTCGGGGCGGGAGGCGGGCTTCATCTTCTACGTGATGCCCTTCGTCGAAGGCGAGTCCCTCCGTGATCGGCTCTCCCGGGAGGGGCAGCTTCCCGTCGACGACGTCGTCCACATCGTCGACGAGGTCGCCGACGCCCTGGCGTACGCACACCGCAATGGCGTGGTGCACCGCGACATCAAGCCGGAGAACATCCTCCTGGAGAACGGTCACGCGGTGGTCGCCGACTTCGGGATCGCCCACGCAGTGACCCGCGCCGGAGACGAGCGGCTCACCTCGGTGGGAATGGCCATCGGCACGCCGTACTACATGAGTCCCGAGCAGGCGAACGGCGAGGAGGTGGATGCCCGCAGCGATCTCTATGCCCTCGGCTGCGTCACCTACGAGATGCTCACGGGAAGTCCCCCCTTCACGGGGCGCAGCGCCGTCGCGGTTCTGGCCCGCCACGCCATGGACCCGGTGCCCTCCATCGAAACGGTCCGCCCGGCGGCGGCCGCCCGGTTCCGGGATCCCATCGAGCGCGCTCTAGCCAAGTCGCCGGCGGATCGGTACGCCACGGTTCACGAATGGCGCGAGGCGGTGACGCGACCCGAAGCCGGCCTGGCCACGGAGCCAGGGCTGATTCCGGCCATTCACAAGCCGCCGCCGGTGCCGTCGACGCCTTTGCTGGGCCGTGAGGAGAATCTCCAGGAGGCTCTGGAGCGGGTGGCTTCCGGCAGCCGCGTGCTCACTGTCACCGGATACGGGGGCACGGGGAAGACGCGCTTCTCCATCGAGCTCTACCGTCGCCTGGAGGAGAGCCATGCCGAAGGCGCCGCCTTCGTCTCCCTGGCTTCGGCCACCGCACCCGAGGAGGTGCTGAGCACCATCGGTACGACGTTGGAGATCGCCGAAGCACACGGGCGGTCTCCTCTGGACGCGGTGTGCACGGTCATCGGCGAGCGCCGGATGCTCCTCGTGCTCGACAACCTGGAGCAGGTACTCGATGCAGCCGGGGACATTGCCGCCCTGGTGGCGCGATGCCCGAAGCTCCAGGTCATCGCCACCAGCCGTGCACCGCTCAAGATCGGGGCGGAATCCGAGTTCGCGCTGCCGCCCCTGGAGCTCCCGGGGCGCGAGAAGGCCACGGTAGAGTCGCTGCTCGCGTGCCCGTCGGTGGCGCTGTTCGTCCAGAGGGCGCAGAAGGTCCAGCCGACGTTCACCCTCTCGGATGCCAACGCCTCCGCGGTCTCGGACATCTGCCGGCGCCTCGATGGTCTGCCGCTGGCACTGGAGCTGGCGGCCGCGCGTATCCGCATCCTCGAGCCACCAGCGCTCCTCCAGCGCCTGGACCACGCACTCGATCTCCTGACGTCGGGAGACCGAGATCTGCCCATGCGCCAGCGCACCCTGCGCACCACCATCAGTTGGAGCTACTCCCTTCTCGAGCCCGAGGAGCAGAGGCTCCTGCGCCGCCTGTCGGTCTTCCAGGAAGGGTGGACGCTGGACGCCATGGAGCAGGTCTGCTATACGGGGGACGAACGCTATCGTGCCCTCGACGAGCTCGATTCACTGGTGGAGAAGGGGCTCGTGCGGGTGGTGGGGGTGGGGGGCCGATACGCGCTCCTGGAGACCATTCGGGCCTTCGCCGTGGAGCAGCTCCGTGCCGGTGGAGAGGTGGAGGAGATCAAGGCGGCGCACGCGGCCCACTTTGTGAGGTTCACCGTGGACATCGCCGCCGGCATCAAGGGCGACCGACAACTCGAGGCGATGCACCGAGCCCGGACCGAGAACGCGAATACCATGGCGGCGAGCCAGTGGCTCACCGCTCGGGCGCGAGCCGGGGATCACGCTGCGGTGGAACACGGCCTCCTGCTGTGCGGCAATCTCTGCTGGCCGTGGCACATCCACGGCCAGCACCTGACGGGTGCGGGCCTGGTCGACGTCTTCCTGCCCTTGGCCGCCGATGATCCCCCCAGCCTCGGGCGGTGCCTGACGGGAATCACCGCGGCCATGATGCGTGGCAGCATGGGCGACTGGGAAGGCGCGCTCCGGGACGCCGATCGGGCCCACGAGGACGGGCTGGCCCTCGGAGACGAGGCCGTCACGGCGGAGGCGGCGGTCCACCAGGGATACATCCACCTTTCAACGGGGAGGATGGAAGAAGCGGGGTCGGCCCTGGACGACGCCATATCCCGGGCGACGGCCAGCGGGACGGAGTTCATCCAAGCGCTCGCGATGTCCATCAAGGGGATGCTGCTCTTCCTGGGTGGAGATCTCGAGGCGGGCTGGGAGACGGTGGAGGCTGCCCGCCGGATACAGATCCGGATCGGAGACTACGAGGGCAGGGGTCTATCGCTCTCCTTCCTCGCACAGATGACGTTCGCGAAGGGTGACCACGCCGGCGCCGTGGAGACCTTCCGCGAAGCTCTCGACTCCTTCGGGCGGGTCGGGGACCGCCCGGAGATCGCGCGCCTGCATTGCGAGATGGGGTGGGCTGCCCTGGGGGCGGGAAACGCGAGCGATGCGCAGCATGCCTTCGTGTCGGCGGTACGCACCTACGAGGAGGTGGGGAGCCCACGGGGCACGGGACACGCGCTCATGGGGCTGGCCGCGATGGAGGCGGCCGAGGGACGCGCCGAGCGCGCCGTGGCCATCGCGGCGGCGGCCCAGGAGCTGTCGGCGCGAGCGGGCGTCGTGGTGGATCACCCCATGGATCCAGGTGTGGCGGATCGAATCGAGGCTCTGAAAGCTACTATTCCGAAGGCGACCCTGGCCGGACTCGAGGCCGACGCGCGCGCGCTGACCCCCGCTGGGGTCCTGGCGATGTTCGACCCGTAGAAATCGGCCCGCATCCGGTCTTCCACCTTCGAATCCGCTCAGTCGACACGAGTGATCCTTCCGGTCCTGAGCCGCGCCGGGGCCGATCCATGAGGCGGCGGGCCGCGTCACGACTGATCCTTGCGGCGGCCGGGGTGTAGCACCGGCGTTTCCCCCTCAACCCGACACTCTGCCTATCGACGTGATGGAGGCGGGGACAAGGAGATGGATGGTCGGCATGCGGCGCATCATGATGAAGTCCAAGATCCACCGTGCCACGGCCACCGAGGCGAACCTGGACTACATGGGATCCCTCACCCTCGACCGTGACCTCATGGACGCCGCCGACCTACTTGCCCACGAGAAGGTGCAGGTCGTGGACATCACCAACGGGAATCGCCTCGAGACCTACGTCATCGAGGGCGAGCGCGGCTCCGGGACCGTCGGCATCAACGGCGCCGCCGCACATCTCGTCCACCCCGGCGACACGGTCATCATCATCTCCTATGCGGAGATGGAGGACGCCGAAGCCCGGGACCATTTGCCCACCGTGGTCTTCGTCGACGACCGGAACCGGGTGCTTCGGTCGGGAGTCGAATCCGTGGAGACGGCGGGATAGGGCGGTGTGGAAGGAACCGAGCTTGCACAGAGACGACGACTTCTGGGAACAACCGGACGTGGTGGCCCGCTTCGCGGCGCGCGATCCGGATCATCGACTGACGGCGCTGGTGGAGGATCTGGCACCGGGGCGGACGCTGGACGTGGGCTGCGCCGGGGGACGCAACACGATCTTCCTCGCACGGCACGGCTGGGACGTCCATGCCCTGGACGCCAGCGCAGGCATGGTGGCGGAGACCAGACGGCGGTTGGCCGAGTTGGTGGGCGAGGAGGAGGCGGCGGGGCGGGTCTGGCGGGGTCCCATGGACGACTTGTCACGCCTGGCCGACGCGTCGTTCGATCTGGTCGTGGGCCTGGGCATCTACCAGAACGCGGAGAGCCTGGCCGGGTGGCACCGCGCGCTGGGCGAGACGGCGAGGGTGTTGAAGGCCGGCGGGCTGTTGCTCATGGCCCACTTCACGCCGGACGTGGACCTCACGGGCTCCGGCGTCCGGCCGGCCGAGGGCGAGCCCCACGTGTACGACGGGATGCCGGGTGGCCGTGGCGTGTTGTTCCACGCCCCGGAGTTGGAGGCGGCCCTCGCCGAGCACGGCCTGCTCCCGGCCACACCGAGTGACACGGTTGTGGTGCCCACGGAACGAGGGCAGCGGGCCACGGTGAACGCGCTGCTACGGCGGACGTAGCCGCATGCCGCGTCGCATCCACCCGAGATCTCGCGGGGCCGCGGGTCCCCCGGACGTTGACGAAGTTCCCTCAAGCGACCCGATTAACAGCAGGGCCGAAGCCGAAGCTCACGAGTAACGGGCTCAGATTGCCGAAGGACCTCCGGGGCTACCAGACCGGGGCACAACCGCGCAGGAGATCCGATGTCCCCTCGATCCAGGTCGATCCAACGGGTCACGCCGATGGCCACCAGGCGCTGGTGGACCCTCGCCCGCACGGCTCCGGTCGCCCTCTTGATGGGGGTTCTCATGTCGGCGCCGCTGGTGGCCCAGACGCGCCGCGACGTCTCCCAGGTCGATGCCAGGCACTCGCCGACCTGGCTGCGCAACGGCGTCATCTACGAGCTGAACGTCCGCACCTTCTCTCCCGAGGGGACGTTCAATGCCGTCACCGGGCGCCTCGACGAGCTCAAGGCGCTGGGCGTGAACATCATTTGGCTGATGCCCATCAACCCCATCGGGCAGCTCAAGAAGAAGGGGACCATCGGCAGCCCGTACGCGGTACGGGACTACTACGGGATCAATCCGGACTACGGGACGGCGGCCGACCTGAAGCGGCTCGTGAACCAAGCACATCAGCTCGGGCTGAAGGTCATCGTCGATGTCGTGTTGGACCACACTTCGTGGGACAACGAGCTGATGAAGCGACCGGCGTTCTACAAGCACGACGCCGCCGGCAACCCGGCCTCACCGTACGACTGGACGGACGTGGTTCAGCTCGACTACGGAAACCCCGACGTGCGCAGCTACATGACCGATGTCCTGAAGTACTGGATCCGTGAGTACGATCTGGACGGCTTCCGGTGCGACGTGGCATCCATGGTTCCGACGGACTTCTGGGAGCAGGCTCGCAAGGACCTCGAAGCGATCAAGCCGGACATCATGATGCTCGCCGAGGCCCAGGAGCCGGAGCTCCTCGCCCAGGCCTTCGACATCGACTACAGCTGGACCGAGTACCACGCGCTCTCGGAGGCCATCACGGGTGGCGGGAGCGCGAGGGAGATCCAGGCGGCGTGGGAGGCGGAGCGGCGAGCGGGCCCCCGCGGCGCGCTGCACATGCGCATCGCCGACGACCATGACGAGCAACGCGCCATCGCGCTCTTCGGGGTTCGTGGAGCCCTCGCGGCCTCGGCGGTGATCTTCACCATGGACGGCGTTCCCCTCCTCTACAACGGCATGGAGGTCGGGGACGACACGGAGAGCACGGCGCCCGCACTGTTCGAGAGGCTCCCGGTCTTCTGGGCCATCGCCGAACGGCGGCCGGAGGTGCCCCGCTTCTATCACTGGATGATCCCGCTGCGGCGCGCGCACGCGGCGCTCCGACAGGGGAAGACCACCTGGGTGCGCAACAGCGACGAGGACCGCGTTCTGACGTACATGCGAAGCGACTCCACCGAGGACATCCTCGTCGCCGTGAATCTCTCCAACCGACCGTTCCATGGGACGGTGGAGATGATGGGTGAAGGGGGACTGACCGAGCTCAGCCCCAAGACGGGGGCACCGGCGGCCCTGCCCGCGCTCTTCCTCGACCCATGGGGGGTGCGCATCTTCCGCCGACCCCGCTGAGACGCGGGCCGTTGCGGGCGGCCCCGATCTTCGATCGACCTGGCTGAACTCCTGAGGAGAGAATCGCTACGTGGCCGACACGCCCATCGACGAGAGACGATTCACGGACCAGGAAGTCCGCGAGATCCTGAAGCGGGCGGTCAAGTCGGCGCCTTCCCACGCCATGACGAGGAGCGAAGGCCTGTCCTTGGCGGAGCTGAAGGCCATCGGCGAGGAGGTGGGCATCGACGCCGCTCGTCTGGAGGCGGCGGCACAGGATGTCGCCATGGGCCGGAGCAGGCACGGCAACCTGCTGGTGGGCTCTCCCACGGTCATGAACTTCGAGCGGAAGGTGGAGGGAGGCTTCGACCCCGAGGACACGCCCGAGATACTCTCCGTGATCCGTCGGACCATGGGCGTGCAGGGAGAGGTAAACGATATCCACGGTTCCCTGGAGTGGAGAGCCCAGGGGGATATCGGCGCCCGCTACGTCACGCTCTCCTCCCGGGACGGCGTTACGACCATCAACGGCTCGTCCAACCTCAATTCGGCGGCCGTCCTGACCTACCTCCCCGCCGGCCTGATCGGTTTGATCGCCTCGCTCGTCGGCCTCATCAAGTTCGTAAAGGACGGGAGTCAGATCGGGCTGATCCTCTTCTTTGTCGTCCTCCCCGTCCTGTACCCGATCCTCCGGTGGATCCTCCGCAAGGTCACGAATTCGGAATCGGCCAAGCTCCAACAGGTGGTGGACGAGCTGGCCCGTCTGACGGAGGGGTCGGGGCCCGAGTAGCGTTCCAAGTCCGACCTCGCCGATCGTAGCGATGGCCCGAGCTGGTCCGGAAGCCCGAACCGGACCGACTCAGCCGCTTCGCGCCTTCCAGGCCGCCAGGATGCGCGCCTCCTTGTCCGGCGCCAGTCCGGTGCGGAGCGCCGGGGCGTCGGCGCCTCGCCCCTTCCACCACACCAGGGTGTCACGCGCAGTGTCCGCCAGGGGGCGGAACTCGAGTCCGGCCGCGATGGCCTTCGAGCAGTCCCAATCCATGAAGCCACGGGTGTCCGGCCCGGGATAGACCCATACGGGCATCTCCATCCACGCGCCCACTTTCTGCTCGCGGAGGAAGTCGGCCGCGACCCACGTGAACGACACGTCCGCAGACGTGACGGCACGGATGCCGTAGAGCATCTCGGCCATGGTCATCGGTGACCGTGGCCCCACGGCGTTGTACGTGCCGGACGCCTGATCCTCGACGAGGTGCACGAGGAAACGGCCCAGGTCGCGAACGTCCACGATCTGCGCGAGGTCCGTGCCGTCCCCCGGGGCCAGAACCTCGCCGCCACGGTCGATGCGTACCGGCCAGTAGGTGAATCGGTCGCTGTTGTCCCTCGGGCCGACGATGAGACCCGGGCGCACCACCAGCCCCCGGTCGCCGAAGGTGGCGTGCACGATGCGCTCCGCCTCCGCCTTGTTGGGCCCGTACGCCTCGCCAAAGGGAGCGTTCCGCCGGATCACGTCCTCGTAGTCGGCGTGGCTGAACACCGGCGCGTCCTCTGTCTGCCCCGGGGTGCCGTTGTCCGTATGGGCCGAGATGCTCGACACGAACAGGTATCGTCCCACCGAGTCCTTCAACGCGGCGGTGGAGTCGCGAACCCAGGTGGCTATGCTCGCGGAGGTGTCGAGCACCGCGTCCCATGTCCGTCCCTGGAGCGCAGTCAGGTCGGGGACGGCACGATCACCCACCAGCTTCTCGACGTTGGGGAACAGCTGTGGATTGGTGTGGCCGCGGTTGAAGAGCGTCACCGTATGACCCCGCGCCAGGGCGTACTCGACCTCGGCCGGGCCCAGGAAGCCGGTGCCCCCGAGCATGAGGATACGCAGCGCTCGGGGGGCGCGCGGAACCTGACGGGCGCTCGCGCCCGAAGGGGGCAGGACCCAGTCGGCGCCGGAGACTGCGCCCGGCCGCCCGCCCAATCCCAGCCCCACTCCCGCCGCGGCCGAGGCCGCCAGGAATTCTCGCCTGTTCGTCATCGTGGACTCCTCGGGCGATTCGCCCCGGTTGATGGCGCCACCGTGCGCGTGCATGATCCTGCGATGCCACGACCATTGTAATGGTGATGAACGCGACGTTTCGCCAGATGCAGAGACGAGGTCCATGACTGTGTCCGAGATCAACGCCTACGAGCGAGATCCGAGAATCACCCGTCTGGAGACGGACGTGGTCGCCAACGGCGAGGCGGAGGGTCACCCGTTCGTGGTCCTGGCCGACACCATCCTCTACCCCGAGGGAGGAGGGCAGCCGGCCGACCGGGGGACCATCGCCGGCGTCGCCGTCCTCGACGTCCAGAAGAAGGCCGGCATGATCCGGCACATCCTGGACGGTCCCGCTCCGGCGGGCCGGGTAGCGGTGGAGTTGGACTGGGTGCGCCGATTCGATCACATGCAGCAGCACACCGGCCAGCACCTCCTGACGGCGATGGCCGACCGGATCTTCGGTTGGCACACCACGGCCTTTCACCTTGGGGAGCGGATCTGCGACGTCGAGGTGGACGCTCCCCGCGTAGAGGCTGGACAACTGGCGGAGTTGGAGGAGGCGGTGGCCACCGAGATCCGTGCCGGACGGCCCGTCCTCACCCGCCGCGTGAGTCGGGAGGAATACGCCGAGGGCGCAATGGACGTCCGGTCGCGAGGCCTTCCCGAGGGTCACACGGGAGACGTCCGCCTGGTCGAGATCGAGGGGATCGACCTGAACACGTGCGGCGGGACCCACTGCAGCTCGACCGCCCAGATCGAGGCGCTCAAGCTTCTGGGCAGCGAGAGCATGCGCGGCGGTACACGCCTCTTCTGGGTGGCGGGCGGGCGGCTCCGACGACTCCACGAGACCCACCACCTACGCAACGCCGAACTCCGGGAGCTGCTGGGGGCCTCCGACGACGAGTTGGTGGTGAGAGTCGCAACCAAGCTCGAGCAGCTCAAGGAGGCAGAGCGCTCCGTGCGCGCTCTCGAGGAGGCGCTGGCCCTGGCTTCGGCAGTGGCCCTCGTGACGGAGCAGGAGTCATTGCTCGTCGCGCACTGGCCCGAGCGGGACCTTCCGTTCCTGCAGCGCGTGGCCCGCGAGGCGGGGCGGCTGGCGCCGGACCGAGCGGTCTTCCTCACGGCGGGGGAGGAGGCTGAGGGTGCGTTCCTCGTGGCGGCCGGAGAGGCCACCGACCTGAACGTGCCTGCCCTTGGGTCGAAAGTGGCGGAGGTGCTGGGGGGGCGAGGGGGTGGTTCCGGCCGGATCTTCCAGGGCAAGGCCGGCCGGTTGTCGAGGCGGGGAGAGGCGGCGGACCTGTTGCGAGAGGCGGTCGGACAGCGAGAGTGAGCGTGTGCTCGACCGGGTCGTGCACGTTGGAGAGTCCGCCGCGCTACGTCATCGTACGTAGAGCCTACGCGCGCCGCATACGCCACTGTTGACGTCGGAAGGCGACTCTCGATGGAGGTGCATCGTGCGGACCGTGCGTAGCCTTCGGTTCCCAAATGCCGCGCTCTTCGTCATGCTGGCGACGCTCTCTAGGTCAGGGCTTGCGGCTCAGGAGTCGCGGGCCACCGGACTCGAGGTCGGAGGGGTGCCCGCGCTCAACTTCAATTCCGACGAAGGCTTCGGGTACGGCGTGATCGCGGAGCTGTACCAATACGGAGACGGAACGCAGCCTCCGTGGCTATGGACGTTGCAGCCGAAGATCTTCCTCACCACCGGCGGGCGGCGGGACTTCACGCTCTTCTTCGACGCGCCTCACATGCTTCCGGGCAGTTGGCGCGTCGGCATATGGCTGGGAAGCGAGCAGCAGGTCGCAACGCCGTACTACGGTGTAGGCAACGCAACCGTGTACGACGCGTCACGCGATGCCGAGAACGGTCCGGATCCATATTACTACCGCTTTGGTCGCACCCGGCGTGGCGTCTCGACGAACTTGCAGCACCGGTTTTTCGATCCGAGACTCAGGGCCCTGATCGGCCTCGGTGTGTCACGGATAGGTGTCGTGCCCGTGCCCAAGAGCGAAGGCAGCACCCTGTTTGCGGAGGAGTGGGGTGGGGTGGAGCGCATGGGCTGGTACAACTACGCGCGCGTGGGGCTGGTGTGGGACACGCGGGATCGGGAGACCGCTCCCCGACGGGGGACCTGGACGGAGCTTCTTATTCAGCGTGTCGACGGCGCGCTGGGCGCCGATGCCGACTACACGCGCTGGACCTTCACCGACCGGCGCTATCTGTCGCTGACGCGCAACCTCGTCTTTGCCCATCGCGTTCTGATTCAGAACGTGAGCGAAGGTGCTCCGGTGTACGAGCTGTCCACGGTCCAGAGCTCCTTCAAGCAGCAGGAGGGATTGGGGGGCGCGAATACCGTACGCGGAATCCCGAAGGACCGCTATGTCGGTCGTGGGCTTTTGGTCTGGAACGCGGAGCTGCGGTGGAGGGCGGCGGACTTCCGGATGCTCGACCGGCCCTTCCACGTCACGCTTTCCGCGTTCCTCGATCAAGGCAGGGTCTGGGAGAATGGTGTGCGCCTCGACGGCGTCCTCTCGGATCTGCACAGGGGAGTGGGAGGAGGGATCCGCCTCGGGATGGGGGAGGACTTCGTGGTGGCGGTGGATGCCGGCACGTCATCCCAGGCCTCCCTACCGATCTATATCGGGCTGGGGTACCTGTTCTGAGGTGGGGAGAGGGGGCGCCGCGGGGACCCGGCGCAGCGGGGCCGCGCGACGCTGCGTGCAAGGCCCCGACCTATCCTCCCGCCCGTTCCCGCTCGTCCCGCTCGTGGGCGTGGGCCGCGAACGCGAAGCGGTCCAGCTTCACGTAGATCACCGGGATCAGGAACAGCGTGAAGACCGCGGCCACCAGCACGCCGCCGATGGTAACGATGGCCATGGCCGTGCGGAACGCCGCCCCGGGTCCGGACCCGACGGCCTGGGGGATGAGGGCGATGGCGATGGCCACGTTGGTCATGACGATGGGCCGGAGTCGGGCGGGGGCCGCTTCCATGAGCGCCTCGACGAGGCTCATGCCCCGACCCCGGAGCACCTGGGCGTAGTCGAGGATGAGGATGGCGTTGTTCACCACGATCCCCACCAGCATGATCATGGCCATCATGCTGAAGATGTTCAGGTTCGTGGCCGTGAGGAAAAGCGCGAAGATGGCCCCGACGGCGCCCAGTGGGAGCGTGAGCATGATGGTGACGGGGTGCACGAAGGACTCGAGGATCATGGCCAGCACCACGTAGCTGAGGATGATGGCCAGCACCAGGGCCTTCAGCATCTCGGTCAGCGAATCCTGGAAGATCTCGAACTGTCCCGTGATCTCGTACGAGTACCCGGGAGGCAGGCCCATGCCGTCCAAGCGACTTTCGATCTCGGCGGCGAGGCCCGTGAGGCTCCCGGATCCGATCTGGGCGTCGATCTGTACCGTACGCTGCTTGTCGTTCCGCTGGATGGTGTTCTCGCCTCCCGATTCGTCGAGCTCACCCAGGGTGCTCACCGGGACCACGCCGTCCCGCGTCCGGATCTGGAGGTCGCCCAGCTCCGACACCCGGCTCCTCGAGCTCTCGGCGAGGCGCACGCGGATGTCCCGCTCTTCGCCGGCCTCGCGGTAGACGCCCGGTGTCACGCCTTCAATGGAGGCCCGGAGGGTTCCCCCTATCTGGGCCACGGTGAGTCCGTACTGGGAGAGAATCGCGCGGTGTGGATGGAAGACCACTTCGGGACGTGGGTCCTCGATGGTGTTGGTGACGTCTACGAGGCCCGGCACCGCGGTCACGGTGTCGGTGGCCCGACGTGCCAATGCCTGGAGACGTGTCTGGTCGGGGCCCTTGAGAAGAACCTGGAGGGGAGCCTGGGACCCACCGCCTCCCATCGTCTGCGAGAGGGTGACGGTCACGTCGGCGTCGGGGATCTCCGCCATGAGCTCCCGGATGCGGGGGAAGAACGACTCGGTGGGCAGGCGGGAGTCCACCGTCACCTGGATCTGCGCCTGATTCACGTCGGCACCCATGGAGAACATCCCACCCCCACCCTGTCCGATGGTGGTGAGAATGTCTGTCACTTCCGGGATCCGGCGTAGCAGCGTTTCGGCGCGTTGGGTCACCAGGGCCGTTCTTTCGATGGGTGTACCCGGGGGGAGCTCCAGGGCGATGTCGGCCATGCCGTCGTCCGCAGTGGGCATGAACTCGCCTCCTCCGAAGCGCGCCTGAATGAAGAGGGCGAGAAGGAAGAGAAGGAATGTCCCCCCGACCACGGCCCATCCGTTCCGGGGCCTCGCCAGGCTCCACCGCAGGGCCTTGCGATAGTCTTCCTCCAGCCCCGCGTATCCCGAGTCGAAGCGCTTCCAGAAGAACCCCAGCATCCCCCCCTCCTCCTCCCGACGCGTCTCGTAGGTGCGGAGGACCCGCGCGGCCAGCATGGGCGCGAGGGTGAAGGAGATGAACACCGACGCCAGCGTCGCGAAGACCACCGTGAGCCCGAACGCGAAGAAGAACTGGCCGATGATGCCCTGCATGAAGGCGATGGGGGTGAAGACCACCACGTTGGTGAGCGCCGAGGCCGCCACGGCGATGGCCACCTCCGTGGTGCCTTCTTCTGCCGCCGTCTTGGGGTCCGCACCCCTGTCCAGGTACCGGTAGACGTTCTCCAGCACCACGATGGTGTTGGTCACCAGGATCCCCACCGTGATGCCCAGCCCCATGAGGGTCATGACGTTGATGGTGAAGTGCATCCGGTCCAGGGCGAGGAAGGTCGCCACGATCGTGGCCGGCATGGCCACCGCGGCGATGACGGTCCCGCGCCACGAGTGGAGGAAGATGAAGAGGACACCCACCGTGAGAACGATGCCGATGAGGATGTTCTTCAGGATGTCCTGGATGGAGTCGCGGATGAACTGACTCCGGTCGGAAGCCACACGGAGCTGGGCGCCGGGAGGCACGTCGGCGCGGAGCTCGTCCAGGGCGCGGAAGATGCCGGCGGCGGTGGCTACGGTGTTGGCGTCGGACTGCTTCTGGATGGAGAGGCTCACCGTGGGCTCTCCGTTGTAGCGGGCGAGCTCCCGAACGTCGGCGTAACCAGCCTCCACCGTGGCCACGTCGGACAGACGGATGTATCCGCCGGAGGGAATGGCCAGGGGGAGCTGGGATATCTCGTCGACGGAGGTGTATTCTCCCACGACGCGCACGGCGTACTCCGCGCTCGCTTCGGTGACACGGCCCGCCGGCACCGTCAGGTTCTCGGCGCCCACAAGGGCGGCGACGTCGTTGATGGTGAGCCCGTAGGCCCGGAGCCGGTCGGGATGCACGCGCACCTCGATCTCGCGCTCGCGGCCGCCGATGATGGTCACACTGGCCACGCCGTCCACGCGTGAGATCCTGTCGGCCACGACCTGGTCGGCGAGGTCGTAGAGGGCCTCCAGCGACTGCGGGCCGGACAGCGCCAGGTCCATGATGGGCATGGCGTTGATGTCCAGCTTCAGGATCGTGGGTGGCTGAGCGTCGTCGGGCAGGTCGGCACGGATGGCGTCCACCTTGTCCTTCACGTCGATGGCCACCATGTCGGCGTCGACGGAGTAGTCGAACTCCGCCACGACGATGGACATGTTCTCCCGGGAGTAGGACGTGAGGGTCTCGAGGTTGCCGATGGTGGAGACGGCGTCCTCCACCTCCTTCGTCACCTGCTGCTCCACTTCCTGCGGCCCAGCCCCGGGGTACACGGTGGTGACCGTGACCACGGGGAAGTCGATGCCGGGGAGGAGGTCCACTCCCAGGGTGAGATAGCTGGAGATTCCCATGACCACCATCGCGACGACCAGCATGGTGGTGAGCACCGGCCGATGGACCGCCAGACGGGCGAAGAACCGGAACATGGCTCAGCCTCCCACCACCCGGGTACGGACGCCGTCGGAGAGCAGGCTCGCTCCAGCGGTCACGACCCGCTCGCCGTTGTCCAGACCCTCCAGGATCTCCACGGAGCCGTTTCCCCGGAGCCCGACTCGAACCGTTCGCTCGTGGGCCACCCCCTCGGCATCCACGACCCAGACGCCTCCGTCCTGGAGCGCCGCGGCGGGGACCTGCAGCGTCGAGTCGCGGGCGCCTACCACGATCTCCACCGTGGCGAGCGTGCCGGGCACCATCGCCGGTGTGGTGTCGCCGACCGACGTCCCGGGGAAGGTGACCTCCACCTCGATGAGCCGACTGTCGGGATCGGCCTGCAGGGCGATGCGTGTGACCCTCCCCTGCGCGGCGCGACCTGTGACGAGGGCGTGCTGTCCCACCGCCAGCTCCTGACGTTGGCCGGGACTCACGCCCAGGAGAACCTGCACCCGCGACAGGTCCGAGATGCGCATGAGGGGATCGCCCCCGCCAGGGAAGCTCCCGGGGGTCTCCAGGATGTCGGTGACCACCCCGTCGATGGGGGAGGTGAGCACGATGGCCCTGCGTGCCGCCTCGAGGTTGGCCTCAGCCACGCTCAAGGCCGTCAGCGCGTTGTCCCAGTCCTGGGTGCTGATGGCACCCTGCTCATGCAGGGGCCGAAGCCGTTCCACGGTCCTGCTTGCCTGGGCATGGGCGGCCTCGGCCTGACGCACCGAGGCCTGGGAGCCCTGGCTGGATTGGCGGAGAACGACCTCTCCTTCCGAGACCCGCGTTCCCACGCGCACCGGGATCTCGAGGATCTGATCCTCGGTACGGGCGCGGACGGTGGCGCTGCGGATGCCCCGGACCTGCCCTGTGAAGGGCCGGCGGACTTCCAGGGGACCCACCGTGGCCGTGGCCACCTCCACCGGGATCCCGGTCTCCTGACGGATCTCGGGCACATCCAGCGTGGCCTCCACCGGCGCCGAAGCCTGGACGATGCGGAAGATGACCACCGCCGCGAGAGCGAGCACGACGATACCGCCGACGATGCGCTTCATGTCAGTCTCCCGTTCCGATCAGTTCCATCTTGCCGCCGCTCAAGCGCTCGAGGGTGGCGAGGGCACGCACGTAGTCGTAGAGCGCCTGCACCTCGTTCACCCGTGCCTGGTCGAGGAGCAGGGCCGCGTCGCTCACCTCGAGCTGTGTGGCCATGCCGCCGGCGAATCGGACATCGGCGAGGTGGAGGGCGCGTTCCGCCATGGCCACGGTCTCCCGCCGGGCTTGGATCTGGGTCTGCGCGGCGTGGTAGGCGGCCAGCGCGCTGGCGAGCTGCAAGGTCAAGGACTCTCTGAGCTGGCTCTCCTGGACCTCCGCCGTCGTCAGGTCCGCCTGGGCCTGGTCGATCTGGCCACGCGTGCGGAAGCCGTCGAAGATGGGGATGGAGATGGAGAGCGCGGCGCTCCAGTCCTTCCGCCACGCGTCGAAGCCTGGCGGAAGTGGATTGTCGGGGTAGCTCTGGAAGCCCATCGTCCCCAGGAACGTCACGTTGGGCAAGCGATTCGCCTTGGCGATCTTCACCGCCTGCTGGCGCATGCCCACCGCCTCCGCCGCCGCCTGCAGCGCGGGGCGCTCCATCGTCAGGCGCTTCAGCGCGTCTTCGTCCACCTCCACCATGGTGGGTTCCACCTCGGTGGTGAGCCGCACCGGCTTCTCGGCGGGGATGTTCGTGAGCCGCTTGAGCTCCAGGAGCGCCAGCGTCGCGCTGTTCTCCGCCTGAACCACGATGGGATCCCGGTTCTGCAGATCCACCCGGGCTCTCAGCACGTCGAACTCGGCGGCGGTGCCCGCCTGGTAGAACGACTGGACCTGCTCGAAGTGCTGCCGGGCCACGCGGCGGCTGTCCACGGCGATCTCCAGGAGGTGCCGCGCGAGGCCGGCCGTCAGGTACGCGCTCCGGACCTGGAGCTTGATGTCGGCCCGGGTCTCCTCGAGCTGATCCTCGGCCGCGGCGCGATAGTGTCGAGCCACCTTCAGGGCGGCGCCGACCTTGCCGCCGACGTATACGGGCTGGGAGAGGGTGAAGGTGGCGATGTAGGTGTTCTTGCGGCCGAAAGGCAGACCGCTGAAGAGAGCGCTCACGAAGTCCTGCGCGAGCAGCTCGGACAGCAGGTCGAAGCGCTCTTTGGGCGTCTTGTTCAAGTCGAAGGCCGGCGGGATGAGGGTGTCCGAGACGGGCGGCGGTCCCGCGGCCTGGTCGAAGATCGACCTGATCGACCGGTTGTAGGTGACGTTGGAGTTCACCTGGGGAAAGGCCCCCGCGGTGGCCTGGGTCACCTGCGCCTCGGCCTGAGCCAGAGCCGCCCGTGCGGCGGCGATCTCCTCCGACTCCCGCAGCGCCCGGTCGACCGCTTCGCCCAGGGTAAGACGCAGCGTATCAGCGTCCTGGCCGGGATCTCCTCGCGTGCGGACGATTCCGGGATCGCCTCTCGCCGGTTGCAGGCCACCCAGATATCCGAAGACCACCGTGCCCACGAGAAGCAGGATCCCAGACCTGCTCATGCTTCCTCCTCGAATCACGGGGCCAGCCCCGTGAAGATGATGTCCAGTTTTGCCGCGAGGGCTGCCTTCACGCTCCGTGCGGAGCCTCCCTCCACCAGCCAGCGCACCAGGGTGCTGAAGACCGTGGCGGCGATGACCGAGGCAGCCTGCCCGTCATCGACGTCGGGACGGATGTCCCCCGTGGTCTTGCCACGCCGGATGACGGCTTCGGTGAGCTCCTCCATGGGGCGGGTTCCCCGATCGGGGTCCGGGGCCCCGGGAGTGCCCATGCGGAGGTAGGTTTCCCGCATGCTCTCGAAGATCACCATCCTCGAGATCTCCCTGTTCTCGATGGAGAGATCGGTCAGGTACTTCAGGACGCGATCGAGGCGGGACCTGGCGCTGCCCTCCCATGAATCCACGGGGCCCAGGTCGTCTTCCAGGTGGGCCATCCACTCGTGGTGGGCGGCGAGGAGGAACGCGCTCTTGTGCGGGAAGTAGTTGAAGACCGTGCCCTTGGCCACGCGGGCACGTTTCGCGATCTCCTCGACCGTGGTCCCGTCGAAGCCCCTCAGCGCGAAGAGCTCGAACGCGGATCGGAAGATCCTGCGCCGGGTTTCGAGCTTCTTCCGCTCGCGATGGCCCGCGGGTCTGCGGCGGGAGTGGGCACGAGCGAGGCCTTCGTCCGCTGCGGGAGGTCCCCCGTCAGCGGCCGGTGCGGGGCAGGGGCGCGCTGCCCTCCCAGGCCCGCCCGCCGCGGGCAAGGGAGTGGATGGTGACTTCTGGATCGGTGCGTGCTCCGGGAAGGTCGGACGCCCGAAAAGTGACCACGGTCAAGTATCGCCTGGTGCGAGAAGGTGTCAATACGGCTCGGTGCCACGGCCGCACCGCGCAGCCGACCACGCATCCGTCCAGCCGGAGGTCGACGCGGCTCGCCTCACGTCTTCCGCATCACTTCACTCAGCGCACTGGCCGCCCGCTCGATGTCCGACTCGTCGTTGAAGATGTGCGTGGAGATCCGGATGGCGTTGTACTGGGCGCTGCCGCGCTTCAGCACCACGTCGTAGTCGTTCGCGAGCGTGGCCCGCACCTTACCGGCGTCCCCGCGGAGAAGCGAGATCGTGAGAATCCCTCCGCAAAGGTCTTCTTCCTCGGGCGTGAGGATCTTCACGCCTTCGACGTCTGCCAGCGCTTCCCGCAGAGTCCGGCGCAGCGCCCGACACCGGGCCTCCACCTTGTCGCGCCCGATGGTGTCGTGGAAGTCCATGGCCACGCCGTGGGCGAGAATGCCCGCCACGGAGCGGGTGCCGCCCGACGCCGAGTAGACGTGGAAGCCCGAGCGGAGGGTGAGTGGCCTCACCCGCTCCTGGGCCTCCTTCCGGATGTAGAGGAGCCCCGAGCCCTTGGGCGCCAGCATCCACTTGTGTGAGCTGGAGGCGTAGGTGTCCACGCCCAGGGCGTGGACATCCACGCTGAGCATGCCTGGCGCCTGCGCGCCGTCGCAGGCGAGGAGGACGTCCCGGGGGCGCGTCACCTCGGCGATGGCGGCCATGGGCATCACCAGTCCGGTGATGGTGCTCACGTGGCTGAACGAGCACACGCGCGTCCGCGGCGTGAGGTGCTGCTTCACCAGGTCCACCACCTGGTCCGCCGACGGGGCGGTGGCGGGCATCGGGATGCGGACGATCTCGGCCCCCGTGCGCTCCGCCAGCCACTCCCAGCACACGCTCCCACCAGGGTGCTCGTGGTCGGTGGAGAGGATCTCGTCGCCGGGCTGCAGCACCAGACCCTGGGCGACGTGGTTCATCCCCTCGGTGGTGTTCCGCGTGAGGGCCACCTCGTCCAGGTCCGCGGCGAGAAACGCCGCCCCGCGGGCGCGCACGTCTTCCATCCGCTGTTCGCCCGCGGCGCCGAAGACCTCCTCCTGGGGGTTGCTCTCCACCTCCCACAGGAAGTCGGTGAAGGCGCTCACAACGGGCCGCGGCGTGGCGCCGATGGTGGCGGAGTTCATGTGCACGAGCCCGGGGCGGAGCAGGAACTGGCTCCGCACCTCTTTCCAGAAATCCGCTTCGTCAGGCGTCGAAGCCAGGCTCCGGCGCAGATCCGCGAGATCGCGGCTCGCTCCGGCGAGCCACGGCACCACCGCGGCCGCGCTCATCTGATGGAGAAAGGTCCGTCGGCGCATCAGGGTGCTCCTGGGGCTTCGGTAGGGGCGCGACCCTTCTCTTAAAGCCCGTTGCGACCCGATGCGCAAGAGTGGGGCCCCAGAGCGTAAGCAAGCTCAGGGCTTTGGGGTGGGGCCGAATCGCTTCGGGCGGTGGCGACCCGCCCCTGGGTCGGAGCGGTCCCGGCCAGCGAGCGCAGTCAGCCCCTACCGGCACTCCTTATCGAAGGGAGAGCGAGCGATGACGTACCGCCGGGGCACCAGCTTCTTCTGTCCGCGGATCATGTCCTTGATGAAGTCCCTCGTGTAGATGCGGACCGCCAGGGGGTGGGCGAACGTTGACATCTCGAAGATCTCGACACGCTCGATCTGATCCATCCACAGGGCCTGCAGGCGCCACTTGTTGAACCGCGACTCGTCGACGATGATGCAGGCGATCCTGGAGAACTGACGGGAGCCGAGGCGTAGCTTCAGGACGTCGAGAATCGTCCCATGGTTCCTGTATTTGCTGACAAGCTCGTCCCGGTCGAGAACGGGCGTCGGGCCGTACCGGCGGCTCTCCAGGCGTGCGTCGATGCGCTCTTTCTGACGATCGATCATGCGCTGCGCGATGGGATCCGGGCGCAGGGCGAACTCCAGCGTGGTGTCCCGCACGGGCTCGAACGTGACGCTCACCGGAAGGAACCCGAAGCTCGTCACCCGCACGGTCAGCGGCTTCAGCGTCGGTACCTTGCCCAGGTCGAAGCGCCCGAGAGGATCCGTATCGTCTTCCAGGTCGGGGGTGCCGCGCACGTCGGCGTCCATGAGCCAGGTGTCCAGCTTCGCATCCCGCACCCTCCCGCGGATCCGCGCTCTGGACTTCGGGGCCCGGACGGTCAGGGTGTCGAGCTCTATGGGCGCCACCCCCACCTGGATGAGGACCGTCGTATCCCGCGTCACGTAGATCGGGACCTCTGTGGTCGCGTAGCCGAGCCCTCGGGCGATCAACGTGTGGGAGCCCGGCGGCACGTTCGAGATGCGGAAGCGGCCTTGGGCGTCGGTGATCACCAACCTGTGGCCCACCATCACGACGTCGATGCCGGGCACGCCGACACGGGTAGCGGCCGACACGACCCGGCCGTCCACCACGAAGCGCTCCTGGGCTCCGGCTCGCGCCGCCGAGGCACCCACGCACAGGACGGCGCCCATCAGGCCCACCAGGCGGGAAATCCGCGACCGGATCATTGTCCGGGACGCACGATCCGGTACAGCCGCACGTGCTGCACGTCCAGCTCGTCCCGCCATACGCCCGCCACGAAGCCGCCCTGGATGTCCATGACCTCCAGGTCCGGCGGCATGTCCACACGGCCGAGCCAACCACCGCTCGGCCCGAAGACCCGCCACTTCTCCGAGGGCCGTCCCCGCTCGGGTCTCATCAGATGCACGAATCCCGGAGCGTCCGGCGGATAAGGCCGGACCCACAGATCGCCGTCGTCGTCCGTGATCAAACCCGCGACCATGGGCTTCCGTTCGGGATAGTGAAATTCACTGGGATCGGGCACGTCGGGGCGACGGGGGTCCTCCTTCAGCAGACGTTGCCGGAGGTACTCGAAACGCTCCCGGTCGGCTGCGGTTACCGGCTCGCCGTCCTCGGCCCAGCGCAGGATGCGGGTCAGGCCACGGTCGTGGGCATAGACCCGGATCTCGGCGCGTTCCCCCGTGTTGACGTACACGTACGTGCCGCGGACTGTCCAGAATGCCCAGGAGCCGTACGGCACGGCCTTCGGCCAAACCGGATTCGAATACGTCTCCATGCCCCGAAACGTCGCCGCCGTGTCACGAACGGCAGTACGGAGCTCGGACCAGTAGAGGGTGACCAGCGAGGCCGAGTCCCGGGCAGTGCTCACGCCTCGAGCCAGGATCCATTGGCAGTCGGACGAGACGCCCTCGATGCCCAGCGGACGGTCCTGAAGCCGAGGGACCACGGGCACGGTCCGGACGAATGCGCCCGAGCTCGTGAAGATGTTGACGCGACGGTCCCCGTCCGACGCCACCATCGGGTCGGACCTGCACCGGTAGACCGACCGTATGCCCGTGAACTCCCCCGGACCTTCTCCCCCCCGCCCCGCCGACCGGAGAAAGACCCCACGGCTGTCGTAGAAGCGGATCTCGCTGAGCCCCGCGTCGGCCACAGCCAGACCACCATCAGAGAGTCTCCGGACTCCCGCGACGCGGACAAGTTGCTGCGTGGGGTCCGTCTGGTCGCTCCCGATGTCGACCACCGGCGTCGTGTCGATCCTCCAGGCTTCGGCACTACGCGCCCAAGCGGGGGCGCTGCTCCGGACGATGCGAATGCCCGCGCTGTCGACTACGCTTTCCTGGGCAGCGCTTGCGAGGTCCGAACCCTCCCCCGTGTTCCCGTTGGCGCACGCGGACAGGGCGGCGACAAGGGCGAGGTGGATCCAGTATCGAACCGCAGCGGCAGTGGGACGTTGCGGGCGCCAGGCGATAAAGATCTGCATGCCGGTGGAAGCTCCCTGAGGAGGGAGCGACTGACGGGTTATCTACGACGGAGAGATCGAGGCGCGCTGGGAGCCTGGGGCAGGCGCTCGGAAGGGGCCAGCGCGATGAGCGGCAATGACCACGGTCTATCCGTCACCCAACCCAATATCCGCCCGTCCGGGGAAGCGAACAAGCAGCGTACCCTGGCGAAGGGTATCCGAATTCGGCAGATGTCACTTCGTGGAGCCGCGTACTGACTGGCGCTCAGTCGCCGTGTCCGGCTGCGACGCTAATCCCTGTGAGGGTGCTCGGCGGCGTAGTTGTAGGCCGTATAGGCCGCGATCACGTGGCACACCCAGCCCAGCATCCCGCCACTCCCGATCCACAGGCCGGGTGTGACGATGAGCCAGAAGATCCCACGGAACAGGCAGCCGTTGTAGATCTGTCCCACTCCGGGGAGGATGAAGCTCAGCACCGCGGCGGTTCCCGGGTTCCTCATCCCATACCTCCCATGCGAATTCTCGGGCGGCGGCGCCGAAACAGGCTCCGCGATGGACCCTACGAGTGCCGTCCGGGAGTCGTTTCGGCCCGTCCGCTGGCGCGCCATGGTCACCTGCGACAATCTTCTCGATCATGTGGACGCTCATCCCCAAGCCCGCGATCCAGGTCGGCCTCGTCCTGCTCCTCTCGTTCCTGATCGGGTTCGAGCGCGAGGAACGGAAGCAGATGGAGGGCGCGCTGATGTTCGGGGGGGTCCGTACCTTCCCGCTCATCGGCCTCGTCAGCTACTCACTCGCCCTCGTGTCCGGCACCGACCTGCTGGCCTGGATGCTGGGCTTCGCCGTGGTCGGCGGGTTCATGCTCCTGTCGTATCAGCGGAAGGCCACCGCGGCGCAGGACGCCGGCATGACCACGGAGATGAGCGGTCTCGCCACGTACCTGGTGGCCGGGCTCGTCTACCAGGAGCAGTACTGGATGGCCGCGACCATCGCGGTGGTGGCCGTGCTCCTCCTGGATCTGAAGAAGGCGCTGGAGGGGCTCACGCACCGTGTCGCCTCGGGCGAGATCGCCACCGTTGCGCAGTTCCTGGTGCTGACGGTGGTGATCCTGCCGATCGTACCTAATCACGACTTCACGCGCTTCGGGCTCAACCCGTTCCGCACGTGGCTGGTGGTCGTCGCGGTGAGCGGCGTCTCGTTCGGCAGCTATGTCGTGCAGCGTCTCCTCGAGGGCCGTGGCGGCGTCATGATCTCGGCGCTGTTGGGCGGTGCGTATTCTTCGACGGTGACCACGGTGGTGCTGGCGCGGGACGCTCGTCGGGCTCCCCGCCCGAACCTCTTCGCGGGGAGCATCCTCGCCGCCTCCGGGGTGATGTACGCCCGGTTCCTGGTCCTCATCGCGTTCTTCAACCATGCCCTCGCGGCGACCCTGCTCCCGGGCTTCGCCATCAGCGGGTTGGCCGGCGCGTTGGGTGGGTGGTTCGTTGCGTCCCGCGCCGACGGTCCAGATGGGTCCGGCGAGGCTCCGCAGCCGAAGGTGAACCCCCTGGAGCTGAAGGCGGCCCTCCTGTTCGCCATCGTCTTCATCGCGCTTCTCGTGCTGACAACGCTCGTGCGCGAGTCTCTGGGCCGTCCGGGTCTCTACACTCTGGCGGGGATCGTGGGGGTCACGGACGTGGATCCCTTCGTTCTGGGCGTGACCCAGACCCACACGGCGGCCCTTCCGCTCCAGGTGGCCGCGACCGCGATCATCATCGCGGCGTCGAGCAACAACCTGATCAAGGCCCTCTACGCGCGGAGCTTCGCGGATCCGGCGACGGGGAGGCGGGCGGCGGTCCTGTTGGTGGGGCTCGCGGTGGTGGGTCTGGTGGGACTCGTCTGGGTGTAACCCACGAGGGTCGGGGCCCTTCCGGGCCAGGGCCGATCGAAACGTCAAGGCTCTTTCTTTCTCCCGCGCCCGCGCTGTCAGGCGCCGATCTCTGGCGCCGATCTCACTTGCCGCGTCTCCGCGGCATCCATAGGCTCTCCGCGGGAGGCTTTCCCACCGGCCCTCCGGCCGCGGCCCGCATCGCACGAGGTGACCTATGCGCACCCTGCTCCGCGTCTTCTCCGCCGCGCTTCTCGCGGCTCTCGTATCCGCTCCCCTCGGAGCCCAGACCGCTCCGGCCCGGCCCGACCCCGGGCTGTACGGCTCACTCCACTGGCGCCACATCGGTCCGGAGGGGAATCGCTTCAGCGCCGTCGCGGGTGTGCCCGGCGATCCCACCACGTACTACGTCGGCGCCGCGTCGGGCGGCGTCTACAAGACGACGGACGGCGGGGTGAACTGGGATCCGATCTTCGATGACGAGCCCGTGCAGTCCATCGGCGCGCTCGCGGTGGCCCAGAGCGACCCGAACGTCGTGTGGGCCGGCACCGGAGAGGGCTTCATCCGGAGCCACATCTCCATCGGGCAGGGTGTCTACAAATCCACCGACGCCGGAGCCACCTGGAAGCTGATGGGGCTCGAGCAGACCGGACGGATTCCCCGGGTGGTCATCGACCCGACCAACCCGGATGTCGTTCTCGTGTGCGCTCTGGGCACCGCCTACGGTCCACAGGAGGAGCGCGGGGTCTACCGCACCGACGACGGGGGCGCCACGTGGACGCAGGTGCTCTTCGTGGACGAGAACACAGGGTGCTCCGATCTGGCCATGGACCCCAGGAACCCGCGCATCCTCTACGCTGGGACCTGGCAGCTGGTGATCCACACCTGGGGGCGCACCAGCGGAGGTCCGGGAGGCGGCCTGTGGACGTCGCACGACGGCGGCGTCACGTGGACGCGGCTCACGGGTCACGGCCTGCCCACCAAGCCCGTGGGCAAGGTCGCGGTGGCCATCGCCGCCTCGAATCCCCAGGTCGTCTACGCGCTCATCGAAACCGGTGACGGCGTGCCCTGGAACGGGCAACCCACGGACCACGGCGAGGTCTGGCGCACCGACGACGGCGGCCACGAGTGGCGCATGGTGAGCAGCAATCGCAACGCCATGGGGCGCGCGGCCTACTACTCCAGGGTGGCGGTGTCTCCCGACGATCCGGACGAGACGTACTATCTCACGTCGTCCTTTTCGAAATCCCTCGATGGCGGGCACACGCTGGAGACACTCCCCCGGTCCCAGGCGCCCGGCGGAGACCATCACGATATCTGGATCGATCCCACCAACGCCGATCGGATGATCGTGGGGCACGACCAGGGGCTGTCCATCACCATCAACCGCGGTCGCACGTGGTTCCGGCAGCGCCTCAGCAACGCGCAGATCTACCACGTGACGGTCGACAACATGATCCCGTACAACGTGTTCGGGAACAAGCAGGACGAGCCCACCTATCGCGGGCCGAGCAACGGTCGCACGGGCCGAGGCATCGTACGCGGGATGTGGCATTCCGTGGGTGGTGGCGAGAGTGGTTGGGCCACGCCCGACCCCACGGATCCGAACATCATCTGGTCCACCGCATCGGGCTCGGGGATGGTGGGCGGGATTGTCGTCCGCTACGACGAGAGCCGGCGCCAGTTCCGGACCGTGGAGGTGTGGCCGGACCAGAGCAACGGCCCGGCCAAGGGCGTGCGCTACCGGTTCGTGTGGGACTCGCCCTTCGAGATCTCTCCCCACGACCACAACACGGTCTACGTGGGCAGCCAGTTCGTGCACCGGACCACCAACGGCGGCCAGAGCTGGGAGGTCATCAGCCCGGATCTGACGCTCGACGACACGACACGCATGGGCCTGTCGGGAGGACTCACCGGGGACAACATCGGCGTGGAATACGCCGGCGTCGTGTACGCCATCGCCGAGTCGCCGGTGCAGAAGGGTCTCATCTGGGTGGGCACCAACGACGGCCTCATTCAGCTTACCCGCGATGACGGTCAGACGTGGACGAACCTCACGGCCAACGTTCCCGATCTGCCTCCGTGGGGCTCGGTGAGAAGCATCGCGCCCTCGAAGTGGGACGCCGGTACCGCGTATATGGCCGTCGACTTCCACCAGATGGACAACCGGGATCCCTTCGTGTACCGCACGCGCGACTACGGTAAGACGTGGCAGAAGATCGTGACGGGGGTCCCGCGCAGCATGCTCAGCTACGCGAAGGTCATCACCGAGGATCCCGTGCGCCGCGGTCTGCTCTATCTCGGGACGGAGAACGCCATCTACCTGTCCTTCGACTCCGGGGACCACTGGCAGCCGCTGCAGAACGACCTCCCCCACGCGCCCGTGTCCGGAATCGTCGTCCAGGAGCACTTCAACGACCTGGTGATCTCCACGTACGGCCGGGGCTTCTACATTCTCGACGACCTCGCCCCGATCCAGCAGCTCACTCCCGAAGTGATGGCATCGGGTTCGCACCTCTTCCCGCCACGCGACGCCTACCGGTTCCGCGACGTCACGGCTCCTTCGACGACGTACGACGACCCCACGACGGGTGAGGACCCACAGTACGGCGCGTACCTCGACTACTGGCTGAAGGCGCCGGCCAAGGCGGACCCCAGCGTGGAGATCCTCGACGCGTCGGGGCAGGTCGTGCGCACGCTCCGGGGCACGAACAAAGCCGGCGTCAACCGGGTGGTCTGGGACCTCGAGGACGAGCCCGGCACCGAGGCGCGCCTGCTCACGCCGCCGCGCTACGCCGAATACATGGAGGTCCCGCCGGACGGGCGTGTCGCGGCGCGGGGCATCTCGATCCTCATGCCTCCGGGCACCTACACGGTGAGGCTCACCGTGGACGGCGCCGCGCAGACGCAACCGTTGACGGTGCTCAAGGACCCCAACTCGGCGGGGACGGAGGCCGACATCGCCCAGCAGATCGCGCTGCTCCGGAAGATCCGCGACGACGCGAACCGGGGAGCCCGGGAGGTGAACAGGGTGGAGGCGCTGCGCGTGCAGCTCCGCACCCTGGCCCGCTTCACCCAGGATGCCGAGGTCAAGGCCGCCGCGCAGGCCCTGGAGAAGGAGCTCGCGGACACGGAAATGAACCTCGTGGACCTGCGTCTCACGGGTGAGGGACAGGACGGGGTCCGTTGGGGGGCCAAGCTGCTCTCGAAGGTCGGCTACCTGGCGCGTGGGCTGGCCGGCGGAGATTTCCGACCGACGGACCAGCAGGTGGAGGTGCAGGGCCTGCTGAAGGGACGGCTCGACGAGCAGATCGGAGCGCTCGAGGGGATCATGACGGACGAACTCGGAGCGCTGAACCAGATGCTGAGGACCAAGGGACTTACGGTCATCGCGAGCGCTGCGAGGTAGGTCACTCGGGGGTGGGCGGATGAAGCGTCCGCCCGCCCCCGGGCGTCGAGCCGCGGACGGTCGGGTAGCCCGTCCCCGACGTGGCGCTCCCGACGTCGACGCCGGCAAGGGCTGAGCGCGTTTGACACGCTGTTCGGGCGCATCGAAGTTGCACGCTTCACACGCCCTCCCCGACGGGTGCGGCCCGATGCGTATGTCGGCCGGTCCGTCGCAGCATCGGTCAGCTCACCGTCCCGGCTTGCCATGGAATTCCTGAACTTCCTCCTGATCCTGTGGGCCGCCTGGCTCATCTGGCGTCGGCCCGAGCGCGAGCGCCTCGCGTTCCGCCTCCTGGTCATCAGCTGCGTGCTCATGGCCGTCCTGTTCCTCATCGGCACGCACGGCTCATTGGTGCCGGGGGTGAACCTCTGATGGCCATCTCCGAAGACCGCCTGCGGGCCATCCTGTCGTGGATCGTCATCATTCTGGTCGGCGGTCCGGTCACGGGCGCCGTCCTGCTCGGCGTCATCCACGGGGACTCGCCGTGCATACTGTGCTGGGCCCAGCGGACGTCCATGGTCCTCATCGCTCTGGTGGGGCTTTTCGTGATCCGCTACGGCCCCCGGCCCCGGTACCTCGGAATGGTGATCCTCCTGGGTGCCTGGGGCACCTTCATGGCGATCCGCCACTCCGCGCTCCACCTGGCCCGCGACGTAGGGCAGGGCTTCAGCGCCACCATCTTTGGGGTCCACACCTACGTCTGGTCGTGGGTCATCCACTTCACCGTGCTCGTGGTGGTCGGCGTGCTGCTCCTCTTCCTGCGCCGGGTCGCACCGGACGGCGGGATCCAGGAGCCCACCCGGGCCGGCCGCTTCGCGACAGGCCTGTTCATGGTGGTGGTTGGGGCCAACGCGCTGCAGGCGTTCGTGTCCACCGGCCCGCCCCCGTACATGGGGCAGGGTGATCCCGTCAGGCTCTCGCTGGACCCGAAGCATTGGGTGTGGGCGATGGAGGAGCTACAGCCGCCACGGATCTCGCTGCGCGGCTCGTGGGACATCCCGGCTCCGGATCCGAGCGCCGTGGACCCGGATCCGTCCAAGGGGCCCCTGGTGGATCTGCCGGCTCTCTCCGTCGCACGCTGGGAGACGGTCGACGTCCCTCTGGAGGGCAGGCTGAGCGGCCTGGCCTTCGATGCCGCGTCCGATCGCTTCCTCGCGATCACGGACGGCTACGGCGTCTACCTCCTGGACGGCACCCTTTCGCACGTGGTGCATCACGTTGTCCTGGATCGGGGGTTCAGCGTCGACCTCACACCCCTCGCGGGTGCAGCCTTCCTCGGTGGCGACACCCTCGCGGTGCTGTCCACGAACAAGAGCTACGCGCTGCTCATGCCGGACCCGGACGCCCAGGAGAGCCGCGAGTGGAGGCACTTCCTGTCCACCGATGGAAGAATGACGGAGTTGAGGCTCAGTCGCTTCCAGACGGTGCGCGCTCATCAGATGTACGTCCTTTCTCTCGCCTTCGACCCGTCGGCGAGGGAGCTGATCACGGTCAGCGTTCCCAACCCCCGACATCGACAGCTGGTCGTGTCGCGATTCGCGCGGGAGGACCTGGTGCTCGCGTCGGAGTTCCAGCCGCGACTGGGCGCCGGGCTGGCGCTCCGGGATCCGGATCGGAGGCTGGCGGAATACGTGGTCACCGGAGCGGTCGTGGCAGACGGGCGGCTCTACGCGCTGAGTGCGGCGTACTCCACCCTTCTGGTCATCGACCTGGAGACCAAGGCCGTGCAGGCCGCGTATGCCCTTCCGGGCATCTCGCAACCGGTGGGCCTTGCAGTCCGCGGCGAGGAGCTCCTCGTGGCCCAGCAGGACGGCCGTGTCGGCGTCATCGAGCGTCCGGCCATGGCGAGCGACGAGGGTTCAGCCGAGAGCTCCTGAGGGGGCGGAACGAGCGCCCGGCGCGCGAGGCGATGGAGTCGCTCCGCGAGCCGGGCGTCTGCGCGAGGTCCGGTGTCGAAGGGCACCGGACGACTTCAGTCGGCTGCGACCTCGAGGGCCTGCTCCTTCACCGCCTGAACGGCGAGCTGGATCTTCACGTCCTGTCCCACCAAGACTCCGCCGGTCTCCAGTCCCTGGTTCCACGTGAGCCCGAAGTCGCGACGGTCGATGGTCGTCTCCGCGCTGAAGCCCGCGCGCGTGTTGCCCCACGGGTCGGACCCGGTGCCGTCGAATGTCGCGTTCAATACCACCTCGCGTGTGACGCCGTGCAGAGTCAGGTCCCCCACGATCGTGAAGGCGTTGCCCGGCTCGCTCAAGTCACCTTCGACGCGCCTGCTTCGGAACGTGATGGTGGGGTACTTCTCCACGTCAAAGAAGTCCGCTGACCGCAGATGCTGGTCCCGCGCGTCCACCTGGGTGTCGATGCTTCCGGTCTTGATCTCCACCGCCACCGAGGAGCGCTCGGGCGCGTTGGGGCTCAGGACAACCGTGCCCTCGAAGTCGTCGAACCGACCGCGGACGGTGGTGAACATCATATGCTTCACGGCGAACTCGACCTGCGAGTGGGTGCCGTCGATGGTCCAGGTGTTCGCGTTCATTTCCTTGTGTCTCCCCTCATCTTCTCTACATGACCCACGGGCTTTGGGGGCGGGCCGTCCCCTTATTGTCGTGTCAATTGCTCATTGCTGAGATTGTTGTCCAAAAAAAGACCACTCGTATCATTCCGCGCCGACCCTGGCCCCGCCGGCCAACCCTTCGGCGTGGAGCCCCAGAGTCCGCAGGAGCTCGATGGCTCGGCCCTTCTCTTCATCGTTCAGCCCTCCCAGGGCCGCCACGATCCGGCCGGCGTGCTCCGGGAAGATGCGCGCCATCAAATCTTGGCCGGCCTGCGTGAGCGCCGCGTATCGAGCGCGCCGATCGGTCGGGCATGCACGCCGTTCTACGAGCCCTCGCGCCTCGAGCCTGTCGATCAGATAGGTGACCCCTCCGCTCGAGACGAGGATCTTGCGTTTTACTTCGCCGAGGAGGAGGGGCCCCTTGTGGAAGAGTGCCTCCATCACCGCGAACTCACCGGTCGTCACGCCGCATGCTTCGGTATGCGCGTCCACGTGGTCCGCGACGGCGTTTCGCGCTCGGCTCAACACGATGAAGAGCTTCAACGCCAATTCCTGGTCCGGCATCGTACGCTCCATATATCTCATAACTGAACAATTTAAGTATCAATCAATGTGCTGAAGATGTCAAGAGGTGGTGCCGTGGTGGTGTCCGGATAAGACGCCGAAGCTCGGGACGTCGCCGCCGCTCAGTGGGTAGGACCGAGCCCGCTGGACAGGGTGAGCGTGAAGGAGCGGGGAGCTCCGGGAAAGCGCTCCTGGACGTCTATGTACTCCTCCTGGAGGAGATTGGAGATCTTGGCCTGCAGCAACAGGTCGCCGACGGGATATGCGGCGCGGAGACCGACCAGGGTCGTGGAGCCGCGGGGATCGACGGGGAACTGCAGCACCCGCTCGAGCCGGGAGCGATACTCCAGGTCGACGTTGAAGAGCCCACCGAGGACGGTGAAGGTGGCTGTTCCGGTGTGCCGCGATCGGTAGGGGAGCGGCTGGTGGAGGTTCAGATCTTCCGGATCCAGATACATGTAGCCCAGGTCCAGATCCAATAGCTGCGCCACCAACGCCAGGCGGACGCTCAGATCCACGCCGGTGACCCGGGCGCGGGCGACATTCTGGAACTGGGCGACGAAGAACTGGCCCGGCACGGTGCCCGGCTGGATGAGGCCCTTGAACCGGCTCTGAAAGAGGGCGCCGTCCAGCCATACGCGACCCATGTCTGCGGTGGCTCCGATCTCTGCGGCCGTCACGGTCTCGGGACGGAGGTCCGGGTTCGGAACCACCTGGATCCCGTACTGCGTCGTGGACACGAACTGCTCCACGGGGCTGGGGGCACGAAACGCGTGGCTCACCGACCCCCGCAGACTCAGCGTGGCCGACGGGCGATAGACGACACCCAGCTTGGGACTGAGCTGCGTGTCGACGTTCCCGGGCGTCACCGAATGGTCGTCGAAACGGGCCCCGACGGACGCCTGGACCTGTCGATTGACCGTGATCTCGTCCTGGGCGAAGAGCGCGTAGTCCCTCAGGGTGGGGGTTCCCAGGAGGTTGGAGGTCACGGTCGTATAGGTCGCCTCGCCGCCCAGCGTGAGAGCATGACCCCCGCCCGGGGTCAGCGAGAGCTGCGCCGACGAGCCGGTTCGGGTCGAGCGATGGTAGTCGGTGTTGTCGTGGAAATGGTTGCGAACCGCGTCGTAGTACACGTAGGGCGAGAAGCGCAGCGACGCGGACGAACGGGTGAGGACGTTAACGGTCGCCCCCACGTTGACCCACCCGATCCGGTACCAATCTCCCAGCGCGTCGGTGGGTACCTCGAAGCGTTGGTCCGCCGAGCGCCATCCGAAGAACTCACCGATGTCCTTCTGCGCGCCGATGACATAGAAGGAAGACGGCGCGGCGCCGAACAGCGGAGCCGACAGCTCCGTGCGCAACACCCAGCGTGAATGGCCGCCGTTCTGCGTAAAGCCGTCGTCCGAATCGCGGCTCCCGAAGAACCTCAGCCCCACTGGGCCGGCCCGCGTCGACTGTTGCACCTCGACACCGTGGTAGGTGAGGACGTGGTCGGCGAAGGTGTACCGGGACGGCACGTCGTAGGCGCCGGCGTGGGCTCGGAACGCCGTCCTGGGCTCGCTGGGGATAGGGCTGGTGATCACGTTCACGACGCCGCCGAGAGCGTTGCTCCCGTACAGCGCCGAGTACGGTCCCTTCACGATCTCCACACGCGCGACGCCGAGAACCGGCAGGGCGTCGAAGTCCATCTCCCCGGTGTCCCCGGTTAGAAGCGGGTGGCCGTCGAGCATGAGGAGCACGCGGCTGCCTACGCCCCCGGAGAGCCCTGCGGACCCCCGGATATCGACCGTGCCACCCGAGTAGGTGCCACCTCCGTAGGTGACACCCGAGGCGTAGGGTAACATCTCGCTGAGCTGGGTGACGTCCCGACGCGCGATGTCCTTCTCCGTGAAGACGGACACGCTGGCGGAGGACTCACCGGCCTGGCGCGTCCCCCGGCTGGCGGTGACGATGACCCCGGGGAGCGCCACGGGGGTGGCCGCCAAAGCGAAATCGACGGTGTGCGTCTCCCCGGCGACCACTTCGACGTCCGGATGTGCCTCGGGTGAGAAGCCCATCGCGGTGGCCCGCACCGTATAGCGCCCTGGAGGCAGGCCGGTGATCCGATAGACGCCGTGGCCGTCCGTGACCGCGGTGAGCACGGTCCCGTCCACGAGGATCGTCGCGCCCGCAAGCGCACTGTCCCCCGACGCCATCACCGTGCCGGCAACGGTTCCCGTCCGCGCTTGGGCGCCCAGCGGGTGGGCCAGCAGCGAGAACGCCAGGAATGAGACGGCACCGGCGGCGACCCCCCGGGGCCTCGAGCGGTGGATCGACGATTCCCGGGTTCCACCGGAGCCGCGCTTGTCTGCGTCGCGCCCTCGCCTGGCCGGCGGCAGCCTGCGTCCCACGCTCGGCTCGCTACTGCTTGAGCCAGATGGTCGTCACATGCTGCCCGGCCGTCGTCACGTCGACCGTGAGCGTGCCGCTAGCCAAGGCGTAGGTGCCCACGGACTGGATGTTCAGCGTCGAGGACGTCTGGCTCCAGTTCGATCCCGACACGGTGTAGGTCCCGGCATCGGTGATCTGCTGCTCGGCCCCCGGCACGGTGATATTGATGGACAAGGAGTACGTCGTGTCGCTGAGGACCAACGATCCGTTGGCGAGGGGTGGCTGAAGGGTCGGCTGCCCCTCGAACGTCAAGGACGCTAGAGCATAGGAGCCGACGAGGTCGGCATTGCCCGCCGGTCCCGTGGAATCGTTGTTCTTGCAGCTCGCGAGTGCGAGGGCGGCCAGGGTCGCGAAGACCGCTGCCGAAGCCACGCGCCATTGCCTCATATCACCCCTCCTGAATCGGGTCGATTCCACCACGCACCAAGGTAATGTCGGGTCGTGAAGAGCGCATGGCATCCGCATGAGGGCGCCTTCTCGTCATGGCCGGCCAATATTCCCCGACGGACTACATGAGGCAACTCTCCGGAGGGGACCCGAAGACGCCTTGTCCACTCCCCTCCGGCCGTCTACCGTGCGCGAGATTCAACAGGAGGCATTCACGACGTGACAAGTCCGAAGAACCCGGCGTCACCATCTCGCGCGGCGCAGCGCCTGATGTTCGCCCTCAGCCTGCTCCTGGTCCCCGGGCAGGGCGTGGGGCAGGCAGGGCGGGCAGGCAACCCGATCTTCCCTGGGTGGTATGCGGATCCGGAGGCGCACGTGTTCGCGCATCGCTACTGGGTCTATCCCACCACGTCGGCTCCGTACGACGAGCAGACGTACATGGATGCTTTCTCGTCGTCCGATCTGGTGACGTGGACGAAGCATCCGCGCATCCTCGACCTGGAGGACGTGAGCTGGGCCCGACGAGCGCTATGGGCGCCGTCTGTCGTGGAAAAGGACGGTTGGTACTACCTGTTCTTCTCGGCCAACGACATCCAGAGTGACGACCAGGTCGGCGGTATCGGCGTAGCGCGGTCGCGCACGCCGGACGGGCCCTTCGAGGACTATCTCGGGAGGCCCCTGATCGACCGCTTCCACAACGGTGCCCAGCCCATCGATCCCTTCGTGTTCCAGGACCAGGACGGGACCTGGTACATCACGTACGGTGGGTGGAGGCACTGCAACATCGCCCGGCTGAAGGACGACTTCACGGGCTTCGTGCCGTTCGACGACGGCACCACGTTCCGGGAGATCACGCCGGACGGCTACGTCGAAGGGTCCTTCATGCTGATGAAGGACGGGAAGTACTACTTCATGTGGTCGGAAGGTGGCTGGACCGGGCCCGACTACGCGGTAGCCTACGCCGTCGCCTCCTCACCGACGGGCCCCTTCGAGCGTGTCGGGAAGATCCTTCAACAAGACCCCGCCGTGGCCACGGGCGCGGGGCACCACTCGGTGCTCCACGCACCAGGGTCGGACAAGTGGTACATCGTCTACCACCGCCGACCCCTAGGAGAGACGGATCGGAACCACCGCGTCGTGTGCATCGACGAGCTCCGGTTTTCGCCGGACGGCCGCATCCTGCCCGTCGTCATCACGAAGGAAGGCGTGGCGCGGGACTCGATCGGCCGTTGACATAATACATATAAGTATTACTATAACCGACTCTTTGCCCCTTTCCGGGTGATCGCATCCTGCAGGTTTCGACGTGGGTGTGGTGTGCTCCGGGCCAAGACATAGGAAAATATGTATATCAGAATGTATGCAACGTTGGGCCTTCTTCTGCTCCTCGGAGCGGGGTCGACTGCGGCCCAGGAGCGTCCCATGAGCTTGGAGGACGCGCTGGACCTGGCCCGTCGCCAAAGTCCCGATGTCCAGGCTGCCGAGGCCCGGGCCGAAGCCGCCCGTCAGGGGAGCAGGGCAGCGGGTGCATACCGGTGGCCCACCGCGGGGCTGGAGGGCGGAGCGATCCGGTCCGACGACCCGGTGGCCGCGTTCGGTGGCCGTCTCCGGCAGGGTCGCTTCGCACAGCAGGACTTCGATCCCTCGATCCTGAACCACCCCGACGCGCTCACCGACTGGAGCGGCGCGGTGGGTGCGAGATGGGCACCGCTGGACTTCGGCGCGGACGCGGCCTATCGCGCGGCCAAGGCGGAAGCCGAAGCCGCCGGCCTGGGTGCCGAGTGGGCCAGTCGGGCCGCGGCGTTCCGCGCGGAGGCTCGCTACGTGGAGGCGGTAGCGGCCGGGGAGCGGCTCGGAGCCGCAGACCTCGCACTGCAGGCCGCCGAGGCCAACGCACGCCGGGCCGAGCTTCGACTGACCCAGGGCGTGCTCACCGAGGCGGATGTGCTGCAGACCCGTGCGGCCCTGGAAGGGGCCCGCGCTCGTCGCATCGACGCCGAACGTGGGCTGGCGGACGCGCGCGATCGCTTGGCGGTAGCCATCGGACTCCCGGATGGAGCGGTCCCGCTGCCCACGGACACGACGTTCGAGTCCACCGCGTCGGTTCAGGACGTCGACCTCGGTGCTCGGCCGGATATGATGGCGTCCGAGGCGGGTGTGCGTGCGGCGCACGCCCGCGTGCAGCAGGCCGGCAGGTCACGGCTGCCGCGAGTCGAGGGCTTCGCTCGCCTGGAGACGCACGCCATGCGTGCATTCTCCGGTGTGCAGAGGGACTGGACCGTGGGCTTCCAGCTCAGCCTACCGGTGTTCACCGGGTTCAAGATCACCGCGATGGAGCGCGCCGCCGCCGCCCTCGAGACCGCAGCGCAGCGCGACCACGCCCAGCGCCTGAGGGAGGGCCAGGCGCAGGTGGCCGAGGCACGCAGGGCGCTCGAGTCGGCACGGCAAGGATCCACCGCCGCGGAGGCCGCCGCATCGGCGGCGGAAGAGGCCGCGCGCCTGATGCGGCGTCGTTTCGACGAAGGACTCGTGGCCACGGCGGACCTGCTTAGCGCGGAAGCGCAGGCGGCGGGTCTCCGGACCCGGGCGGTAGACGCGCGCCTGAGCCTCCACATCGCCTCGGCGCGACTGGCGTTCCTCACCGACACCACCACCGAAGATCTCCCTGGAGGAGAGAACCGATGAAGCGACTCCCCCTCCTCATCGCCGTCACGGCGATAACAGCCTGCAGCTCCGACGAGCCCGGCCGGCTCCCTCGCCCCGAGGAGCCCGCCACCGTGACGGTGTCCGTGGCTCAGCGGGCGGCGGACACGGAGAGCTACCCCGCCACGGTGACGTCGGAGCGCACGGCCGAGATCGCCACGCGCATGAGCGGAACGGTGGAGCGTGTGCACGTGGACGTCGGTGCTGCCGTCCGCCAAGGCGACGCATTGGTGTCCCTCGATGCCTCGGACATCCGTGCCCGCGTGAGCGCGGCCCGTGCCCAGGCCGAGTTGGCCGAGCGCTCCTACACGCGTATCGAGAACCTCCAGGCCGACGGCGCCGCATCGCTGCAGGAGCTCGACCAGGCCAAAGCGGCGCTGGAAGGGGCCCGCGCCCAGCGCGTGGAGGCCGAGGCACAGGAAGCGTACGCGGTGGTTCGCGCGCCCTTCGGAGGCGTGGTCACGCGCCGCGACGTCGACCCCGGCGACCTCGCCGTCCCGGGCCGGCCCTTGTTCACCTTGGTCGCTCCGGGCGCCCTAAAGGTGGTCGCGGAGCTGCCCGGTCAGCGAGCCGGCACGCTGTCGGTCGGTGATCGGATCCGTGTGCGTGCCGAGGGCGTGGCGCACGCAGGCCGCGTCACTCGCGTGGTTCCGGCATTGGGAGAGGGCAGCCGCACGTTTCGGGTCGAAGCGACCCTGGACGGAAGCACGGCGGGCCTCATCCCGGGAACGTACGCGCGTCTCGAGGTGGAGCGGGAAGGTGAGGGGCCGCGCTGGGTTCCCGAGGATGCCGTGATCACGCGCGGCCAGCTCACGGGCGTGTTCGCCGTGGAAGCGGATACCGTGCGCCTCCGTTGGGTCCGTCTGGGACAGCACCGTGACGGAGCCGTGGAGCTGCTGGCCGGACCCGCCGGCGGGCTAACGGTCGTGCGACATCCGGACCCGGGCCTCACGGACGGTCGCCCCGTGGCAGCCGCGCACGAGGAGGCCTGGGCAGTACCGGGAATCGGGCAGGCCGGAGCACTCTCCAACGGGGAGGTGGACCGGTGAGGCAGAACCTGGCCGGCCGCCTCGCCGGGGCCTTCCTCCAGTCGAAGCTGACGCCGCTGCTCATCGCGGCGGCGCTGGGGGTGGGTGCGTGGACGGTCTCCACGATGCCCAGCGAGGAGGAGCCGCAGATCATCGTTCCCCTGGCGGACCTGTACATGCCGCTGCCCGGCGCCACGCCGAAGGAAGTGGAGAACCGGGTGCTGGTGCCGCTGGAGAATGTCCTCTCGGGCATTCAGGGCGTGGAGTACGTGTACAGCCACGCCGAGCCGGGCTTCGGCCTGGTCACCGTGCGCTACGAGGTAGGCCGAGACATGGAGAAGAGCCTGGTCGACCTCTACAGCACCCTCATGAAGAACGCGGACCGCATGCCTCCCGGCTTGCAGTTTCCTCTGGTGAAGACGGTCACCATCGACGACGTGCCCTTCTTCACCACCACGCTGTACGGCGGGGGTCTCGACGGAGGCCAGCTCCGGAGGATGGCGGACGAGCTGCGCGTCGAGCTGGAGGGCGTTCCCGACGTCCGCGACGTCCAGGTCGTCGGGGGCTATCCCCGGGAGATCCAGGTCAAGCTCGACCCCGAGCGCTTGGCCACGTACCACATCGATCCCTCCCGGGTGGCCCAGCGCCTCTCGGCGGAGAACGTTCAGGCGGACGCCGGCACCTATACGTACGACGACCAGGTGGTGCGCGTCACCGCCGGTGCGTTCCTGGCCAATGCCAAAGACGTGGGCAACGTGGTGCTGGACGTTCGGAACGGCGCCCTGGTGCAGGTGAAGGACGTAGCCACCGTGGTGGACGGCCCCGCCGAAGTGAGCCACTACACCTTCCAGTCTGGCCAGCACGGAGACTGGATCCCCATGGTGACGGTAGCCGTGTCCAAGCGGCCAGGCGCTGACGCCACCGTGGTGGGCCGGAACCTCGAGGCAAGGGTGGAGGAGGCCCGGGGACGCATCGTCCCGGACCAGGTCACCGCCGAGGTCACCCGCAACTACGGGGAGACGGCGCGCCACAAGGTGCTCACCCTTCAGGAGCACCTGCTCCTGGCGGTGCTCTCGGTGGGGCTGGTGATCTTCTTCACCATGGGGTGGAGGAGCGCCCTCGTGGTGATGATGTCGGTGCCCCTCACCTTCGCCCTCACGCTCTTCGTGTACCACATCTTCGGGTACACGCTGAACCGGGTGACGCTCTTCGCGCTGATCTTCGTCACGGGAATCGTGGTGGACGACTCCATCATCGTGGCGGAGAACATGGAACGGCACTTCAGCATGAGGGACCGGCCCTTGCGTGCCGCCGCCCTCGCCGCCGTGGACGAGGTGGGCAATCCCACCATACTGGCGACTTTGACGGTGATCGCGGCGGTATTGCCCATGCTCTTCGTGAGCGGACTCATGGGGCCGTACATGAGCCCCATGCCCGTGGGTGCTACCGTGGCCATGATCTTCTCCCTTCTCGTGGCCCTGGCCATCACACCATGGCTGGCGTACAAGCTGCTTGGCGCGAGCCACGGGCATGGCGAGGGCGAGGGCTATGTCCTGGAGAACACCACCATCTATCGGCTCTACAGTCGGCTCATGCGGCCGCTGCTCGCGCGGCCCGCCGCCATGGTGGGCGCGCTGGGGGTGGTGGCGCTGCTGCTGGCGGGGGCCGGGGGCCTGTTCCTCACCCGGTGGGTGAAGGTGAAGATGCTCCCCTTCGACGACAAGAACGAGGTACAGGTCATCCTGGACCTCCCCGAAGGGACGCCTCTGGAGTCCACGCTGGCCCTGGCAACCGACGTGGGACGGGTGGTGGGAAGCGTGCCGGAGGTGCACGACGTGCAGCTGTACGCCGGCGTGGCCGCACCCTTCAACTTCAATGGCATGATCCGCCACTACTACCTGCGCCGCGGCGCCCACGTGGCGGACCTGCAGGTGAACCTGGTGGACAAGGGCGAGCGCTCCCTCAAGAGCCACGACATCGCCCTGGCCCTGCGCCCCCTGGTGGATTCTGTGGTTGCGTGCTCCGGGCTGGACGCCCGGGCGAAGGTGGTGGAGGTGCCGCCGGGCCCGCCGGTCCTGTCCACGCTGGTGGCGGAGATCTATGGCGACGACACGGCCGAGCGGGAGCGCGTGGCCAAGGACGTCATGCGGCACTTCCAGGACCAGGAGGGCGTCGTGGACGTGGACTGGTCCCTGTCGGCGCCCCAGCGCGAAGTGCGCATGGACGTGGACGCCGAGAAGGCGGCGCTGTCCGGGGTGGCCAAGGAGCAGGTGGTGGGCGCGTTGCGCATGGCTCTGGGTGGACAGGTGGTTTCCTGGCTGTCGGCTCCGGAGGCCCGGGATCCGGTGCCCGTGCGCGTGCAGGTAGACGAGCCGGATCGCTCCGGCATCGACCGCCTCGGCCGAATCAGACTCCAATCCACGACCGGAGCCATGGTGCCGGCCGGAGAGCTGGTGAAGGAGACGGAGACCACCCGGCCTCAGGTGGTGGACCGGAAGAACGGCAAGGCGGTGGTCTACGTCATGGGTGAGGTGGCCGGGAGCGAGGAGAGTCCCGTCTACGCCATCCTCGACATGGAGAAGGGCTTGGACAGCATCGAGGTCGCGGGGGGTGCCCCCCTCGGAAGGCTCTTCGCACGGGAGCCCTCGGTGACGGAGCGCCCCGTGATGAAGTGGGATGGCGAGTGGCAGATCACCTACGAGGTCTTCCGGGACCTGGGTGTGGCGTTCGCCGGGGCGCTGGTGCTGATCTACGTCCTCATCGTGGCGTGGTTCGGGTCCTTCGTCACGCCCCTGGTCATGATGATGGCCATCCCCCTGACCCTCATCGGCATCGCGCCGGGGCACCTGGCGGTGGGCGCGTTCTTCACCGCCACGTCCATGATCGGCATGATCGCCCTGGCGGGCATCATGGTCCGCAACGGCATCCTCCTCATTGACTACCTGGAGGCGCGCATCGCCGACGGGGTGCCGTTGAAGGATGCCATCATCGAGGCCGGAGCGGTGCGCACCCGGCCCATCGTCATCACCGCCGCCGCCGTGATCATCGGCGCGTTCGTGATCCTCTTCGACCCGATCTTCCAGGGTCTCGCGGTGGCGCTCATCGCCGGATCGCTAGCCTCGACGGTGCTCTCCCTCGTCGTGGTCCCCGGCATCTACTTCCTGTTGAAGCGACGCGAGGTGACGTCATGAAGCTGGTGATCCTGATGTTCCTGGAAGACGACACCCCCAACGTCGAGCGGCTCCTGGCCGAGCACGAGCTGGTGGGCTACAGCGAAGTCCCCATCGAGGGGCACGGCGAGGGCACGGCGGGCTGGTACGGCAAGGTGGCGCCCTACGCGTCACGCATGCTCCTGGTCTTCCTCAGCTCGGAGAAGGCCGACGAGCTCCTGGCCGCCGTGAGTGCCTGCACGGCGTGCAAGGACCCCAACCACCCCATTCACGCCTGGCAGGTGGACGTCGAGAAGGTCACCACCTCCGGACTACCCATTCAAAACGCCAACGCCTGACCCGGAGCACCACCCGTGACGATTCATCACAAGATCCGTCTCATCGCCGGAGCCTTCACCCTCGCCTCGCTGGCCCTCGGCTGGTGGGTGAGCCCATGGTTCCTCCTCTTCACCGCCTTCGTGGGGGTGAACCTCATTCAGTCATCGCTCACCCGGTGGTGTCTCATGGAGGACATCCTCAGAAAGACAGGAATCCACCGCGAAGCGGAGTCGTAGCCCCGGCGAGGCGACGTCGCACCCGGTCCAGGAGCTCGGCCTCGAGGCGCTGCGTCGAGGCGCACTGGATCCTCGTGTTGCTGGTGCCCTCCATGTTCCGGGCGATCGCATTCACGAGGACGCTCAGGCTGACCTTACCTCCACCGGCGGCCGCGACGGCTGCCCGGATGTCCATCTCGATCCTGTCGGTGTTCGCGTGCGTCCCGGTGGGGCCCTCGCCGCAGTTCAGGAAATAGGACAAGGGGTGTCCCAGGAGATGGCCGCTGACCACGAAGCGCGGGTTGCCGAGAACGCCCGCCTCCATATTGCGCGCCTTGACCGGAATGCCGGCTTCCTCGAAGACGAGGATGAGGGTGTTGAAGGCGTCGGTGGGCGTGGCCACGACGGAGAGGGCAACGGCCTCGCTGGGGGACGGCAGGCGGATTTCCGTTCCCGTGCCGCTCTGGGTGACGCTGGGCGGAGCCTGAGGGCCGGGCGATAAGGTCGTCGTGTCTCCTGTGCCCGAGCTGGCGCAGGCCGCGACGAGGAATGCGAGAAGGGCGGGCAGGCCCCGAGAGGCGGAAGACATGACTCCTCCGGACGTGGACGGGAAAGCGCGCCGCGAGTTACGAGCGGGGGCGGCCTGCTTGGGAGGGCCCCTGCTCTGTACCAGCTGCATGGGCGTGAAGATCCTCGTGGCGCTGCCCGGATCAGCCGTCGTCGTTCACTTCTTCCCAGATCCGAAGGTGGAACGCCACAGGCGGAATGGGCCTCCGAGCCGGTGGGTTCAGGCCGGCGTCCGCGAGCGCCGAGTAGAGCGCCGGCAGACCGTCCGTCAGGACCGCGTTGAGGCGAGTCACCAGGGAGCCCAGGTCGGATCCGGAACGCTCCACCTCGCCGAGCTGTCCGGTCGTGACCTTCCCGGTCCACGACATAAGCTCGCGCTGCAGACCGGGGATGCGGTTGCGCAGGGCGTCGGCGTTCGCACCGGACCCACCCCGTCCGAAGCCCAAACGCGGTGCGGCTCCCAGCTCGTCGGTGAGCTCGGCCAGGAGACCGCTGGAGCTGTCGGCCAAGGCCCGTAACCGCCGAGGCGGGCCCGCTGCTCCTTTCAAGAGCTCCTGGGCGGCCTCCACCTGAGCGGTTGCGCTGTCCAGCGCGACGCCGACTTCGTTCATCACGCCCTGGAGCTCGTGGAGCCAGAGGGTCACGTCATGCAGCACCAGCAGATCGGGTCGGGCGATCCGCAGCCGGGGGTCCGTCGAGACGCGAACCGTTCGGGTGCCCGCGGAGGAGCCGTCCACCGTGAGCTCGACCCGGTAGTCCCCGGGGAGGACGAACGGGCCGGGAAAGCTCCGGCGGCCGCGGCCTCCGCCTCCCCGCCCGGCGCCCGGAGTGGGCTCCAGCGGCTGGTGGCGAAGGTCCCAGGAGGCACGATGGAGTCCCGGAGAGGTGGGGTCTTCCAGGTTGTCGTCCCCCATGTGGCGTACCACCGCGCCGGCGGAATCGCGCACGGAGATCTGCACGCTCCGGGCCGTGTCGTGCAGGTACCAGGTGATGGACGCGCCGGGTTCGGGATTCCGGCCCCAGAAGCTCCGATCGCCCGGGTAGCCCGCGAAATCGTTCTTGACCAGCAGCTCCACGGCGGGGTCGATGTCGAACAGGTAGGCGCGCGCCCCCGCAGCATCCGCGGCTTCCTGGAGGGGAGTGAGATCGTCGAGGATCCAGATGCTCCTTCCGTGGGTGGCCAGGAGCATGTCGTTGGCGCGGGGATGGATGGTGATCTCGTCGATGGGCACGGTGGGGAGGTTGCTCTTCCACGGCAGCCAGTGGCCTCCCCGGTCCAGGGACACGAAGAGTCCCGACTCCGTGCCCAGGTAGAGCACGTCTCCGTTGCGCGGGTCTTCGGTGAGACAGTTCACCACCTGGCCGGCAGGGAGCGTGGAGGCCAGCGAGGTCCACGTCTCACCGTAGTCGTCGCTGGCGTATACGTACGGCGCGTAGTCGTCCTGGGCATGGTCGTCGAAGGTGGCATACACCGTGCTCTCCTCGAACGCGGAGGCCACCAGTCGCTCCGGCACCGCGCCGGCGGGCAGCCCCGGGACGCGGCCGGTGAGGTCGGTCCAGCTCGTGCCACCGTTCCGTGACCCATGGACGCTGCCGTCGTCCGATCCCGCGTAATAGACGCCGGGCCGCACCGGTGACTCCGTGACGGACACCAGGGTGGGCCACGCGGAGATTCCGTCGTTCTTCGACAACGTGATGTCTTTGCCCACCACGCCCATGAGGGAGAGCGTGTCCCGATCCGCTCCGCTGGTCAGGTCAGGGCTTATGGCCTTCCACGTAGCTCCGCGGTCCGGCGAGCGAAAGACTTTCTGGGCCGCGATGAGAAGCGTGTTCGGGTCGTGGGGAGAGATGAGGAACGGCGTGTCCCAGGCCCAGCGAAGAGGGGGCTCGCCCGTCGTGGCCCGCGGACGGATGGAGATCTGCTCTCCGGTCACGCGGTCGATGCGGGACAGGCTGCCGTTCTGGGTCTCACCGTAGACGATGCGCGAGTCGCGCGGGTCGGCCAGCGCGACGAAGCCGTCGCCGATGGTGAGGGTGAACCAGTCGCGGTTGCCGGTGCCGAATGGATCGAGAGCGTTGCTCGGTCCCCCCCACACGTCGTTGTCCTGGAGACCACCGTAAACGCGGTACGGCGTGTCCATGTCGTACCCGACGTGGTAGAACTGGCCCAGCGGTAGGTTGTTCACATAGTCCCACGTCGCGCCCCGATCATACGAGACGGCCACGCCGATGTCCGCTCCGATGACGAGGTGGTCGGGATCCGCCGGGTCGATCCACATGGCGTGGACATCCAGGTCGTCGCGAGGACGCCCTCCGGTCGGTCCCGTGTCGGGAAGCCGTACCTGCCGGAACTCGGTCCCGGCATCGTCCGAGATCATCACGCGCACGCCCAGGACGTACACGCGGCTCGCATCCTTGGGGTCCACCCGGACCTGGCTGAAGTAGTTGGGTCTCGGGTCCGTGTCACTCTGCTTGGTCCAGTGTGCGCCGGCATCGTCGGAGCGATACACGCCGCTCGAGTCCTCGGCCTGGATGAGGGCGTAGACGATGTTCGGGTCGGAGCGATACACGTCCATTGCGATGCGTCCCAGGGGGCCCTTGGGGATGTCCTGGTCGAGCTTCTTCCAGGTCGTGCCCGCGTCCGTCGACTTGTACAGCCCGCTGCCGGGGCCGCCGCCGTTGAAGCCCCATACGGCCCGGCGCCGCTGGTACATGGCTGCGTACAGGACCGAGGGATCGGAGGGATCCATCGCCAGATCGGTCGCTCCCGTGTCGTCATCGACGAAGAGCACACGGCTCCAGGTCAGGCCTCCATCGGTGGTCTTGTAGACCCCTCGTTCGGGGTTGGGGCCCCAGAGGTGGCCGGTGGCGGCGACGTACACGACGTCGTGGTTTCGCGGATCGATGAGGACCCGGCCGACGTGCCGCGATTCCTTCAGGCCCACGTTCTTCCAGGTGCGACCGCCGTCCGTGGACTTGTAGACACCCGAGCCCCAGGACGAGCTCTGGCGATTGTTGTCCTCCCCGGTGCCCACCCAGACGATGTCCGGATCGTCCTGTGCGACGGCGACGGCACCGATGGACGAGACGTCCTGACCGTCGAAGACCGGCTCCCAGGTGGTACCGTTGTTCACGGTCTTCCAGACTCCCCCGGTCGCGGCGCCGATGTAGAACGTCGCGGTACGACCCTCGTAGACGGCCACGTCGTCCACCCGGCCACCCATGGTGGCGGGGCCAATGCCGCGAAACGTGAGCCTGTCCAGGAGATCGGGAGGCGCCTGTGCCGATCCTTGTGCCCTCGAGGGGGTGGGAACTGCCGGCAACAGAACGGAAACGATGACGGTGCAGGAGAGAAGGAAGCGACGCATGGCCGTTGTCCGGAATTCCGAGGTGTTCGCTGACGCCGCGAGCGTTGCGCACGTCCATGATACCGGTCGAACCGTCGGTGCGCCTGTGCGTAGTAGGCGAGGAGGTTCCCGGATCGTCGCCGTACCTCCTGCCGAGGCCTCCGCTGTCCTGTCTCGTGGACGCCGTCGACCCTGCTCCGCCTGGACGAAGTCGACCTGGCAGGTCTAGCTCAGGCCGGCAGGTAACCCGCCGCGAGATCCTGGAATTCCTGCACCTGGGCCTCGACCCAGCTCGGGTCGCGCCCGAGCTCCGAGGCGAGGATCTCCGCTATCGCCGGAGCCGCGTCGCGGGCCGCACGGGCGTCCAGCAGGAGCGACCGCGACCTGCGCGCGAGGACGTCATCGACGGTACGTGCCATCTCCTCGCGAGCGAACCACACCACCTCTCCGCGTCGGAGAGAGAGCCGCGGATGTACGGTGCCGTCCATCCCGGGCTCCGAGTTGACGATCTTCTCGATCTCGGTGGCATCGGACCCGTACTCCGCCCATGCCCCGAACTTCTCCGCGTGGCGGTGGAAGCCGTGGATGTTCAGCTCCTTCGTCACACACGTCCGCTGCTCGAGGTCCCCCAGCGTCTCGGCCATGTCCACCGTGTCTTCGGCCATCTTCCGGTACGTGGTCCACTTGCCGCCGGCGATGGTCAGGAGCCCCGAGTCCGAGATGCGGATGGCGTGCTCCCGGCTGATCTGTGACGTCTCCGCCTTGTCGTCCGCGGCCACCAGGGGGCGCAGTCCCGCGAATACGCTGAGCACGTCCTCGCGGCTGGGGTCCTTGGCCAGATAGCGGCGGGCGTGCTTCAGGATGAACTCCACCTCTTCTGTGAAGGGCCGCGGCTCGAGCGCGGGGCTGTCCACCGGGGTGTCGGTGGTTCCGATGAGGACGCGGTCGAGCCAGGGTATCGCGAAGAGCACCCGCCCATCGTCGGTATGCGGTACCATGATGGCCGCTTCTCCCGGGAGGAAGGAGCGGTCCAGGACCACGTGGACGCCCTGAGATGGCTGGATGATCGGTCTGGCGTCGGGGTTGTCGAGGCGTCGCACCCCGTCGCTGAACACTCCCGTGGCGTTCACCACGACGCGGCCCCGGGCTTCAAGCTCCTCGCCGGTCTCCTCGTCCTGGATGCGCACGCCGGCGACGAATCCGTCCTCGTGCTTCAGGAGCGAGGTGACCCGCGCGTAGTTCACCAGGGCCGCACCCTGCTCCACCGCCGTCATGGCCAGATGGATGAGGAGGCGAGCATCGTCGAATTGACCGTCGTGGTAGATGACTCCCCCGAGCAGGCCGTCGGTCTCGATGGTGGGAATCCGCTTGACGGTCTGATCCAAGGAGAGGTTCCTCGACTTGCCGAATCCGTACTTCCCGGCGAGGACGTCGTAGACGCGCATGCCGATGCCGTAGAACGGCGCCTCCCACCACTTGTAGTTCGGTACCACGAAGGGGAGGTCATGCACGAGGTGGGGGGCGTTGGCCCGCAGGATGCCCCGCTCCTTCAAGGCCTCCATGACCAGCGGCACGTTGCCTTGCTGCAGGTAGCGGACACCCCCGTGGATGAGCTTCGTGGAGCGGCTGGACGTGCCCTTCCCGAAGTCGCTCTGCTCCAGGAGGAGCACGTCGTAACCCCGGGACGC